>CAZMNK010000303.1:0-2605 GCA_964567625.1 uncultured Enterobacterales bacterium | reverse complement strand
TCTTTGGTGATGTCAGCGGCGGAAACCAGGATCTGAGCCTGGCGGATGTGAAGTATGTCGGCGAGTACGACCATGACTACGCTGGCTGGGCCATGGCGTCGGGCGACCTGGACGACGACGGGCAGCGAGACGTGGTCGTCACCGCCTACGGCAGCGATGACGGCGGCAGTGACTCGGGTGTGGTCTACGTGATCGACGGGTCCCGCACCGGCACCATCGACCTGGGGGGCGCCGAGGCCAAGGTCGTCGGTGAGCGGAGCAGTACCTACGCCGGCCAGTCGGTCGACGTGGCCGACATCGACAACGATGGCATCGACGACCTGGTCATCGGGGCGGAGGGCGTGTCCTCACACGCTGGTGCCGTCTACATCGTCTATGGGCCGGTCTCGGGTCTCGTCGACCTGGCCGTGGCCGACGGCGAGATTCGAGGAAATAGCAGCAGCGACTACCTGGGGACCTCGGTCAGCGCCGGCGGTGATGTCAACGGTGACGGCGTCGGAGACATCCTGATGGGGGCCATGTACGACGACGACAATGGCGGGGAGTCCGGCACTGTGTCCCTGTTCTTCGGAACCGGGATCTGAGCGGGGGCTCGGGGAGAGGAGACAGTTCCCCCGGCGACCGGGTGACTTGCCTTCGCGCCCGGCGCTTCAGGTGTCCAGTGTGCTCACTACCGGCCTAGCCGCGTCGCCAGGGATTGACGCCGCTGCAGGAGAGCTCGGCGACGAGTCGCCGAAGTCGACTGCGCTCCTCGCGTTGCTGCAGGACGACGTCGCCGCCATCCGCCCGGAGGAGCCGGGCACGGGTCATCCGGACGAACCGGAGTACTCGACCCTGCTCATCGAGCAGCACGAGGTGGGGGCACGCATGGGGAGCGGGCCGCCCGTTCTTCAGGACAGGAAGGTAGACCACCCGCAGGGGGTCGGGAACGTGATTGGACATGGCGTCCTCCTTCTGGCCGGAGATCCGGCCGGGTGGGGAGGTCGCCGAGGGAACGGTCTGGGGATCTCAAGGAACGCCGGTGGTGGGCACACGGGTCCACCTGCCGCGCCAGGGCGCGAAGTCCAGGGGTTCCTTCAGGGGATGTTCAGTCTTGGGGCCGGTGCTGACTCGTCGTTGCAGGCACGGGAGTTCCTCGTCCACCCAGGGTTAGCACCCTCGGAGCAGGCGTCAACCCCTGGTGTCTTCGGGTGAGCGTGCAGGACCGCAAATTTGCGATCTCTGCCGCGCCCGTGGCGTGTGCATAGGTTTCAAGCAGACACCAGGAGGACCCCATGTGGCTCGCAACCCAACACGGCTATTTCTCGATCGTTCGCAAGCACGGAGAGCCCGGGCTCACCGTCCGTGCTCGCGTGGCTGGAGACCTTGACGCCCTGCGGGAGCACTTCCTGCCGGAGTTGTCGCCCACCATCGCCGGTGCCGGGACGGACTACCCGTTCCGCGGGACCTGCTCCGCGGCCGCCTTCGCCGCCGCCATGGCGAGCCTTGCCGAGGACATCGACTACGCCAACTTCAAGCAGCGTGTCGGCCAGGTGCAGGGTGCCGGGCGCTCCGGCATCTACGGCCAGGCCTGGGCGGTGTTCAGGAAGCTGGAGGGCCAGGGGACTGCCCCGGCCCCTGCACTCCACCGCAGTGGACGCGGCAAGAAGGAGTCCTGCGGTGGCGTGCTGCTCGACGATGAGGGTCGCGTGTTGTTGCGCCGCCCGAAAGGGGACTACGACGGTGCCCGCTGGACCTTTGCAAAGGGGCGACCCGACGTTGGCGAGTCCCCGGAGCAGGCAGCGCTGCGCGAGGTGCTGGAGGAGACCGGCTACGCTGCGGAGATCCTGGCCCCGATCCCCGGGGCCTTCGCGGGGACCACCACCTCGAACCGCTACTGGCTCATGCGTGCTGTCGAGAAGATCCAGGAGCCCCACTGGGAGACCCAGGACGTGTGCTGGTGCACGCCCGACGAGGCCCGGGCCCACATCGAGCAATCGCCCAGCCGCACCAAGCGCAAGCGCGATCTCGCGGTCCTCTCCGCCGGGCTGAAGGCCGCCGCGGGCCTGTGAAGCCCTGTGTCGTCCTGGCAGCGCCGGGGGGCAATCCCGCCCTCCTGGCCGCCCTGGTGTGGGGGCTCCATGCCCGCGGGTACCTCGTGGAGCGGCTGGATCTCGTGCTCTACGCCAATGCTGACCGGTACCTGGAGCTGGAATTCCTCGGGGGCCGCAGGCCGCTGGAACAGCTCCGGACGGTGCTCGGCCTTCCTGAGCTGGCCGGGGTCGTGCCGCACCTGGTGCGCCTGCCCGACGGCACCGAGCTTGAAGAGGCTGCCGAACCCGGCGCCGCGTTGTTGTTCCAGGATCGGATCTGGCAGGTGGCCCGTTCCCTCCAGGAGAGCGAGACGCCCATCGTCTTCGCGCTGGTGGGCGGACGGCGCCGGACCCTGGCCGTCGACATGAGCACCGGCTTTCAGCTCCTGGCCCGACCCCAGGACCTCCTGGTGGATCTGCGCCTTCGCCCCAAGTATGCGGACGAACCCGGTTCGGGCTTCTTCTTCCCCCAGCAGCGCACGGTCGCCCGGGTCCGTGCGGACTACGGGGGTTCCCGTTTTCTTGCTGCCCCG
>CAZMNK010000302.1:0-2611 GCA_964567625.1 uncultured Enterobacterales bacterium | reverse complement strand
GGCAGCGGTAAGACCCTTGCCTATGTGCTGCCCATGCTGCACAAGCTCAAGACCCTGGAACTGGATGGGTCAGCTGTCTCCGCTGCAGGCCGGCCCAGGGGCCTTGTGGTGGTCCCAGGACGAGAGCTGGGCGATCAGGTGAGCCGGGTCTTCAAGGGCCTCACTCATGACACACGTCTGCGGGTGCGCACCGTGTTGGGAGGGGCCCATAAGCAGGTCGCTCACCGCAACGTCAGCGGAAAGTTCGAGGTGCTGGTGGCGACTCCTGGTCGACTGGTTCAACTGCTGGATAGCGGCGATCTGCACCTGGACGATGTGCGCATGCTGGTGTTCGACGAGGCCGACCAGATGCTCGACCATGGGTTCTTGCCCGTCGCCCGGCGTGTCGTCTCTCAGTGCTCGCCAGGCACACAACTGGCGATGTTCTCCGCGACTTTCCCCCGAACCCTCGAGGCCGTGGTCAAGGAGCTTTATGCTGAAATGCCCCTCCTTTTGCGCACCGAGGGCAGCCAGCACACGGTCCCCACCCTTGAGGTCGAAAACCGACGCGTGATCGATGGTCGCCGATTTGATGTACTGCGGGCTGTGTTCGATGAGGACGCCTCCACAGGCAGCCTGTTGTTCGCGAACACCCGCCAACAGTGTGACCGAATCGCCGATTGGCTGGAGAGCGAAGGCATCCCCTATGCGATCTACAGGGGACAGATGGACCCAATCGAACGGAGGGCCGGCCTGAGGCGGTTTCGCCGCGGGGAGGTGGCGGTGCTGCTCGCCACCGACCTTGGCAGCCGTGGTCTGGATATCGACCTTGTACAGCGGGTGATCAATGTGCACCTGCCCCAGGACGTCGACAACTACCTGCATCGGGTGGGGCGTACAGCCAGGGCCGGCATGGCTGGCCTGGTGATCAACCTGGTGACCGAGCGGGACCAACCGCTGATCGAAAAGCTGAAGAACCTCCAGTAGCCGAACGGGATTCGCGGCGTTCCACGGTCCGTGCCAGTTCGCCGCACCAGTCCTGAGCCCGCCATGGCTTCGTGCCGACGGGCCACGCGGCGACTCTGCCCGCCCCCGGAGACGCCCGTGGTTGGTGCGACTCTGCTCAGTCGCGGGCGCTGGCGGCCACCTTGGCCCAGAAGACGCTGAAGTCCCCCTCTACGCAGGCACCGGAGGCGTGGGCTTCCAGGATCGGCAGCCAGGCGCCGTCCGTGGCCTCGGCCATGCGCTGGTAGCGTGCGACCTGCCAGGTGGCGGCGTCGCCGTGGTTGCAGTCCAGGCTGCCGGCGTCGGGGTCGTGGTCCGGGCCCATCGCCGAGAAGCGCACGTCGAGGCCCTGGGCGTCCAGCAGGTCCACGTAGAGCGAGGGGTCCTCCTCGCCGGTTGTCAGCCGGCTGGAGCTGTCGCCCTCGTCGCTGATCACCGCCACCAGCCAGGGGACGTCGCTGCGTAGCACCCCGGCGTTGGTGCCAAGTTCGTCCGTGCCGATGGAGGTGTCGGTGCACTCCGGGGTGGGGGAGTCCACGGCGCGACAGCCAGCCAGCAATGCCGCCTCCAGGCCCTGCTCGGTGCTGGCGGGCTCGCTGGTGCCCCAGTTGTCCTCCCCGCAGAGGCAGTCCAGGACCTCGATGGTCACCACGTCGTACTCGTCACCGCAGGTGTGGCCCTCCTCCGGCGGTACGTCGCCGGCCAGCCAGGGGAGAACCTGGCAGTAGAGCTGAAGCTTGAAGTCCTCGGCGAAGTCCGTGGAGGCCGGGTTGAGCGCCGGACCCACGAAGGCGCCCGCGGTGCCGGCGTCACTGGAAGCCTCTACATTCACTGTGGTCAGGGCCACGCTGCCGGACAGGTGGGCCTCGTTCCAGGCGGTGGCCAGTGCCTCGGCTCCTTCGGCGATCTTCATCCAATCGTCGGTCATGGTGCGGCTGTTGTCGACGACCACGACCAGGTCCGCCTCGACGACGGCGTGGGCGGTGCCGGAGTCGCGGCCTGCGGTGTCGTCCACCGGGGCCAGGTGGCAGGCGAGGGTCAGCAGGAGGAGCATGGACCAAGGCTACTCCCTCAGCATGGCCGCTGTCGGAAACCACTCGTCTTAGGAGTTGTAGAACTGGTAGGGATACCGTCGCACCCAGCCCTCCATTTGCCGAGCAGTTGGTCAGAGCGCTCCCCGCCGTGCGCTAGGCCTGCTCGGTCCCGTACTCCAGGCTGCGAGCCGCCTCGTCCCGAAGGGCCGCATCGCCCGTGTCCAGCGCATTCACCAGGATGGCCAGCCCGTAGGACAGGGCGATGAACCGAGCCCGGGCCTGCACCGACTCGTTCACCGGGCCGTATACCTCCCAGAACCGGGATCGCGCCCCCGGGGGCAAGAACGCGTCCACCAGTTGCAGGTCGAAGGCGGGGTCCCCAACCGCGACTTCGCCCCAGTCCAGGATGCCCGTGATTCGGTGCGAAGCATCGAAGAGCACCTGACCTGCGTGCAGGTCTCCGTGGATGACCACCAGCCCCGAATCCGAGACCTCGGGAGGGGGCGGATCCATGGCCGCCAGGGCTCGCGCTGCCGATCGCCGATAGGGCGTGGAGGCCAGCTGATCTGCACGCTTTCGTGCCCACGGCAGCC
>CAZMNK010000301.1:0-2692 GCA_964567625.1 uncultured Enterobacterales bacterium | reverse complement strand
AGCAGCAAGTCCAGCCGCAAGGCCAGCCGCAAGTCGGAAGCCTCGTCTTCGAGCCAGCCGACGGCCAAGGGTGTGCCTTTGACGGTGCTGGACACCATGGTCAAGAACAACCGTCGGGTGAAGAGCTGCTTTGGGGTCTACAAGGAAAAGACCGGCTCTCTTCCCTCGGGTCGCATCCCGGTGAAGATCGCGATCGAGCCCAGCGGCGTGGCCTACAAGGTCTGGATCAATGGGGGTGCCTATGCGGGCACGACCCTGGACCGGTGTGTGGGGTCCGCCATCAAGACCATCGCCTTTCCCCCGTTTTCGGGCGAATCCCAGACCTACAACTACCTCTTCGTCTTTTGACAGCGGCCTCTGTCTGTCGGGACTGCTGATTCCGGTAGAAGAGCGCTTTCGAGAAGCGATTCGTGGCCACATGTCGTCGTCACCCCCTTGACGTGAGCCCTCTGGCGCGGCATGGGGAGCGCCCCAGGAAGGGAGTAGAGCGTGCCCGATCTCCGAAACATTGCGATCATCGCGCACGTCGACCATGGCAAGACCACGCTGGTCGACGAGATGCTCAAGCAGTCCGGCACCTTTGGTGCCCACGAAAAGGTGGCTGATCGGGTCATGGACTCGATGGACCTGGAGCGGGAGCGAGGGATCACCATCCTGAGCAAGAACACGGCGGTCCTGTACCAGGACACCAAGATCAACATCGTCGATACCCCAGGGCACGCGGACTTCGGTGGCGAGGTGGAGCGGGTCTTGAAGATGGTGGATGGTGCACTGCTGCTGGTGGATGCGTCGGAGGGACCTCTTCCCCAGACCCGCTTCGTTCTCCAGAAAGCCCTGGCCCATGGCCTGGAGTTGATTGTCTGCGTGAACAAGGTCGACCGGCCGGATGCTCGGATTGACGAGGTGGTGAACGAGATCTATGACCTGTTCATCGACCTGGACGCCGACGAAAACCAGATCGAATTTCCGATGCTCTTTGCCTGTGCCAGGGAAGGTGACTGCTCGTTGGACTCCAAGGAGAGAGGGACGGATCTGAAGCCCCTCTTCGACGCGATCCTGGACACCCTCCCCAGCCCGGGCGGCGACCCGGAAGCTCCGCTCCAGGTCCTGGTGACCAGCCTGGACTACGACAGCTACGTGGGACGCCTGGCCATCGGGCGGGTGGTCGAAGGGACCCTGCGGCGCCGGGATGAGGTCGCCGTCTGCGGCGAGGAGGAGATCCTGGCGATGCGGGTCAACCAGCTCTACACCTATGCAGGCCTGAAGCGAATCCAGGTCGAAGAGGTCGTCGCTGGAGACATCCTGGCCATCGCCGGTATCGATGCCTTGAGCATCGGCGACACGATTGCCGCCAAGGAGGATCCCCAGCCCTTGCCGCGCGTCGTGGTCGAGGAACCGACCATCTGCATGACCTTCTCCGCGAACACCGGCCCGTTCTCGGGTCTGGATGGAACATTCGTCACCGCACGACAGATCCGGGAGCGCCTGGAAAAGGAGATGCTTCACAATGTGGCCCTGCGCATGGAGGACACGGACTCCCTGGATCGCATAAAAGTCTACGGTCGTGGTGAGCTCCAGCTGGCCATCCTGATCGAGCAGATGCGGCGAGAGGGCTTCGAGATCTGCGTGTCCAAGCCCGAGGTCAAGCTCCAGCACAAGAATGAATCGGTCCAAGAGCCGTGGGAACTCGCCACACTCGACTTCCCGGACACCTTCATGGGGCTCATCTCCGAGAAGATGTCGAATCGGCGGGGCATGATCCAGACCATGCGGCACATGGGGTCAGGCCGGGTCCGCGTCGAGTACCTGATCCCCAGCCGTGGGCTCATCGGTTTTCGGGGGGAGTACCTCAACGACACCCGCGGCCAGGGCATCCTGAACACCCTCTTCCAGGGCTGGGACGAGTGGGCGGGGGGCATTCAATACCGCGCGACTGGGGGGCTGGTGGCCGATCGAAAGGGGGTGAGTACGACCTACGCTCTCTACAAGCTGCAGCCTCGGGGGCGGCTGTTCATCGCGCCGGGCACCGAGGTCTACGAAGGCATGGTCGTGGGCGAAAATGCCAGGGGCAATGACATGAATGTCGACCCGACCAAGGCCAAGCAGTTGACGAACTTCCGGTCCTCTGGTGCCGACGAGAAGCAGATCCTGGCCCCGCCGGTTCCAATGACCCTGGAACGGGCGCTGGACTTCATCGACGAGGAGGAACTCGTCGAGGTCACCCCCAATTCCCTGCGGATTCGGAAGAAGACCCTGGCGGCCAACCAGCGCTCGGTGATCCGGGGCTCCAGGGACTAGTCGGGGTCCAGCACCTGGGCCAGGTCACTGAGGGGATTCCAGCCATGTCGGCCACAGACCGACGTGAACTTGTAGATCACCCTGGACTCCGGTGTGGCCATGGAGGCTGCTCAAGGGGTATGACCAGAAGATGTCGCTCCTGTTGTCGCTGATGCTTGGTTGTCCCGGAGTGGGCTCCGGTTGGTGGTCCGAGAGCGACACGGTTGTCGTCACAGACCCTTACTTTCAGCCGACCGAGTGGGCTTTTGAAGCCTGGGGCTACTACGACGGCGATACCCTGGGAGAGTTCCGGTACTACGGGAACAATTCGGGGTCGGTGCCGGCGTTCATGGCGATCTACCTGTTGGGGCCAGGGCTTTCCTGTAGCTGGGTGGGCGCCATGCAGGTCGAGGGT
>CAZMNK010000300.1:0-2822 GCA_964567625.1 uncultured Enterobacterales bacterium | reverse complement strand
TCGATCATGGCCGCACGCAGCATGCGCAGGGCGCCGAGCCGGGGCTTGTCCTTGGGACGACAGGTCGTCTGCGCAGGCGGCGAGCAGCCAGAGACCCAGCATCAGTGGGATCCGACCGGCATCGGGAGCCCCGTCGACCGGGTGTGCTCGCGGCAGTGGACGGAGATCTCGGGCACTTCGACACTCAAGAGGGGTGAATGAGGGGGTGGCTGCACTCAGAGGGGCTGGATGAGGGTATCGCGCCAGCGGACGGTCCTGGTTCGACACTCAGAGGGGGTGAGTGAGGGGATTGTCAGCCTCGCTGGGCCGAATTCGGGGTTCGCACCCTCACTCAGGTCCTCTGAGTGCGCGCCCCCCCCTCATTCGAGGCCTCTGAGTGCACTCCGGCGCGAGATAGGCCGAGGAGACCCACCCGGAGTCCCCATGCCCACCGATCTCGCTGGCCGCATCTGTCTCGTGGCCGGCGCCACGCGGGGGGCCGGCCGCGGCATCGCCGTGGGTCTGGGCGAGCGCGGCGCCACGGTCTGGTGCACCGGCCGGAGCGTGGCCGGCCACACCCCCGAGGGCCGCCCCGAGACCATCGAGGAGACCGCGCTGCTCGTGACCGAGGCGGGTGGCCAGGGACGCTGGCACCGCTGCGACCACACGGATCCGGACCAGGTGCGGGGACTGGTCGACCGGATCCGCACCGAGCACGGCCGACTCGACGTGCTCGTCAACGACATCTGGGGCGGCGACGACCTGTGCGACTGGGGCTCGGCGTGGGACCACGACCTGGACAATGGCCTGCGCATGATCGAGCTGGGCGTGACCACCCACCTGATCACGGCGAGCCTGGCCCTGCCGCTGCCGCTGCTGCTGGAGAGCGACAGCGGCCTGCACGTCGAGATCACCGACGGCAGCGGCGACCACTACCGCATGTCGCTGTTCTACGACCTGGCCAAGGCCGACACCCGTCGAATCGCCCTGGCCCTGCACCGGGAGCTGAGCCCCCTGGGCCACGCCGCCGTCGCGATCACTCCGGGCTTCCTGCGCAGCGAGGCCATGCTCGCCAGGTTCGGCGTGACCGAGGACACGTGGCGGGACTTCGTCGCCCAGGACCCGCACTTCGCCTGGTCCGAGAGCCCGGGCTTCGTCGGCCGTGGCCTGGCCGCGCTGGCCGCGGACCCGGACCGCGCTCGCTTCGGCGGCACCACGCTCAACAGCGGCTGGTTGGGCCGGACCTATGGCGTGACCGATCGGGACGGCAGCCAGCCGGACTTCCCGAGCCGGGCCGTGGCGGTGGTGCTCCAGGACCTGTTGGCGGCGGATCCGGCGACCCTGCACACCGCAGAGGGTCTCGCCACCGCCTGCGGGCCCATGGCAGCGCCATTCGTCGGCATGCTCAGCCATGATCTGCTGGCCCGGCTCGCGGCTGGGGACGACGTGGAGACGGCGGTGCGGGCGGTCGTCCGGCTCTGAGAGACCCCGTCTGAGACGGCAGAGGGACTCCGGCGGCCCGCTCTGCTAGCCCGACCCCCCCACGAACCCGTCGGTGCCGTGGGCGTCGAAGAGCCGCTCGCAGTACCGACACGCCTCGCAGGAGAAGTCACAGGCCCACTGCCGCCGCAAGAGCCCGTCCAGGGCCGGGTTCGGCACGTCCACGTACCGGGCCAGGTTGGGGTCGAGCAGCGCCACGTAGTTGCCGGGCCAGACGCCGTCGACATAGGCCCGGATCCGCTCCACCAGCACGTCGATGGGATCGGTGCGGCCCAGGATCTTGAGCTCGTCCACCAGCCCCAAGTAGCGGTCCGTGTCCTCGGGACGGATGGCATTGTTGGCCAGCACCCGCCAGGGCTCCCGGCGGAACTCGGTCTTGCACTGCAGGTGGTAGTCCAGCTCCCGGCCGCCGGCCGCGGTGCACAGGTAGTGGCCCGCACGCCAGGGACAGCCACCCAGGCAGTGCTCGTTGACCATCAGCGTGATCCGCAGGTCGGGCAGGTGGCGGCGCAAGCGGCGCAAGGCGTCCGGGTCCTTGTTGAGCTCGACCGACGGCACCAGCGCGTCCGCGCCTCGGGCCACCCACCAGTGGGCCATGCGCAGGGACTTGACCTCGGCGATGGTCGAGACCGTCACGGACAGCGCCGTGTGCTGCTTGACGAGCTCCAGCAGGAAGGGGTGGCTGACGATCACGCCGGTCACCCCCGCGCTCTCCAGCTCCCGCACCCGGGCCTCGACCGGGTCCCACCAGGCCTGGTCGTCTCCCGACGCCACGTCGGGCCCGTTCAGCGTGACCTCGAAGCGCAGACCCCGGTCCCGGGCCAGCGCGGCCTGGTCCGCCAAGGACGCGAGTCCGGCACTGCGCTGCTTGCGCCCCCCACCGGGCAGGTCCGACGGCGGACCCGTGTAGACACACCGGAGCCGGTCCGTGGTCTCGAGCAGCCGCTCCAGGTCGGGACGCATCCCGCTGTAGCCGACGGTCAGTCCGAGGGGGGAGGTCAGGGCGGCACCCGGGCGGCAGGGTTGGAGAGCGTGGACGATATCCTCGCACCGGGTCGCCAGCCAAACGACGGAGTCAGGCCTGGGCCAGGTCCGACGCCACGGTCTCCTCGTACAGCTCGCCCGTGTCGTCGTCGAGCAGCCAGACGGTGTCGTGGGAGACCCAGGTGTCGCCGTCCCACTGGTAGATCTGGTCGTCGCCGACGATCCAGCCGTCCCAGACCTTGAACAGCGCCCCCGGCAGCCCGCCGGTGTGCAGGGACCAGGTGCCGTCGACCCGCTGCCAGATCTCGCCGTCGACGCTGTGCAGGATGCGCCCCTCGAAGCCCACCGCGTACCACTCA
>CAZMNK010000299.1:0-2837 GCA_964567625.1 uncultured Enterobacterales bacterium | reverse complement strand
TCTTCACCCTGCTGGTCTTTGCAGGATTGTTGTCCTATCTACGAGAGCGGGACGAGCTTGTGGCCTGGCCAATTGCCTCATCGCTTCTCCTGGCCCTCGCCACACTCACTCGACCGGATGGAGGCATCTTCACATTTGTGGTGGGGATCTTCTTCTTGCAGGAAGTGCTGCGCGGGAGACTTCGGACTCCGAGCGATTCGGCGTGCCTGCCTGCCCGGTTGCGAGCTGGGAGTTGGGTGTTCGGATTGGTCTAGTTGTCCTGACGGTTGGTTTCGTTCTCCTTATTTTCGGCAACCTCTAAGTTGTTGAAATCACGTTCTTCTGAGCATAGGAAAATCAAAGCCCTTTCGCTCCCCGTGTGGTTCACCCGTCCGCCGCCACCTGTCCAAGCAACGGTCACCTACCGTTGCTGCGGGGCTGTCTCCGCGTCAGCTCGCTTCACTCTGGGAACGGCACGTCTTGCCAGCCCGCGTCCTCCCGGATTCGGTCGCCCAGGGCATCGTCGGCAACCTCGAGCTCATAGTCGTAGAACTCCGTCGCCACGAACACGCCATCTGGGTCGGCCTCAACGAACTCGATCTCATCGCCGTCGAGCGGGCGCTGGAGGTTGTCCACCATTTTGAATTTGGACTCCTCGTCGGCGTTCACGAACTTGTGTCCCACTCCGCTTTGCGGCGCGATGATGTTGTGCTCGAGGAGCACCTGTGCGCCCAAACGCGCCCAGACGGCCGTCCCGTTTTTCCACTCGTAGAGGTTGTTGAACGTGTGGGCCCAGCCAAAGCGAATGCCGGGGAGCCGCTGCACCACGTTGTCGTAGTAGTTGTGGTGAGCCGTCCAGCGCATGTCGGCACCGTCACCCTCGGGACTGCCCGCGCCCGTGAGCATGGCCTTGTCGTGGTCGAAGATGTGGGTGTACGAGATGGTGATCTGGCTGACGCCCTCCGTTGCATCGAACGCACCATCACCACCGCTCGACAGATCGCAGTGGTGTACCCACATGCGAGATCCTCCATCGAAAAAACGAAGGATGTCATCGGGGGTGTCGCGCAGCTTGAGGTTGTTGACAATCACGTTGCCCTCGCCCCCCTGCACGTACAGCCCGCCGCCGACGATGGTCACATCGGCGCCACGCCCGTCGAGGGTCTTGTCGCTCGCCACCAAGATGTTGTTTTGCAGCTCGATCACCCCGCTCACTTCAAATCGAATCCAAGCCGCGCCCGGGGCCGTGGCGGCCTCGCGCAGGCTGCCGGGGCCGCTGTCGTCGAGCGTAGTCACCGACACCACGGGTCCACCTGCTCCACCGGTGGTGGGCTGTCCGAATCCGATCAGCTTGTCGAGCAGGTCTTCGTGGGCCGGTCCCTGCACCCCCATGTCCGTGGGGTCGTCTCCCATGTCGAAGTCCCCGTCCTCCTCCGTGCCGGTCTCGCAGGCCGGAAGGACAAGCAGCAACAAGTAAACGGGAAACCAAAGGTGCTTCACCTGCTCCCTCCGAACAGAGAGGGAGTTTAGCAAGCTTGGATAAGGAAGGATAAGGGACTAGAGGGTATGCGCCAGTGGTCAGAGTGGCGAGTGTGCCTGGCGGCAGATCTGTGAATTTCCTATGCTCTGCGGTGGCAAAGAAACCCTGACTTTCCTATGCTTGCACCATGGCCATTCCTTCACGGAACCTGGGGCAGCGGCTGTTGCTCAGCCTGGGCACAGTCGTGCTGCTACTGGGCCTCGGGGAATGCGCCTTGCGACGAATATATTCCACGTTGCCCAGCCTGGCGCCATTGAAAGACGACACGCTGCAGGTGGAACGGTACGTCCCGCCCGGTTGGGAACAAGCCCGGCCGCCTGCCCCGGATCCGGATGGATGTCACGAATCGCATCCGAACCGTGACCTGGCTCGACCACCTGCCTGGCAGAAAGAGGTGGAGGGAGACGGTGAACCCCTGCGCATCTGGGCACTGGGGGATTCCATCACCTTCGGCATGGGCGTGGAGCCAGAAGAGACCTTTGCCATGCACCTCGCGGAAAAGGCCGCTGCAATGACCGGCCGGCCGGTGGTGTTGTCGAACTTCGGTATCAGTGGCGCAAACTATTGCACGCTCTTGCGGGAATCCCACCGCGAGCTGGCTTTCAGGACGCCACCGGAGCTTCTTCTCTGGAATCTCTTTGCGGATGATCTCCAGTTGAGATCCGTCATCCTGACCCAGGGGGCCCTCCTGGGCTTTCCCGAGCGGATCGCGAGTTCCTGGCTACGTCCCCTCGCCACCCATTCCTACCTGGTCAACCTGGTCTGGGTCACGACCCGGGCCAGAGCAGGCTCTCCACCGCCGCGCTTCGTCAACATGGCCGGCCAGGCTCAATTCCAGAAAGCCGCGAGAGAGTTCCGGGACCATCTGGCACAAATGGAGATCACCCTGGTCACGAGCCTGATTTCGCCCTCGGGCATGCCGCTGTGCGACACCATGGGCGAAACGGCACCCCGTGAGTGTGAATGGATGCAGGAAGACCTGCAGCTCCTGGACACCCTGCTCAAGAGGGAGGAAATCCAGGCCGCGAACCTCTCCAGCATCTGGGATGACAGGCCGCTGTACACCCTCCAGAAAGAGATGACTGAACTCGAGACCCGAGGGCGCCTCCCGATTCACCCCAATCCAGCAGGCCATGTGCTGCTGGCCGACGCCATGACCCCCGCTCTGGAACAAGCACTACACTGAACCGCCTCCACCCGGTGTGGCCCGGGTCTGGCCAGGTCGCCCGAGGAACAGGGGACACAGACGTCCAGATCGGAGTTGACTCCTTCGACCACCACCGTCACGGTGTCGGTGTCCGCCTCGTCGACGGTGCCG
>CAZMNK010000298.1:0-2885 GCA_964567625.1 uncultured Enterobacterales bacterium | reverse complement strand
TCCGCGTCGGGATTCGCGTTGAAGGTGGTGACGCCGGTGTCGTTGCGACAGCCGGTCAGCGCGACAAGGAGAACCAGGAGGTTCATGAGGAGCTCCGGAAGCGACAGGAGACCGGTGGAAGGTGCCTTTTACCAGCCTTGCAGAAGGGGAGAGTAGCAGACTCCCGCGGTGCGCTGAGAGGTCTTCTCGTAGACCGTCAGGACCCTACGCGGGTGTCCCCTCTCCTGCTCCCAGGGACTCGACCAGGGGGTCAAGGTGGGCTCGATAGGACCCGGACCGCCCCCTGGCTCGTGCATGAATGGGCTCTCGCACCTGGGCATAGGAGGCGGTCGTGACCAGCCGGTCCTGGTCGTGATGGGAGAGGCAGGCCTCTTCCCACTCCAGTCCGCATGCGGCCACGAGTGCCCGAATCTGGGGCTCCGGTTCGGTGACCAGGTCCTCGTAGTGCGCCGTGTGAATCGCCTGGGGAAGAACCTCCTCCCAGTGGGCCATCATCTTCTCGATTCCTCGGTACCAGCTTCCCAGCCACTGGAGGGAAGTGGCGAAGCCCCACTGGTCCGAGAAATTCTGGAAATAGGCGGAGAGGCAACTGTCCATGGGGTCCCGACGACAGTGGATGAACCGCGCTCCCGGACAGAGCAATGCAATGAGCCCCAGGTGGAGGAAGTTGTTGGGGTGCTTGTCGCTGATCCGGGCGGCCATTGGATTCAACTGTGTCATTCCCCGGACAAGGCCCTGAGACAGGTCATCCAGCTCCCCCGAGGTGAGTTCAGGCACACCACTCGGCCAGCGAGGCCCCAGGTCCTGGCAGAGTTGGAACACCCCCTGGAGTTCACCGCCACCGTGAAAGCAAGAGTGGCTGGAGAGAATCTGCTCCGTCAGGCTGGTTCCGGAACGGGGCATGCCCACGATGAAGACCAGCCTCTCCCCCAGGGACTCCCGCTCCTGCTGTCGTTGAAAGAGCTGCGCATCAAAGACCTTCACCAGGCCTTCCAGCATCTGTTCATGGGCCAGGGGATCGAAGGACAGTCCCCGCAAGCGGTTGGCCTCGTCGTGGGCCCGAAACGAACCGGACCAGTCCTGCAAGCGCTCCTTCAAGAACCCCAGGGAGTGCAAAAGGAAGACACGGTGTCTCGTCGGGAGCGACTGCCCCAACATCTCTTCGATCGGGCCCACTCCCTCTTCTGGACGACCCAACTGGCGACTGACGGAAGCAAAACAGTTGACCAGGTCGGGCGACCGAGAGAGGTTCGCCTTCTGTCCCTGGAGCAGGGTCCAGGCCTCCTCCAGCTGACCTGAACGCTCATAGGTCCAGGCCAGGCTCGCCACCGCGACCAGGTCCTCCGGATTCTTGGAGAGAACCTGTTCGAAGACCTCCCGCGCCTCCTCCAGGGAACGCATCTCCAGCAGCGCCTGGCCCAGCAACCTGCGAGCCTCCTGGTCCTGGGGCTTCAACTCCAGGAAGACCCGCAGGTGTGGAAGCGCCTCGTCCGCCCGACTGGTCTTCATCAGCGCGACGGCCAGGTTGTACCGCACCACGGGTCGCCTGGGCAGCGCCTGGGCCACACGCTGAAGGAGAGGAATGGCGGCCTTGAACCGTCCCATGCCCGCAAGCCCCAGAGCCAGGGACCAGGCCTTCTGCAGCTGACCAGGCGAGAGTTGGCGAGTGCGCTGCAGCTCCCCAGCGGTTCGCAGCATTTCTCGCACATCCGGCGGCGCGGGTCTGGACATGGTGCCAGGACTACCACGGGGTCCCATGGGTTGAAAGCAGCGCAGGCAGAACCTGCTTCCCGGGTCAGGATCGCTGGTGGAGAGAGGAGCACGACACCGAAATTGCCGACCTGGTGCCGCCCCTGATGAAGGCCCTCGACTGCTGCCGATGAACAGGGTCGAGACCTGAATCCTGGGGGACTGCCCGGACCGGGCGAAGAGGAGAACCAGGAGTCCGCTGGCCCCAGGGCCAACCCGAGTAGAGTCTCACCATGATGGTCTTGCTGTGGTTCCAGCTGGGATGCACCCCCCCGATCGAGATCTCCGGCTCGGGACCGACCGATAGCGGGCTCGGGGCTGCCGACGGCGACGGCGACGGCTTTCTCGAGCCCGAGGACTGTGACGACGAGGACTCCAGCGTTCATCCCGACACCGAAGAGATTCCCTGCGACGGCCTGGACAACGACTGCGACGGGCTGATCGACCCCGAGGACCCCACCTGGTACTACGACGATGACGGGGACAGCTGGGGCACCCCGCTCTGGACCACCACCAGCTGCACCGTCCCCACCGGCTACGCGTTCCGGGCGGGGGACTGTGACGATGGCGACCCCACGGTCTATCCCGGGGCCCCCGAGCTCTGTGACGAACAGGACAACGACTGCGACACAGCCATCGACGAGGAGGTCCCGCCGACCTGGTACACCGACACGGACGGAGATGGCTACGGCAACAGCAAGTCCAGCGTCTCCGACTGTGAACAACCCGACGGCACCTCTGGCAACGCAGACGACTGCGACGACACCGACGACACCATCTACCCCGAAGCCCCGGAGCTCTGTGACGGGCTGGACAACGACTGCGATGGCGCCACCGACGAGGACACCGAGGGACCCACCTGGTACACCGACAGCGACGAGGATGGCTACGGAGACCCCCTCAGCGCCGTACAGGACTGCGAGCAACCCAGCGGAACCACGACCCTGGGCAGGGACTGCGACGACGAGGACCCGGCGATCAACCCGGACGAGCCAGAAGTCTGCGACGGGGACGACAACGACTGCGACGGACTCGTGGACGACGAGGACCCTGGCGTGGACACCCTCACCGGAACCAGCTTCTACGCAGACGGGGATGGGGACGGCTATGGCGATCCCTCCGTCAAGACGATGGCC
>CAZMNK010000297.1:0-2911 GCA_964567625.1 uncultured Enterobacterales bacterium | reverse complement strand
CCGTCAGCGTCAGCGTCAGCGTCAGCGTCAGCGTCTGCGTCAGCGTCGGCGTCCGCATCCGCGTCCGTGTCGGTGTCGGTGTCGGCGTCGGTGTCCGTGTCCGCGTCGGCGATTCCCGAATCGTAGTCGGAGTCCGTCGTGTCATCCCCACCACAGCCTGCCAGGCCAAGGGCCAGGATCAAGAGACAGGGAAAACCAGGGTGACAGCGCATGGAAGACCTCGTTGAAAGCATGAGAAGGGCCACAGACTATCAAGGCCCCGGGGGGGTCGGAAACGGAGGACCCCTGGTTCAGCCTGTTTCGGGCTCCTGGAGCGGCTCCGGATCCGGCCCCCAGGGCGCGACCCACCGCAGCAGGATGAGCCCCGGGATGGCGACCACGGTGCAGAACAGGAAGAAGTGGGTGTAGCCGATGGCCTCGACCAGGAACCCGGTGGTGGCGTTGGCAAAGGTCCGAGGCACCCCGGCCAGGGAGGTCAGCAGGGCAAGCTGGGTGGCGGTGTAGCGGACATCGGTGCTGCGGGCGATGAAGGCGACAAAGGCTGCTGTTCCCAGGCCGACCCCCAGGTACTCGCAGCTCACCACGACGAACAGAGCCGTCGGGTCCGCCCCGATCTCTGCCAGCGCTGCAAACCCCAGGATCGAGACGAGCTGGACCACTCCGAAGATCCAGAGGCTGCGGTGGATGCCCAGTTTGACCATGATCACGCCCCCGACGAGTCCGCCGGTCACCGACGACCACAGTGCCGCGACCTTGGCCACGGTGCCGATCTGGGTCTTGGTGAAGCCCAGGTCCAGGTAGAAGGGCGTGGAGAGGGCCGTGGCCATGCTGTCGCCCAGCTTGTAGGTCAGCAGAAAGGCGAGCAGCAACAGCGCAGGGCCCATGCCCCGACGGCCAAAGAACTCCCGGAAGGGCTCGACCACCGCGGCCTTGAAGCTCCGCGGTGCAGCCACCTGTTGGGCGGGCTCGGGCATCCACAGGGTGGTCAGGATGCCGACCGCCATGAACGCGGCGACCACCAGGTGGACCTGGGACCAGGGCAGGTGGTCGGCCAGGATCAGCGCCAGGGAGCCGGGAACCAGGGAGCTGATTCGGTAGGCGTTGACGAACATGCTGTTGCCCAGCCCGAGCTCGGCATCGGGCAACAACTCCCGGCGATAGGCGTCGAGCACGATGTCCTGGCTGGCGCTGAACAGGGCCACCAGGGCTGCGACAATGGCGATCTGGCCAGTCCCGGATCCGGGGTCGAGGGGACCGAATGCGGCCAGGGCTCCGAGCAGAGCGATCTGGGTCAGCAGGGCCCAGCCCCGTCGTCGGCCGAGGAAGGGCGGCACGAACCGGTCCATCAGCGGCGACCACAAGAACTTCCAGGTGTAGGGGAAGGCGATCAACGAGAACAGGCCGATGGTGGCCAGGTCGACGCCCTCGTCCCTCAGCCAGGCCGGGACGAGCTGGTAGAGCACGTAGAGGGGCAGGCCCGAGGAGAACCCGGTGAGCAGGCACAGGAGCATGCGCTGGGACAGCACCACCTGCCAGATCGAGGGGGCAGAGGACTCCTCAGGGGTCGTGCTCACCCTGTCACCACGGCCAGGAACAGGTTCATGGACACCGTGTCCTCCAGGGGGCCCTCCTTGGCGGGGTGGTGCCGGCAGCCGCCCTGGCGCACCGGCTTCTCGCCGCCCTGTTCATACCGCCTGGAGGGGGTCGACACCACTTTGGATCCCTGGGCGGCTGGTCGGGCGGGAGTTGCGGTGGGCAGGCCCGCTGTTCGTCGGATCCTATTCGCACGCCGTCACCATCACCTATGTAAATGCGGGAACGCAGGATTCGCGAGTCTACGTGGGATTCGCGAACGATTCCTCCGGCTATACGACGAGCGACCTTGTCTCGGACCCGGCGGTCCTCAGCAGGGCCGACACCGCTTATGGGCCGTTGCCCCCAGCGGGAAAACTCCCGAGTTACGACGCACGAACGGATGTCCGGGCGGAGCTTGGTACCGACCTGAACAGCCCGCTCGGCGCCGGCGTGCGTTCGGTGTTTAGTCCGATTACCGATGGTTTTAGCTGCGAGGCCCACGGAGAAACCCTCCAGGCGACGGGCGTCTACTCAAGCAACGCCTTTGCGCATTCGGGGGACACGACGGCGACGGCCCCGATGAGCTGGATTATCAACGTCGACCCGAGCGGCGCGGAGGTGCCGGGCACTCTGGCGGATGTGACGGTAACGGGCTCGATCGCGGGGCTTGTGAGTGTGGCCGGGGCGAGTGTGGCGGATGTGAGCTGGAACGTTGCCACGACGTCGTTTGGGACCGTGATGGCGGGGTCGGCGAACCAGAACGTGGTGGGGGCGACCCCCTTTACCGATTCGGGTTCGATTACCTTTACAGTCCCGCTGGGAAGTACGTTTGAGTTGCTGGTCGACTACGAACTGTCCACCTCCGGCAGTGGCGCAGGCGCGAATTCAACAGGCGAGATTTCGGCTTCGCTGGTTGAGATTTCAGCGGTGGTACAGCCGCAGCCGGACCCCGCCGACACCGGGGACACCGGGGCGGTGCCGGAAACTGGGGACACCGGGGACACCGGGCAGATGGAGACTGACGACAGCGGATCCGGGTCGACCGGAGGCACCCCGGAGAGCTCGGGTCCCCCGGAGGAGCCTGGCGGCTGCGGGTGCGCCGCGTCTCCCTCGCCCGGCGCCGGGTGGTGGATCGGCCTGGCCGTGGTCTGGATCCGGGGCCGGCGGAACCGCGGCGGAAGTCCCGAAATAGACGACAATAGGAGCACCCACTCGTCCTGATAAGTGCCCGTATTGACGGGATTGTTGTCTAACGCCCCCCGGTGGTGGCAGCGGGTTCGACTCCCGCGGCCTGCGGGAGTCGCACTACCGCCCTCTCGGTTGCTCAGGCCCCAAG
>CAZMNK010000296.1:0-2978 GCA_964567625.1 uncultured Enterobacterales bacterium | reverse complement strand
CCTTGCCGGCATCCGATCCGCCGTCGCCGTTGCCGTCGGCCCCCACCAGGAGGTCATCGAGTCCGTCGCCGTCCACGTCGCCTGCACTGGAAACGCTATACCCGGCGTAGTCGAAGTCCTCTTTGTTCTCGCCCCAGAAACTGTAGTCGGCCAGCGAGAGGTCGATGGTGGACGAAGAACCCAGGCTGCCGCCCAGGATGAGGTACACCTTGCCGGCAACCGAGCCGCCGCCGCCATTTCCGAAGGCCCCGACGAGGAGGTCATCGAGACCGTCGCCGTCCACGTCGCCTGCGTTGGAAACGCTCGAGCCCGCGTAGTCGTCGCTGTTCTCGCCCACGAAGCCGTAGTCGGCCCGTGAGAGACTGCCGCCGAGTTCGCCGTCGCAGTTGACGTCGCTGTCCAGCAGTCTCTCCTCCGCACCGGGGTAGGCCAGGGCGTTGTCGTCGTCGCAGTCATCCAACGTCAGCGAGCCGTCGCAGTCGCCGTCCTCGGCCAGGATGTTGGAGTTGGCATCGGTGTCATCACAGTCGTCTTCGGTCAGGGTTCCGTCGCAGTCGGCATCCCTGGCCACCGCCCCCAGGGAAGCGTCTGCATCATCGCAGTCGTCCTCTTCCGGCACGCCGTCCTCGTCGAGGTCGACGACCGTGGTCTCGGAGGTCCCCGAGTCCTCGGTGGTTTCCGAGTCCCCGGTGGTGTCACCTCCACACCCCGCCAGGCCGAGAGAGGACAGGGACAGACAGGCAAGAGTGACGACCGGACGCATGCCCAACTCCAACCCCAAGCCTACCCCAGCCCCGTCTCCGCCAGTGCATCGAGCTGCCCGAAGGTCCGGGGGCCTCGGAGCCGCGGCTCTTGTGCCCTTCCTCCATCACGCGATGCCGCCAGAGGAGTGGAAAGATCCGTGGTCGTGTGTGCCAGGGCTCACTGCTGGAGCCGGTCTGATTGCTGAGCTACCGTGTGGAGGTGACTGGACCCTGGTGGATAGCGTTGTTCATCTTCGGCTGTCAGCCCGACTGTGGGGAAGGCTTCGCAGAAGACGTTGACGGCGACTGTGTCCCGGATGTGGACACCAGTGATTCGGTGACCCTGGACTCCCAGGACACCGGCACGCCTCTGGGGTACGCCTACGGTGACCCGATCGAGGTGGTCAGGCACCAGACGGAGATGGGCGAGTCGAACTGGCACTTCCTCGACGTTGTGGCACTGGATGAGGAACTGGTTCTGGTGGCAGGCCAGGGCGGGCTCGGCGTTCTGGAGATCGAATCGGCACAGGTCCGCTGGGGCAAGGCCCACCAGCGCATCTACGACCTTGCCTGGGACCCGAGCCTGGAACAGGCCTACATGGGGACCCGCCTGGATCGGATCGACGTCATGGACCTGGGGGACCGGGACCAGCCGATGCCCGTGGGAACGATGTTGGAGTGGCTCGGCTACCACGAGGACATCGCCGCCGATGAGGGACGGGTTCTCGTTGCGGCTCCCCAGACCGGTGCGGTCCTCCTCGACGGGGCCTCGCTCACGATGCTGAGCACCATCGAAGCGAGCTGGGCATCCGCCGTGGGACTCCATGGAGACCTGGCCGTGGTCGGAGATGCGGACGAGATCGTGCTCTACGATCTCGCCGCGCCCGAGGAACCCCTGGAACTCGACAGGGTGGCTGTGCGGGCCACTGCCCGAGACATCGCCTTCGATGGCGAGCACCTGGCCGTCGCGCTCGGTGGCCACGGGGTGGCGGTTATCGAGCTGGTCGACGACACCCTGGTGCTTCGGAACCAGCTCGATCTGCCGGGGCCCTCCTATGGGGTGGCACTGGACGGAGATGAGCTCTGGGTGTCGGCGTGGTCCGAGGTGGCCCTGATCGGGCTTGGCACTGGCGAGCCGCTCCTGTTGGGCAGCGAGCCGGTTCCCACCGCCACCAGCGGACTGGCTGCACGAGGCGGTCGGGCAGTGGCCGCGGACTGGTTTGAACTGACCACCTTTGTGCGTCACGAAGGACTCGCAGGCCCGGAACTCCTGGTGCCCGAGACCGCCTGGTCGGATGGTGACGATCCGCCCACCGCCACCGTGAAGTTGTCGAACCTGGGTGCGATGACCCTGGAGGTCTCCCTGTCTGTTCAGGATCCGGCGATCTCGGTCTCCACGGACCTGGTGGTGCTGGAACCGGGAGAGACGGACACGGTGAGTGTCTCCGGGGAGACTGGCAGTGAACTGCGTACCCAGCTGGACCTGGTCACCAACGACCCCGACGAGACCGAGGTGGCGATCGCCCTGGGCACGGGCGACCAGTCGGTGGGGCTGCCCCACGAGGAACTGGAACTGCAGGGCTTTGTCTATCCGGACACCAACCTCGCGCCCTACCGGCTCTCGGAGCAGACAGGCCGAGTGGTCTTTCTGGCCTACTTCTCCCTGTACTGACCAGTCTGTGCCCTGGAGGTTCCAGAGCTGGAGGAGAGTATCGCTGAGCCCTTTGCAGGAGAGCCGCTGGACATGTGGCTGGTCGACGTCGAGGATGCCTTTGAGCAGACCTATGCCTGGATCGGTGAGGCCGGCGTCACGCGCCCCATCCTGCTGGACCTCGAGGGGACCAATTACGAGAGCTACTCCGAGTCCGGCGCCGCATCCGACGGACCACCCTACCCGCTGCACGTGGTGGTCGATGGCGACGGCATCATTCGATATCTGAGCCGGGAGAACCACCCAGACGAGGTTCGGGAGGCTATCCAGGCCGCATTGGAGTCGCTGTGAACAGCACATTCTTCTTCTTGCTGGCTTGCAGCGGGGACGTGGTGGACACCTCCTCTGTGACGGGGACCTTGGACACGGAGACGGAGACCGACACCGACACCGACACCGACACCGACACCGACACGGAACCCGCTGTCTCAGGTGACCTGGTCTCCGTGGTGGCCGATACACAAGGCCTGGCGCTGTGGCTCGTGCGCGAGACCGGAGAGGTCTGGGGCCAGCAGTGCCTGTCG
>CAZMNK010000295.1:0-2984 GCA_964567625.1 uncultured Enterobacterales bacterium | reverse complement strand
GTAGGGCATCACGGTGAAGCCCTCCTGGACCAGGATCCGTGCAGCCTCGAGGGTCCCCTCCGGATCCGGAAAGAGCGTCCGGTCGTCGCCGATGACCTCGAGCTTGATCAGGGGGGTGTCCAGCAGTTCCCGGGCCAGCCGTGCCGTGACCACTGCCTCGTCGACGGTGTAGCAACCAGCCGTGTTCGGCAGGATGGTGATCCGATCCCGGTCGATGAAATCCAGGATGTTCTCGCCCTTGGGGGCACCCAGGTCCACCCGACGAATGGCGACCGTGACCATTTCGGCCCCACTTGCCTCGTGGCAGGCCTGCATGGTCGGAAAATCCGCGTACTTCCCCGTGCCGACGATCAGGCGAGAGGTGAAGGTGTGATCACCCACAGTCCACATGGCTCGCTCCCTTTGAGGCTACCGTGTCTAACCCCTGCCGGGTTTGAACGGAACGAGACTTCTGGCTTTGGCCGGGCCCCCTCCATCCGCTACTTGGCCGCCAGCTCGTCGCCTCCACCCCTGCTAAACATGCGCCGAAGATCTCCCAATGCCCGCTTTGCCATCTTCCGGGAGGCAAACTCCTCGGCGTTGTAGAACAGGAAGGAGAACAGGTTCGAAGCCGCGACGTATTTGTAGACGTCGTTGAGGCTGTTGATGTTGTCCCAGTGTCGCTGGATGGTGATCGGGCGGAAGTAGAACTCCCGATAAAAGCTCCGATGGGCCTCGATCAGGTCCTCAGACTCCATTCCCCAGGGCACAAAGGTCGGCTCCCAGAACGATTTTTCATCGGTGGTCTTGTTGATCACCCGGCCCCACTTCTCACCCTCCCGTTCCCAGATCTCCATTTGCGGGGTCTTGGGGAGCAGCGTGTTGATCTGGACCGTCACGTCGTGCAGCGGAATCGACTTTGCGAAGTCGATGGTCTCCCGAATGGTCTCCGGGGTGTCCGGCATGTGGCCGACCATGAAGAAGGCCTTCGGCCGCAGCCCGACCTCGTCTGCCCAGGTGATCGCGTTTCGGATCTTCTCCTTGGTGATTCCCTTGGAGATGAAGTCCAGAACCTGGTCGCTGCCGCTCTCCACCCCGAACCGGGTGCGCCAGCAACCCGCATCCGCCATGGTCTGGAGCATCTCCCGGTCCACCACTTCGACCCGGCTGGAACAGGTCCAGGAGATCTTGACCCCCCTGCGAATAATCTCCTGGCAGATGGCCATGACCCGCTTCTTGTTGGCGCAGAAGAGCGAGTCGACGAAAGCGATGTCCTGGGCCCCGAAGTCCCGGATCAGGTGTTCCATCTCGTCGACGACCAACTCGGGAGAACGGCTGCGGTATCCACTTCTGGACTTCTGGCAGAAGCCACAGGCGTGGGGACAGCCCCGTGAGGTGACCATCGAGAACTTGGGCATCCCGTGCTGGTCCACCGGAACCGGCTTGTACAGGTTCGTCGGCAACAGGTGTCGTGCAGGAAAGGGGAACTCGTCCAGCTTCCGGAACTTGGCCCGGGGACGGGTGTGGACGATCTCTCCGCCGCTGTTCCGAAAGACAATGCCTTCGACGTCCTCCAGGGGCTTTCGCCCGGCGTAGTGGTCCACCAGGTCGAGCATGGTGAACTCGCCCTCGTGAATCACCCCCACATCGAAAGAGGGGGCCTGCATGGCCTCGTCGGGCAACAGGGTGACGTGGTACCCGCCCAGCACCAGGGGCGTACCGGGCAAGGCCTGCTTCAACGCCCCACCGAACTCCTTGGCGCTCTCGAAGGCGACCGTGTTTGAACTCAGGCCGATGATGTCCGGAACGAATTCCTCGACCCTCCTGACCGTGGCGGCGATGTCCAGCTTCTCAGCCGGGGCATCCACACAGGCGACCGTGTGCCCCGCCCGCTCCAGGACCGCCGCGATGTACAACAACCCCAGCGGCGCCGAGTTGTAGAACAAGTAGCTGGTGACCGGGTCGACATGGCCGTCCCGCAACACGGAGTCGATCGGCGTGTTGATCAGGATGATCCGCATGCCCCATCCTACCCGGTCCTCCGGACCCCTGGTTCATCGATCGAAAACCAGGGGTTTGGAAGACCGTCTTCCCCCTCTCTGGAGGACATCTCCTGGGCCGGAACCTGTCTGGCAGGGACATGGAACAGGCGATGGCACGGGCTCGACTGGCGCCCTGAGGAGAGCCGACCCGATCAGGGGGGAGCGGGGGCGCTGTCATCGGAGATCTCCACCGACTCTGCGCCGTGATCGTCGGCATCCCCCGGGGGGTCCTGGATTTCCTCGGCGGGCTTCATTCCCCGATTGACCCGCGTCACACTGAGGCCTCCCGCCACGATGTACTCCATCCGGTAGGCCGTCCGTTGATAGACCGGGATCCGCACGTCCAGACCCAGCCCCCAACGGTCCGAGATGTCGAAGAACCAACCACCGGCGACTTCCACCTCGATCGAGGCGCTGTCGTAGACCTCTCCCCCGGTCTGCGCTGTTGACGTCACGCCAGCCCAGCCCACCCCGCGGGCCGTGCGTCGAGCCCCCTTGGCATCGATCCGCAGGCGGGTTCCCTGACGAACACCGTCCGTGCCGCGGTAGACGGGGGCGCGGAGGGTCAGGTTGAGACCTCCGATCCAGGTCCCACCGACCAGGCCTTCCAGTTGGAGCCAGGGGTCAAAACTCCCGGTGGTCATCGGGGAAAAGGAAGTATCCGAGGTCACCGTGCCCAGGGGCAGGGTCAGGCCCGGCTTGACCCGAAGGACGCGACTGGGCTCGTTGATCACGTCGAAGCTGGCATCGAGGAAACCGTCCCGGAGGGCGTAGCTGCCATTGGTCCACCGCTGCCCGGACGCAGTCAAGGAGGCCGAGATCCGCGAGTTGATCGCTATTTCGAAGCGCCCCGACCCCATGCCCACCACCCCACTGTCGATGAGAGCGACACGGCTGCTGAGCCCCAAGGTGTTCTGCCCCTCCTCCAGGGGCCCATCGTATTCAGACCTGCCGACCGGCAGG
>CAZMNK010000294.1:0-3075 GCA_964567625.1 uncultured Enterobacterales bacterium | reverse complement strand
GTCTCCTCCCGAGTCCTCGGTGTCGACGACCTCCTGGATCACGAAGACCAGGGTGTTTGAACTGCCATGTGCGTTGTAGAGCAACAAGG
Source organism: uncultured Enterobacterales bacterium (assembly GCA_964567625.1). GTDB lineage: Bacteria > Myxococcota_A > UBA796 > UBA796 > CAJQPC01 > CAYFPX01. The sequence goes on along the minus strand of CAZMNK010000294.1, from coordinate 2,986 downwards.
GCTGCTCGCCGGGCGTCGCTTCGGGCACGATGAAGGTCAGGTTCTCGGTGCAATCGACGCGGCACACGATGTCGCATTCATCGCAGTCCTCGCAGGCGTTGCAGGACTGTTCCACGAGGCACTCGTCACAGGCATCGCAGTTGGTCCGGTCGACTGCAGTGACCTCGGCACGCTTGCCCCCCACGACCAGGGCCGTGTCGTAGTGGGTGGTGAACGGTGACCCGCTGACGGTGATGGTCTCGCCCACCAGTCCGGCATCCGGGCTGACCTCTTCGAGCAAGACGTCGCACGCACTCACGTCGGCGATGGTGTCATCGTCGCAGGCGGCAAGGGTAGCGAGGAGGAGGATCAACACAGGTGTCCACGAGGAGGGCGGCGATGTGTAACCCATGGCTGCTGAACACCTGTGGCCCGGGTCAGAAGTCCTCGGTCATCAGGTCCATGGCGGATTTCTGTCCCAATTCCAGCGCCGGGCCTGCGGGCACGGTGCCACGCAGAAAGGGGGTCTTCGTGCCCCCGGTGGCCACGCGTCCTGTGCTCTCATCGATCTCTGCCCACTGCAGACTCGGGGGTATGGCGAAGGGTCGGTCTACAGCCTTGGGCCAGGCCTTGCGCATGTACTCGATCCAGATCGGCAGGGCGGTTCGCCCCCCGGTGCTGGAGATTCCCATGCTCTTGGGCTGGTCGTAGCCGACCCAGACACCGGTCACGATGTCTGCGCTGTAGCCCATGAACCAGCCGTCCTTGTAGTCGTTCGTGGTGCCGGTCTTGCCTGCCACGTGGACCCCCAGTTGGTTCGACGACGCGCCGGTTCCTCTTCGGGCCACCTGGTTCAACAGCCAGGTCATCACTGCGGAGACCTCGGGGGTGAGCACCTCCTCCCGTTCTGTGGGGAAGTGCTGCTCTAAAATGTTGCCTTCCCGGTCTGTCACCGATTCGATCCAGTGGAGGTCCACGACCTCGCCGCCGCTGGCAAAGGGGGAGTAGGCCCTGGCAAGCTCCACCATTGTCAGTGAGGCCGCCCCCAGGCCCATCGCCAGGTTCTTCTCGATCGGGGAACTGATCGAAAGGCTCCGGGCCATGTCGTAGACGTCATCGAGGCCCAGGATGTCCAGGACCCGGACCGTACACACGTTGCGGGAACTCGCCAGGGCCTTTCGCAGGGTGATGCTGCCCAGGTACTCCTCGCCGGAATTGGCGGGCTTCCACAGCTTGGCTCCGAGGGTGTTGTAGGTGAGCGGGGCATCCAGGAGCATCGAGGCCGCAGTGAATTTCTCGGATTCGATGGCGGTGGCGTAGACGATCGGCTTGAAGGTGGAGCCGACCTGTCGCTTGGCCTGGACCGCCCGGTTGAACTCGCTGCGTTCGATGTCGATGCCACCGACCATCGCTCGCACGGCCCCGGACTCCAGGTCATAGGACAACAGTGCCCCCTGCAGGTCGGGTGTCTGGTACAGCCTTCCGGCGGCGAGTTCGCGGCCCTGGGCTGGCTTGTAGGGCTTCAGGGGCTCGCTCAACAGGGCGTCGGTCTCTTCGATGGACACATTGACGACGTCCCCGACGGACAGGGCCTTGGTCAGGTCCTTCTGGCTCCGCCTTCGCCAGGACCGCTTGGGGTTTGGCTCGTAGGCCCACTGGGTCCAGCTTCTCGGGATCATGACCTCGTGTCTGCCCACGGCAGCGACGGCGTGCAGCTTTTCGACCTCGATGATCACGCCCTCGTAGCGCTCGCCCTTCACCAGGCGGCTGTTGGCGGGGCGGGTCTCCGTACGCAGGGCAGCATCGATCGCCAGGTGTTGGACGTCGATCAGCTTGGTATCGACCTCTTTTCGATAGTCCTCCAGGCTCCCTTCATTCTCGTCGAACTTCCTCTTGGGGCCGCGCCAGCCGATGCTGTTGTCCATCTGGGTGACGCCATTGATGAGGACTTCCTGGGCGTGTCGTTGCAGGTCCAGGTCACAGGTCGTTCGGACGATCAGGCCCTCGTTGTAGACCCGATCCTGTCCATAGGTCTCCACCAGGTGACGCCGCACGTGTTCGGTAAAGGTCGGCGCCAGGATGCGGGTGGGGTTGGGCTTCTTGACGACCTTGACGTCTTCGGCGAGAGCAGCTTGCTCGTCCTCGGAAGTGATGAAGTCCTTGTCGGCCATCTGGCCCAGGACGTAGCCCTGGCGGGCCCGAGCCTTGTCCCAGTTGCGGTGGGGGCTGTAGTCACTGGGACGCTGGGGAAGGCCGGCCAGGATCGCTGACTCGGCCAGGGTCAGGTCCTGGACGTGCTTGTCAAAGTAGATGCGTGCTGCGGCTTCGACCCCGTAGGCACCGGATCCCAGGTAGATCTCGTTCAGGTACAGGTAGAGGATGTGTTCCTTGTCGAAGGCATCCTCGATGCGGGTCGCCAGGATCATCTCCCGGATCTTCCGCTCCAGCTTCTTCTCGCTGGTCAAGAGGAAGTTCTTGGCGACCTGCTGGGTGATTGTGGAGGCCCCCTGGGAGAAACCCCGGTCCTTTACATTGCGCAGGGCGGCCCTCACGATGCCCAACGGATCGATGCCCTCGTGATCCCAGAATGAAGCGTCTTCGGAGGCCACGAAGGCATCCTTGACGTGCTGGGGAAAGGCCTCGTAGGGCACCACGTACCGACGTTTCTCGTAGATCTCGCCCAGTACCCGTCCCTCGGAGTCCTCGACCAGGGTGACGGTGGGGGGGCGGTAGTGGCCCAGCTCGGTGATCGAGGGAAGATCTCGACTGAAGACGACCACCGTGCCCACGACGATGCCCATGCCGAGCAGCACCCCAATGAGGGCCAGGATGGAAACCTGCATCGCCCATCGCTTGAGGCGGGCCTTGGACCGCGGCTTGCGCTGGGTGGCAGGACGGCTCTTGGCGTCTGTGGCCGGAGGCTGTGGGGAGCGTCCGAGGAGGCTCTGAGTGGGGGGGGTGGGAGGCGTGGGCGTTGGGGGAGGTGTGGGCGCTGGCTGGCGGGGGG
>CAZMNK010000293.1:0-3083 GCA_964567625.1 uncultured Enterobacterales bacterium | reverse complement strand
CGTCAAGGCACCCGTGCCTGTGTTGAACCGGAACCCCTAGGAGGGTGTGGACTCGGCCTCTTGCTCGGGTCGCGGGATCACCGTGACATGAACACAGTCACTCTCGGCGACCAGTCGGATATGGCCGTCCGACCGAAAGTCGGTGAGCACCTCGCCGAGCACCTCTCTCGCGAGCGCACACTGTCCCTTCGGAGCGCGAACACGGGAGATATCAAAGGCGGCACCAAAGCTATGCGCTGACCGGGGGCTCTTTCCTGCGTCGTTCAGCGAGCGTTGTTGCGCCGTGGTCCGTGTCATGGAGCTGATCACGAACTCGCTTCCCCTGGCCTCGGTCTCTGACAGGCGCGTGGTGTAGGCGAGAGCGATGTCCGAGAGCACCTGTTGGGCGCGAAGATGCAGCACCGGCTGGCTGTGTGTCATGGCGCCAGTATTTACGAAGACCCCTTCCGGAGCCTCGCCATCGACAAATACACCGCTCGATAGCAAGCGGCCGAGCTGGGCCTGGTCTTCGACGAGGGCGGTGCCCTCCAACCTGGAGGCGGGATCCGCGTGGCGTCGTTGATACGGCCTGTCAAGCGGGACGGAGACTGTGGCGCGGTTGCTGAGGCAGCTGCCCTGGGTGGGTGCGACCACGATCTGCCGAACCTCGTGAATGACCCGATGTCGTCTGGGCCAGCTCCAGGCAATGCTCCCCACCACCACCGAGATCGCAAGCACGCCCCTCAATCTCATTCCAACTCCCCAGGAGGTCCTCCAACAAACGCGAGAGGCGAGTCATTTATTGCGCGATCTTCTGGGAACCGGGCCCGTCCGGGGATGTCTCACTCCCCGATCCTCAACGCCACCCGGAGTACCGTATGTCCTTTTTTGCCGATCTCTTCAACCGAGGCGGGTTCTTCATGTTTCCCATCCTGGGGGCCCTCCTGTTCGGCCTGATACTCGCGGCTGCTCGTACGTTCTGGACACGCAGTCCCCAGTGGGGAAATGCCGAACCAGCGCTGGTCATCTTCATGCTTGCCTCGGGGCTAACCGGCACCTTTCTGGGGCTGAAGATGGCCCTGGAGGCCGTGGCGCACGCCTCGTTGGAGACGCAGGCCAGCATGTTCATGGCTGGACTTGCCGTGGCGCTGGTGACCGCGATCTCGGCGGCGTTCGGGGCCGCTGCACTCGTGGCCTTTCAGGCGATCGCCGAGGCACGAAATCCCGACCTCGGTACCGGGCCAGGACCGGTCTCCTGGTGGAATGTCTCGGCGCTCATCGCGACCCTGATCGCTTTCGGAGCCGGTGTTCACGCCATCTCCACGACGGTGTACGCCGTGGCCATGCATGACTTTACGGTCCTGTCCAGCACACCAGGTACCGTGGACTCCGCCCTTCCACAGGTGGCACCCCTGCTGGAGACCGCAGCGGTCTGGCTCAGTGGTTCCATCTACGCCGGGGAGTTCGCGATGCTGGTCGCGATGAGCAGTGTGCTGCTCGGCCTCTTCAAGGGCGTACGGAATCTCGGGATCCGCGTGACGATCGCTCCCAGTGTCGGTTGAATCGCTTGAACCCCTGGGCCTGGTGGGGCGGCCGCTGCGCTCGTGTGAGCTAGATCTGCACGTGGAAGTGGTCGTCATGACGGGCCGCGCCACATCCCTGGAAGCGGACCTTGCCCGAGCCCAGGCGAAGCCGATGCTTCAGGTGGGTCTCCAGCAGGATCTTGTCGACCTGTCTCTGTTTCGCGAACCAGCCCACCAGTGATCGGGTCCGTGACTCGTCCAATTCCAGACCGTCGAACAGGGGTTGGGCCACGTTGAAGTCCCAACGCAGCAGTGCCGTCCGGTCCTGGCAGGGGCGGGCTTCCTTCCCACGAGGCTGCACATAGGCCCAGTAGCCAAGGGGCGAGGGGAGCCGGTTCGTGGATTCTCCCTCCTGGACGTCCATGTACAGGAAGGCCAGGTCGAGCTTGCGCCCGTCCGAGTGGGACCAGTGTGGAACCAGCGGAAAACCATCCAGGAAGGGCAGCCCCGCATCCAGGTAGTGCAACCGGGTACCCGGAAAGTCCCGGTCCATGTTCATAGCGGCGGCTTCCAGCAGTGCGCGCAGCTCAGGTCGAACGTAGTGTCGATTGAGCACACAGGTCGCCGGGGTCGCCGGCCCGTAGGGTCCATCTCCGCTGCAGGCCAGGGGAACCCGCCCGTACCGCTCGGCGAGCGGTGGAATCCCCCAGGCTGTGGCCGCGCCATAGATCGCGACGAATGGCAGCAGAGCCAGGAACCCGGCCAGCACACGAGTCGGTCCCTCGTGCCCGAATCCTCGACGTCTCCACAGCTCTCGAAGGGACACACAGAGCGGCCGGGACGCCACCCACAGCACGCCTCCCACCTGGGTCAGCATCGTCAGCAGCAGCGCACCCACCATCCACCAACGGGGCCAGATCGCCAGGATCAGCACGGGCACAGACAGCGCGCCCTCCCGGTTCCAGAGAAAGGGGACGTAGACAGACAGGGCCTCCACCAGGCCCCGAGGGGTGAGCTCGATGCCTCTTGGAATCGGGGCTGCCGCAAAGATCCGGAAGGTCTCGGGAAGCAGGTAGCGATCTGAAGTCCAGGCCGGGTGGAGCACCAGTCCACCCATGTCGCCCGGGTTCCAGGGCCAGAACAGGTCCACACCATAGGTACTGTGTTCGCAGGCCAGGTCCAGCACGCCGTGGCTGGCCACACACAGGGCCGCCAGGAGCCCCAGTCCGGCGCTTGTTCTCGCCAGCCGTCGTTTCACGAGCCAGGACCACACCCCGTAGAACACTCCCCAGACCATGGCGAACAGCAACGAGTGGGTGGGGCCCCGGTGGAAGGGGTAGGCCGACTCGGTCCACCCGACTGCCGCAGCCAGGCCATCCGCATCGGGCAGCATGGAAAAGGCCGCAAAGGTGAGCAACAGCGGAGCGGCCGCGAGTGGCCTGGAACGGTCCGATGGGTTCTTGGTGCCCCACCACAGCGCCGCTCGACCAATTGCGGCCCCCGCTGCAACATGTGCGACCACTGCCACTCGTCCAGACTCCTCGTTTCGCTACCGAACCCCGGGCCAGTCCGAACAAGTCC
>CAZMNK010000292.1:0-3092 GCA_964567625.1 uncultured Enterobacterales bacterium | reverse complement strand
CTCATTCCGTCCTCGAGAGGATGCGTAGGGCGGCCGACAGTCGCTCCGAGATGGGGGCGTCCTGGAGACCCTGCGCCTTCAATCCCACCAGGGCCGTGTTGATCTCACTTCGCTTGTAGCCCAGCCGCACCAGGGCCAGGCTGAACTGGTCGGCCGGGGTCGAGGCCCTGGGGTTTGAATTGGGGGCGAAACGGACGACTCCCGTCAGTTTTCCCTTGAGTTCGAGTGTGAGTCGCCGGGCGACGGTCGCACCCACACCCTTGATCTGGGTCAATGTGGCCACGTCCTCTTGTTCGATCGCCTGGATCAAGGACTGGGCTTCCATGCCCCCCAGGGCAGCCAGTGCCAGCCTGGGCCCGACCTTGTTCACTCCGAGCAGCTTCTCGAACAGGGTGCGATCCTCGGACTCCATGAAGCCGTAGAGGGTGATGGCGTCCTCCCGGACCTGGGTGTGAACGTGCAGGGAGACTTCGGTTCCGAGTTCGAATTGGGTCCGCGTACGCTGATCCACAAAGACCTGGTAGCCCACTCCCTGGACATCCACGACGATGCTGTCGTCGAAGAGGTCCTCGACCATTCCCCGGAGGCGAGCGATCACTGGCGACGCTCCAGGGCCTGGTGGCGTGGCGCATGGGCCAGGTGAGTGATGGCGATGGCGACCGCGTCCGCTGCATCGTGGGGGCCGGGCACGGTCTCTCCGACCAGGGTCTCGACCATCCGGCGAACCTGGTCCTTGTCCGCCCGTCCAGAGCCCGTGACGGTCTTCTTTACGGTCATGGCGTTGTACTCGTAGATGGGCAACTCCTCCCGTCCCACGGCCAGGAGCGCGACACCGCGGGCCTGGCCCAGTCGCAGGGCCGACTCCGAGGACTTGTGGCGGAAAATGGCCTCGATGGCCACCTGGTCTGGACGGTGCACCAGCAGCAACGCAGCAAGACCATCGTGAATGGTCAGCAGCCGCGAGGCCATGGGGTCCTTGCTCCGGGTGCGGACAACCCCGGCGACGACCAGGTGGTAGCGCCCTCTGCTCCTGTGAACGAAGGCGTAGCCGGTGGCCGTGGAGCCGGGATCGATACCAAGGACGAGCAATGGACCCAGTGAGAAAGAGGTGGACAGGCGTTCAGTGTCTAATCAGTCTAACCGCAGCCGTCGCCACATCCCGAACCGCTGCGGATGGGGCAGCTTGTGGCCAGCCTTTGGGGCCACAAGCAGTCGAACCATCCTTCGCTGTAAGGATCTTCGGCGCTCTCCTTCTTGTGGCGATCGCCGGCCTCATTCCCGGACCCCTCCGGCTCATGAGCGCCTGGGGGATCCTCGATGGCGCAATCGACCTTGTCGAACCGGCGACTGTCCCCGCCATCCCCTGGGGTCTCAGGAGCAGATGGCGGAATCTCCTTCGCACTCGAACCAGGTCTCAAGAGCCGCGCAGGTGCCGAACTCACAGGTGCCCGTGATGGGGATGGTGATGGTCTTGGAATGGGTCCAGGCACACCGTCCGACAAAGGTGGCCTGGACCACGATCGGCTCATTCACCGGCAATCCCCCCAGGCAGAAGCTGCCGTCGGCCTCCGAGACGGTGCCCCCAAGGGGTTCGCAGATCGCCTCGTCGAACACATCCACCTGGAGGTCCGGGGCCGAATTGTTGTTGACGTCTCGCACCCGGCCCCGGAGACAACCCTTTGCCTCGGTTCCTGTCTGGGTGTCCTGTGCGGTGTCCTCGGTCGCGGTGGAATTGGTGTCCCCGGTCTGGGTGTCGTCGAGGCTCTGGTTCAGGGAGCAGGCCAAAAGGCCGACCATGATGGTGGCGAACATGGCCTCATCATGCCTCAAACCAGGAACGGGTCGGAGAACCCGGACTCGCTACACTTCCGTTCATGTGTGGACGTTTCATCCAGACCACCGACGCTGAAGTGCTGGCAGCCATCTACCAGGTTCCGCTGCCATTCTCCCTGGCGCTTCGCTACAACGCGGCACCCACCCAGCGGCTGGCTGTGATCCGAAGGATGGCGTGTGAGGCCCCTCGCGAGATCGCGCACCTTCGATGGGGACTGATTCCGGCCTGGGTGAAGGCCGAGCAGCCGGTGACCTTGATGATCAATGCCCGAAGCGAGACCGCGGCGAAGAAGCCGTCCTTCAGGCGGCCACTGGCCCGGACACGCTGCCTGGTTCCTACGGATGGGTGGTACGAATGGCTCCGGGATGGTGAGAAGAAACGGCCCTTTCTGTTTCGTCGCAGGGATCGGGCTCCCTTCGTCTTCGCTGGGATCTGGGAGCGTTGGCTTGCTGGCCCAGAACCCGTGGAGTCCTTTTCCATCCTCACGACGGTCGCCAATGCCGTCGCGGAAGGTGTGCACCACCGCATGCCGGTGGTGGTCGGGCCCGGCAACCAGGACCTCTGGTTGGACCCGGACATGACCGACGTGGACCGCCTCGAGCCCTTGTTGGGGCCCTCGACTGCAGAGGTGTGGGAGGTGACCGAGGTCGTGCCCAGGGTCAACAACGTCCGCAACCAGGGACCGGGACTGCTGGAACCAGCGAGGGCTCCGGCATAACGGGAGCCCGCAGCAGCCGCGTGGACAGAGATCCCCGTGGACCCCAGGAGCCTGCCCATGCCGCACCCCGCCGAGCGACCCAGACGCAACCGATTCAGTCCTCCATTGCGCAGGTTTTCCCGAGAGACAGCGCTCACCGCGGACCGCTTTGTCTACCCGTTGTTCATTCATGACGATGAAGGAGACGAGCCCATTCCCTCCATGCCCGGCTGTGCCCGCCTGTCGCGGGCGGGGCTGCTTCGCGAGGCCGAGGGCGCCCTGGAGGACGGGATCGGTTCGGTTGTCCTCTTCCCGGCGGAGCCGGATGCCCACAAGACCCCCGATGGTCACCACGCCTACGACCCCAATGGCCTGGTTCAGCGTTCTCTTCGGGAGTTGAAGCAACGTTTCCCCGAACTGGTGTTGATGACGGATGTGGCCCTGGACCCGTACTCCAATGCTGGTCACGACGGGTTGGTGTCCTCCTCTGGGGAGATCCTGAACGACGAGACAGTCACCGTCCTGGTGAAACAGGCGATCAGCCAGGCCGAGGCCGGGGCT
>CAZMNK010000291.1:0-3102 GCA_964567625.1 uncultured Enterobacterales bacterium | reverse complement strand
CACCAGCTCTGATCCGGACATCCACCCCCACTTCCGGGAGTCCTGCTCTTCCGAGCACTGCCCGCCTAGCGGGTGTCTCCACCCAGCTTCGCGTCGAGCCATCCGTCCGGGCCCAGCAGCGCTGCTCAGGTCACTGACTGGGGTGCCGAAGAGTCCGATCCTGGTCAGCCCGGTCAGCCCGGAGAGTGGGCTCAGGTCACTGACTTGGGTATAGCCGAGGCGGAGTTCGGTCAGCCCGGTCAGTCCGGAGAGCGGGCTCAGGTCACTCACCTTGTTCCCGCGGAGATCAAGGTAGCCCAGCCCAGTCAGTCCCGAGAGAGGGCTCAGGTCAGTGACATCCTTATAGGTGCACTTCACCTCCAGCGTATCCCAAGCCCAACTCTTCCCACAGAACTCGATGGGTTCCGGGTCATGGATGGTGTCGAAACAGGCCAGCCGTGCCGCGACGCCAAAGACCGCGGCACACTTCTGCAGTCCCTCGACACCGTCTTGGCCCAAGGCCAGGGAACTGAGCAGAAGAACCAGCATCCCCGCCATTCTACAGATGGGCCAAGGTACGCCTGGTGCGGCGAGCTGTCAGGGACTTTGGAACCCTGCGAATCTCCCCGGCGTGAGGCGGAGAGAGGCTGGTATGCTCAGCGAAAGGGCTTTGATTTTCCTATGCTCTGATCTTCGACTTCCTCGACACCTTGGCACTGGGTCCGTACATGGACTACGTCTCTCCCAGGCTGATGTGCGCCGAGACCCCCGAGGGCAGCCAGCGCTACCTCAACTACCTGGGCATCGCCCACATCCCCCTGGACATGGGGCCCCAGGGCTGCAGCATCGTGATCACGGTGACCAACGAGGCCGGCGAGGACTGGTCCGCCGAGCCCCTGGCGCTGAACTCCATGGGCTCCTGGTTCGGCAGCCTCGAGGCGCTGTTCCCGGGACTGCCGGACTTCCTCGCCCGGGAAGACGGCAGCGGCGGCTTCGGGTCGGTGGGCGTGCGGGAGGAGAACGACCGGGTCACCGGTCTCTGCGGCATGGTGAAGCTCGTGGACGTGCTCACCTCCAGCATGCTGGTGAACCACCTCAACGATCGGAACTTCGCGCGGCCGGCGCAGAAGGAGGCGTGAGAGGGAGCCCCGCTGTCCGCCCAGGAGCCAGACCACCAGGGCGCCACTCGGGTCGCGATCGTCGGAGCCCGAGTCATCCCGTGCTCCACCATTTGACCGATGGGCGCTCGGCCCGGGTCCTCTACATTGGAAGCACGTGTCCACCGAGGTCACCCGCGTCGATCTCAAGGTCGGCTTCCGCTGCAACAATCGCTGCCGCTTCTGCGTGCAGGGCGACAGGCGCGATCGGGATCGGGACCGGACCACCGAGGAAGTGAAGCAGTGCCTGGCCCAAGGACGGGCCTGGGCCGACGAAGTGGTCTTCACCGGCGGCGAGCCCACCGTCCGGCGGGATCTCCCAGCCCTGGTCACCCACGCCCGGGACCTGGGGTTCCGCGTGATCCAGCTCCAGACCAACGGCCGGGTGCTGAGCCGCCCCAGTGCCGTCGAGCGGCTGCAGGAGGCCGGAGTCACCGAGTTCAGCCCGGCCCTGCATGGCCCCTCCGCGGAGATCCACGACGGCCTCACCAGAGCCCCTGGCTCCTTCCGGCAGACGGTCCGGGGCATCCGGAACGTCAAGCAGGTTGGGGGCCGGGTGCTGGTGAACTCGGTGATCACCCGCGACAATGCCCCCCACCTGCCCGAGCTGGCCAGGTTGCTGGTGGCCCTGGAGGTGGATCAGTTCCAGCTGGCGTTCGTGCACGCCCTGGGCTCCGCCGCCGAGGACTTCGAAGAGGTGGTCCCGACCCTCGCGGAGATCACGGGACCGGTCCGGGAAGCCCTGCAGATCGGGCTGGACGGGGGCGTGAGCGTCATGACCGAGGCCATCCCGCTGTGCGTCCTGGGGGACCTGCGACACCTCGCGGCGGAGTGGGTCATGCCCCGGAGCCGCATCTACGACGCCGAGCAGGTGGTGCCGGACTACACCGAGCTGCGCCTCGCCGAGGGCAAGGCCAAGGGCGAGGTCTGTCACTGGTGTCGGCTGGAGCCGGAGTGCGAAGGGCCGTGGAAGGAGTACCCCGAGCGGCGCGGCTGGGACGAGCTCGAGCCGATCCTGGTCTCCCCCGAAGCGGCCAGCCGGAGCACCCGGCTCTCCCAGGACCAGGTCGAGCACTACTGGCGCGAGGGCTACGTCTCCAACATCGACGTGCTGGACGCCGAGGAGGTGCGTCGCTTCCGGCAGCGCCTGGAGCAGGTGGAGCAGCAGCAGCGGGCCCTGAGAGACGGCACCTGGCCGAACCGCCACCACCTGCCCCGGCTCGGGGCGGAGCACCCCATGAGGGCATGGTTCCACGCCCTGGTGCGGGACCCCCGGATCCTCGAGCCCGTCGCCTCGATCCTCGGACCGGCGATCCTGGTGCGCAACGCCGACGTGTTCATCAAGGAGCCCCGCTCCGAGTCCGGCATCGGCTGGCACCTGGACACGACCATGCGCCAGCCCGACGCCGACCACTACCTCACCGTCTGGCTCGGCTTGACTCCGAGCACGCCGGTCAACGGCGGCCTGCTGTTCAACCGCGGCAGCCACCTCGAAGACCTCCCCGAGCCCCATCGTCCGCCGGATCGCGAGCACCTGCACCTCACCAGGACCGCCGAGCAGCTGATCGACCACTCCCGCACTGTGGACAACGTGATGGCCGCCGGGCAGATGTCCCTGCACCACGCCTCGATGCTGCACGCCTCGGACCCCAACCGCTTCGACGACCGGCGGATCGGCTTCGTGATCCGCTACATGTCCACGGCGATCGCGCCCGAGGCTGCGGAGTGCGAAGTGGCCACCCTGGTGCGCGGTCGAGACACAGTCGGGCGCTTCCACCTCAAGGACGACTTCCCTGTGAACTGGACGCCGATGGTGCCCTGATCCAGTCCCCTGTCTCAGTAGTTCGCGGACACTCGCTTGCCCTCGCCGCGCCTGGCGGCTCCCAGGCGCGTTGATGTGACTAGGCCACACCGGCCCCGCCAGGAAAACAACAGGCACGGGGATTTCTGCGCGATTGCCTAGCGA
>CAZMNK010000290.1:0-3110 GCA_964567625.1 uncultured Enterobacterales bacterium | reverse complement strand
TGCCCGGGACCCGGTCAGCGAGGAACCCCGCTTCTTCGCCAACCGCTACTTCGTCGGGGACCGGGTGGGCAGCGACCCCGAGGGTCCGGCGCCGAACCCCCGGGAGCAGGTCAGGATGATCGTCGGCCAGGGGGCGGAGCGGGAGTTGCGGGTCCCGGGGCTGAAGACGGGCCCGGAGTAGGTCGAGGGGAGGGCCGGGCCTCTTTGCGGATCGTCTTGCCCGATTCTCGATAGACCCTCAGCCCAGGACCACCCGCACCGCCAGGCCGCCCTCGGGCCGGTTCCGGGCGCTCACGGACCCGCCGTGGGCCTCGACGATCTGGCGCACGAGCATGAGCCCCAGCCCCAGTCCCTTGCCCTGGTGGGTGCTGGACTTGGAGCCCCGGTAGAAGGGTTGGAACAGGCGCTCGAGTTCGCCGGCCGGGACGCCTGGGCCCTCGTCCATGACCTCGAAGCCGGCGTCCTCCAGCTGGACGGTGATGGTGCTGCCGGCAGGGGCATACTTGCCGGCGTTCTGGACCAGGTTGCCCAGGACCCGCAGGAGCCGGTTGGGGTCACCCTCCATGGGCCGGGAGTTCCCGACCACGGACACCTCGTGTTCGGGGGTTGGCCATCGCCGGACGGCCTCCGAGGCCAGTGCCGCCAGGTCCACGGGCTGGAGGGGGCCGAGTCCGGTCTCCAACTCCAGGCGACTGATCTCGAGCAGGTCGCCGACGAGCCCGTCCAGCTCCGCCAGGTCGGCCTCCATGGCGCCGAGGCGGGGTTCGGGGGCGCCGTTGTCTCGCAGGATCTCGGTCTCCAGGCGCAGCCGGGCCAGGGGGGTGCGCAGCTCGTGGCTGATGCCGGCCATGAGTTCCTGCTGGGTGCGGAGCATCGACTGGACCCGGTCGGCCATCCGGTTGAAGGCCTGGGCGGCCTCCTCCAGCTCCAGGGGGCCACGCTCGGGAAGCCGGTGGTCGAGATCCCCGGAAGCCATCCTGGCCATCGCCTGCCGGGTCTCCTCCAGGGGGGCTGTGGCCCGACCGGAGGCCCAGACCGCCAGGCCGATCAACCCGGTGAGCACCAGCCCCAACCACAGGGCCAGGTTCCGGTTGGGCACGGTGGTGTCGATCTCCCGGCTGACCACCACCCAGCCTCTGGAGGTGGGCACGGCCACCGCCGGATCCCGTCCACGCCGGACCCAGGTCGGGCGGCCCTTCTTGTGGAGGGGAGTCCAGCGGGGATCATCCTCCTGGGGAGGAGTGGGTCGGATCCGCAACTCCAGGTCCAGTTCCTCGGCGAAGCGTCGGGGGTCTGATCCGCGCTCGATGTGCTCGGCGATGCGCACGGCCATGCGCACATGTGCCTTCATCAGGTCGTCTTCCAGCGGTTTCAGGGCCGCTCGACGGGCGACCGTCCACGACAGGCCCACCGTCAGGCCTGTGCAGATCACCAGCATCAAGGCCAGTCGCCAGCGCAGGGTCACGGGAACCCCCCGGTCAGTTGGGGTCTCGCGGCATGGTGTAGCCGATCCCGCGCACGGTCTTGATGAACACCGGCTGGCGAGAGTCGTCCCCCAGCTTTCGCCGCAGGTGACTGATGTGCACGTCCACGCTGCGATCAAAGGCCGCCCACTCCTCGCCCCGGGCCATCTCCATCAGCCGTTCTCGTGCGATGACCCGCCCGGCATTGGCGACCAGGGTGCGCAGGATCTCGAACTCCGTGGTGGTGAGTTGCAGGGCATCGCCGTGCAGGCTGGCCGAGCGTCGGTCCACATTGACGGTCAGCGGTCCTGCATGCAGGGTCCCTTCGATCTCGGGGGCTGCCTCGGCTCGCCGCAGGACGGCCTGGATCCGGGCCAGCAACTCCCTGGGGTTGAAGGGCTTGGGCAGGTAGTCATCGGCCCCGATCTCCAGGCCGACAATGCGGTCCATCTCATCCCCACGGGCGGTCAGCATCACCACAGGCACCTTGCTGAAACTGCGCAGGCGACGGCACACCTCGAAGCCATCCAGGTCGGGCATCATGACGTCCAGGACCACCAGGTCGATGCCGCCACCGCGCAGGCGTGCCAGCCCGGCCTTGCCGCCTTCGGCGGTCAGGACCGAGAAGCCTCGACCGCCCAGGTATTCCGCGAGCAACGAGCGAAGTCGCTCGTCGTCGTCGATCACCAGAAGCGTGCGCTCACCGCCCATTCAGGGAGCCTATCGCTGTTCCCGTCGTTCATTCGACTGTCGGTCCTGGGAGGGGCGCCGATGTTGCCGTTCACTGCGCTGCTCCATCATCGCGTCCAGTTGACCGCACTGGTGGGCGGTCAGGGTCCCGCGGAAGGTCAGCATCGCGTCCATCCGGTCATGGGTCTGTTCCGCATCGATTGTCAGCCTCTCATCCAGCAGCTTGTGGATGGCCCGACGGTTCGGTTCGTCCATGGCGAGTTCGGCCTTGATCGCCTCCTGGATGGCATCCAACTCGGGACGAACCGCCTCTCGAGCGGTCCTGATTTCCTCTTCCATGGTCTCCAGGGCCGCGGTCTGGTCGGCGTCCAGGTCCAACCGTTCGGCCATCTTCGTCACCCGGTCCTGGGGGGGGGTGGAGGCGTCAGCTGGTTCTGCGGGGTTGGCCAGGGCCACGCTCGCTGAAAGGGCCAGGGCGGTCAGGATGCCGGCCATGCCGGTGGTGTGCAGTCTACGGGTCATCTTGTTCTCCTTGGACGGGCGGTACATCCGACGTCCATCGTAGAAGACCCTTCAACTGTTGGCGCGGGGTTGTGGGGGCCTGAAGGATTCCTGGGGAGTGTGAAGAAAGGTGAAGGGGCTGTCGGGTGTGGATCCAAAACCACACCGGGCGACCCTTCTGGGCCGCCCGGGGGGAACGACGGGCAGGACGGGCCTGCCGAGGTTTTCTCAGCCTTCGCAGCCACCCTTGACCGCGTAGTTGATCTCCACCGTGGAGCCACCTTCAGGTACCCAGTCGGACTCGAACTCCACCGCGTTGTCGGTCGCGTTGTAGGACCAGCCCACCGTGGTGGTGATGCCATCGACCTTGATGGAGATGGTCTGCGGCACAGGGGTGTCGCTGAGGCTGAAGGCGTTGAGCGCCTGCATGGTGTGAAGTCGACTGGTCTTGCCCGG
>CAZMNK010000289.1:0-3116 GCA_964567625.1 uncultured Enterobacterales bacterium | reverse complement strand
GGCCTTGCTGGTCTGGGACTGGCCCAGACGAGAGGCGGTCCAGCTTCTGCGAGGCCACACCCGCTGGATCAACGACTGCAGCATCAACCCGGAAGGGGTGATGGTCGCCTCCAGCGCCCCCGATGGGCTGATGGTCTGGGACATCGTCGAGAGCAAGGCCTTCAGCCTGGAAGGACACGTCAAACAGGTCACAGCCTGTGCCTTCAGTCCCACGGGTGCCATCCTGGCTTCCGGCTCCAAGGACGAGACCGTCAAGCTCTGGGACATGAGCAGCAGGGAACAGTTCAAGACCCTCCGGGGACATGACGAACCCGTGCAGGCCCTCAGTTTCCACGGGGATCAACTGGCCTCTGCAGGCCGGGATCGCACCATCCGGATCTGGGGCATACCCGACGGGGAACTGCGGGGAGTCTTCCGGAAACACCAGTCAGGGGTGTTGTGCCTGGCCTGGACTCCCCAAAGCGGTTCGATCCTCTCGGGGTCCCTGGACCACCTGGCCCGCTCCTGGCCCCTCTCCGAGCTTGGCCGAAAAAAGGAACTGCCCGGCCACAACGCTTCCATCCGCGGCTGCGCCTTTACCCCCGACTGCGCCAAGCTGGTGACCGCCTCGAGAGACTACACACTGCGGAGCTGGGACCCGGTCAGCGGCGATCACCTGCAATCCTTCCAGGGCCACGAGGGGGCGGTCCAGGCCCTGGACATCTCTCTCGACGGCACACGGCTCCTCTCTGGCTCAACCGATGGAACCCTCCGCCTCTGGGACCTGAAGTCCGGCCGCTGTCTGCTGCGAATCGAGGCACACAGTGACCCGGTGACCTGCGCCTCCTTCGGGCCTGGAGGGCTGCTCTTCTCAGGCGCTCGGGACAAGACCCTCCGGGGATGGCACCCCGAGAGCGG
Organism: uncultured Enterobacterales bacterium; assembly: GCA_964567625.1. Taxonomy (GTDB): domain Bacteria; phylum Myxococcota_A; class UBA796; order UBA796; family CAJQPC01; genus CAYFPX01. The sequence continues at coordinate 2,219 of CAZMNK010000289.1, read as the reverse complement.
CGAGGAGCAGATCACCCTGGCGGGACACGAGGGCTGGGTGCGCACCTGCTGTCCCCTTCCCGACGAGCGACGATGGGTCACCGGCAGCTACGACCACACACTCCGGATCTGGGACCTGGAGACCGAGACCTCGCAGGTCCTGCTGGAAGGCCACAGCGGCGCCGTGACCGCAGCCCTGTCACTGGACGAGAAACGCCTGCTTTCCGGCTCGGTCGACAACTCCCTTCGGATCTGGGATGTGAACACCGGATCCTGCCTGGTGGTCCTGGAGGGGCACGAGTCTGCAGTGGCGGGTGCTGCCAGGGGACGTGACCGGCTCTACTCCATCTGCATTGACGGCTTCCTTCTGACCTGGGACCTGGACGGCAAGCTCCTGGAGCGGCGAGCCATCGGCGTTCCACTGGATTCCGTGGCTGAATTCGATGGGCTCCTGGCCCTGGGTGATCGCCAAGGAGGCCTGTGGATCCTGGAACCGCCGCCTTCCTGACCCTGAACGACCGGGCCGCGGCCCGTCGCTCATGGCTTGCGACACTGCACGGATTCAATCTCGAGAAGCAGCCAAGAACGACAGGAGCACCCGTGGATCGGCCTTGAGAGAGGCTGGTATGCTCGGTGAAGGGGCCTTGATCTGCCAATGCCTGACCCTACGAAATCACCGCGCCGAGTCGAGGTCAGCCCTCAAGTGCAGAACACTGCACCCTGGCGTCACGCTCGAACGCCGCACCAGGCTGCCAGTTGACCGCCTTCGTCCTGCTGGTGTTCGGCTGCGCCCCAGCCATCGAGAACGTCGAGGTACGGGTGCTCGACGACATGCCCACCATTGCCGAGGTGACGTGGACGACCGCCAGGGAGGTGACAGCGCAGGTACGCTTCGGTTCGGGCTCTGCCCTCGATCGGATGACCCCCTACGGTGCAGCGACGACCGAGCACCAGGCACTGCTGCTGGGCTTGCCTGCCACGACCCCCGCCAGCTTCCAGGTGGTGACCGCCGATGGGGACGAGAGCGAGGTCCATGAAGTGGAGACCGGCACGCTGCCGGATGACTTCCCATCCTTCGCCCTGGACGGCACAGACCTGGGCCAGTTCATGGTCACCCCGGTGTTCGAGCCGGGCGGGTTCGCCGGCGTGGCGATCCTGGACAGCTCGGGACGCCTCGTGTGGCAACACGTGGACGAACGCGGGCTGTTCGTGTCCCGTGCCGTGCTCGCTGCTGACGGCTCGGGTGTCGTCTACAACGCGTCGGAACTGGCCGGCAATGACGAGAATACCCAGGAGCTGGTCTGGGTCTCCTGGGAGGGCACGGAGGTCCGGAGCGAGGTCGTGACACTGCTGGGCCACGACTTTGTACAAAAGGCCGACGGGACTCTCGTCACCCTGGTCCACGAGGAACGAGACACCGTGGCCGGGACCAAGCTGGTCGAGATTGCACCGGACGGCACCCAGACCGACACCTGGAGCGCCTGGGACTGCTTCGAGCCAGAGGAGACCAGCCACGACGAGATGGAGATGGGCTGGACCTGGGCCAACGCGCTGGACCACGACGACTCCACCGATGTCTACACCCTGAGCCTGCGCAACTTCGGCAGCATCGTGTCAGTCGACGGGGCCAGTGGAGCCTGCGACTGGGCTCTGGGCGGCCTGGTGGGGACGGTGGACATCATCGGCGACACCTTCGAGCACCAGCACCAGTTCGCCCGCACCGACGAGACGATGGTGGTGTTCGACAACGATGGCGAGGGCACTCGCTCCCGCGTCATCGAGTACGCCTTCGACCCGACCACGGGCACGGCGGAACAGGTGTGGAGCTACACCTTTCCGCTGTGGAACGTGGTGCTGGGCGACGTGCACCGCCTCGACGATGGTGACACGCTGGTGGTCTGGTCCGTGCATGGGCGGGTCGATCGAATCACTCCCCAGGGCGAGGTCGCCGCGAAACTCGTCACCGAGGAAGACATGGTCATCGGGTTCGTCGCCCTCGAGAACGACCTCTATGTCCCGCAGTAGCGCGTGGTCTGGTTGGACCTCGTCGGCTCACCCATCCCCCCTCTCGAGCCACCGGGCTCCCTGGGTGTAGGGTGTCTGAGTATGGCGCAGCGTCTCCCGACCTTCGGTGCCCTGTTCGCCCTTGGGCACGGTGTAAAGTAGATCGGCCTTGAAGCCTTTGGCGACCTTGATTGCTCCTCCATCGGCGGGGTTGCTGCTGCCACGAGCCGCGCCGG
>CAZMNK010000288.1:0-3136 GCA_964567625.1 uncultured Enterobacterales bacterium | reverse complement strand
GCCTTGACGGCCCACCGGGTGGCCTGGACCAGGTTGTCCAGCTCCAGGGCCATGGCGGCGAAGTGCTCCACGCCGTCCCTGGAGCGCACCCGACTGAGGCTGCCGGGCAGTCCCAGGTTGGCGAAATAGCGGGCATGGCGCTCCGCCGTGGACCGCATCTTGTCCGCGTTCCAGGAAACCGGTCCGGCTCGCTTCCGTGCAAACTCGCGCACGGAGTCGGACAGGGAGAACCGGGGTGAACGCCCGTGGCGTGCCCGGAGAAGCGAGTGGTTCACAAGCCCTGCGATGACATCAAACGGGGACGGGGTGTCGGAGCCGTCCAGTCGGATGACCGCTCGTGCCGCCTCCAGCGTGAATCCCCCGCGAAACACGGTGAGCTGGGCCAGGGCCTGTTGTTCCCAGGCCGAGAGCAACTGCCAGGATTCCTCCAGGGCGCCCCACAGGGTCAGACCCTCTTCCTCGGACGTGTCGAGCAGTCGGAAGCGATCCTTCAGCCGGGCACAGATGTCTTCCAGCGACAACTGCCGGGTCTGGGCTGCCGCCAGCTCGATGGCCAGTGGGAGCCCCTCCAGTCGCTTTCCGATCTTTGCCACCAGCGCTTCGGCCTGGGGCGTGCGCACCAGCTCTGGGGCCCGGGCGAAGAAGAGTTCACTGGCCTGTTCGACGGAGAGCGGCTCGAGCTGGAACACCTGCTCCATGCCGAGGTGAAGGGCCTCTCGGGAGCTCACCAGCACCGCCAACTCGGGGGCGAGGTCCAGCCAGGTCTCGATGGCGTGCCGGCCGTGCTCGCAGTGGCGGTCGAAGTCGTCCAGGACCAGCAGGCCCGGTCCTCGGACGGCCAGGGCATGGCCGAGTTTATCGATGATCGCCGAGGCTTCCTCCATGTGGCCGAGTGGCACCTGGAGGTCGCGGGCGATGGCCGAGAGCATCTCCGCCCGGTCCCGTGCACCGGACAACGAGCAGATCCAGCCGTCACGGTCTATGGCCAGCTGTACGCACAGGCGACTCTTGCCACAGCCCGGCATGCCCTGGACGGTCACCAGGCGATGCTTGCGGACCAGGGCTCCCAGGGCTGAGATCTCCCGGTGACGGCCCACGAGGATGTCCGGTACCTCTTCCTCGTCTGGCACGGACATCAGCAAGCTGGTGTCGTCGTCCTCGACCTCCTCGACCTCCTCGACCTCCTCGACCTCCTCGACCTCCTCGACCTCCTCGACCGCGGAACCAAAGGACTCTTCCGGTGGCGGTCCCAGCCGGGCCTTCTGGACGGCCTGGGAGGTCTCGTTCGAGGGTGTGCTACCGACCAGTTCCGTGGCCCGCACATCACTCAGAACCCCGCGGAGCACGGCACTCAGCCCCTCCGTGCCGACGACGCCAGGCCGCAGTGCGTCAAGCTCCAGGGCCAGCTCGCCGCAGTCCGACAGCCGCTGGTCGGGGTCGCGGCGGAGACAGCGGCGAAGGACGGCAGAGATGCCCGGGAGGGCACGCTCGGCGTCGTCCATCACCTCCGGGTCTTCGACCCGCCGGTCCACATCGGCAATGGCCAGCAAGATCTGGGGCATGTTCCCTTTTGGCAAGAAGGAGCGCCCGACCAGCAACTCGTAGAGCACCAGTGCGAGTGCGAACAGGTCGGTACGGGCGTCCAGTTCCTCCAGGTGGAGCTGCTCCGGGGCCATGTACAACAGCGTCCCCACGGGGGAGCAGTCCTCGCTGTCCCGGTCCTCTTCGATCTCTTCTGCAACCGTGGCAAGGCCAAAGTCCCCGATCTTCACCAGGCCCACCCGGTCGATCAGGATGTTGCCCGGCTTGAGATCCCTGTGGACCAGGGGGGTGGGGCGTCCATCGACCACGAGGTCGTGGGCATGGGACAGGCCCGCACAGGCCTGGACCCCGATGTCGATGACAGCCATCGGCGGTAGCGGGCGGACAGCCGAGCGGAGATCCGCCAGTGACAGGCCTCGGACGTGTTCCATCGCGATGTAGAGCTGGCCCTCTTCCTCCCCCAGGTCGTAGGTCTCGATCAGGTTGGGGTGGCGTAGCAGCGCTCCCAGGCGGGCCTCCTTTGCCAGGTCGGCCTTGGCGTCCTGCATGACCTCCCGCGCTTCCGGCAACAACACCTTCACCGCCACACGCTTGCGGAACCCCGAGGGCCCGATCAACTCCGCGGAGAACACGCGACCCATGCCGCCCTCGCCGAGCAGCCCCTGCAGCTCATAGCGCCCGAAACGGGTGGGCAGGTAGGCCTCGGTCAGCCGAGACAGAGACGGCCGGTAGCTCATATCGAGGGCGACTCTACCGCACGTGCTCGCCCGGGGCTGCCTCCAGTCCACGCCAGGGCCACCTGTCCCAACTCCGGCGCTGGTCACGCCGCGTGGCGACCGGGTCAAAGAGCCCCGGTTAAAGAGTCGCTTCGACCCAAGGGGGAGAAATGTCGGCTTCGGTGACACTGCTCTATGCAGGAATCCTGGGCTTGATGCTTGTCGCGCTCAGCCACTTTGTCGTTGTCGGTCGCTGGAGATCCGGGGTCGGTCTTGGCCACGGGGACGACAAGGCCTTGCGCCGCTGGATTCGCGTACACGCCAACTTCGCGGAGCATGTTCCCCTGGCGCTCCTGCTCCTGCTCCTGTGCGAACTCAACGGTGTAGACAGTCTGTGGCTTCACGGGGCTGGCATCTCGTTGGTGGTGGCGCGCGTCCTTCATGTGGTGGGACTGAGTCGATCTCCTGGAACGTCCGTCGGTCGATTCCTGGGGGCCGGGATGACCTTCCTGATTCTCACATTCCTGGGCGTTCTGGCCACCTGGACGGCCCTCGCCTGAACTGTATGGGCCGATGGCGAAGCCAGAACCAGGCTGAGGTTCTCCTTCACCAAGTATGATGTGCTCCTTCCCGGCCAGGAGGCATTTCGTGGTCCGTCTCTCCATCGCGATCCTGTTGCTTGCACCCCTCAGCTGTCGCAGCAAGGACACGGGCACCCAGGACACCGACGCCATCGTCGTCGAGACCGCAGACACCCAGGACACCGGCGGTCCTGACCTGGATGGGGATGGCTATGGCACCGCCGTGGACTGCGACGACGAGAATGCGGCGATCAACCCCGGCCAGGAGGAGGTCCCCTACGACGGCGTCGACAACGA
>CAZMNK010000287.1:0-3178 GCA_964567625.1 uncultured Enterobacterales bacterium | reverse complement strand
CCCAGGTAGATGTTCGTGGCCGGCTTCTCCCGCAAGATGATGCCGTTGGTGCCGGCGCAGAAGGCGAATTGCTCGCTGGAGATGAAGCGGGTGTTCAGGGGATTGTAGGCATCGGGATGGCCCGCCTGGTAGAACCCGGCCTTGACCACCTCGTCGGCCACTTCCCGGACGATGGGAATGCAGCAGCTGACAATCAGCTCCGACTGGTACTCGGCCACGGTCTTGGCCACCTGGCCCAGGATCAGCACCGAGGCGATGGTCTGGATGTCCTGGAGTTCGTCGATGCCCGGGACGTAGAGCACCGGCTTGCCCATCTCGGTGGCCCGCCCGATGCCCTCTTCGATGGCGTCGATACCCGGGATGCGCCGGATGAAGATCGGGTCTCCCTTGCGGGCGCGGTCGGTGAACCACAACATCAGGCCGCCGACCCCCACGATCAGCCACAGCAGGTGGATGTGCCCCAGGGCGGTGTTGAACCAGCTGGCCTGGGTCTCGCCCTGGACCGGGGCGGAGATCGACTGGCCCAGCAGCCCGGCGACATAGGCGTCCTTGGCGGCCTGGACCAGGTCCTGGTCCTCGGGCAACTTCAGCGGACTGAACTCCTCGCTGAGGCTGACCACCCGGTAGTAGTAGGCATCAGCCGGCGGGTGCTTGGCCGCATCGGTGGTGACCTTGTCCGAGAAGCGCCGTTCAGAGGGGGGGATTCGGTCCGCTGTGAGGGTCCATGGGCCCTCCTGCTGCTCTGCGCGGAGGACGCTGAAGCCGCTGGTTCGCTCGTCGCCGGGGTGATCCCAGGACAGGTCCAGGTTGAGTCCACTGCCATTGGGGGGTGCGGTCACGACCAGTCCCGTGACCGGTTCCGCCGGGGGGGCAGGGGGCTCGACGGCAATTTCCTCTGGGACCAGACGAGGTGCCTGGAGATCCGGGGGCCCGTCCGGCTCATCGCCGGCGAGCGCCAGTGCCATCCAGAGGGCCAGGTGTCCGATCATCACGACTCGATGACCTCGACGTTGGCCCGGGGCACGATCGACGTCTCTCCGGTCTCGAACTCCACCTCCATCACCCGGGCTCTGGACTCGGTGTCCAGCACGGTGGGGGACACCGGAAGACCGACCACCGTGCCGATGCGCCCGAAGTGGGGGGTGCGGATACCGCGAACCTGGTCCCCGAGGGCGATTCCCTTGGGTTCCTCTGCCTCGACCCTGCTGGCCGGGGTCTCGTCCGCGCTGTAGGTCACCACCACTTCGGGCCGGATCACCCCGGCCCGGATCTGGGTGGCGCCATTGATCGAGGCACGCTTGCCGGTCATGGACCGCAGGAGTGCAAAGGTCGCCGGTGCCATCTGGATGCGGCCGAAGCCCTCGGTCACCACCAGGGTCAGGCCGAGCTTCTCTCCACCCGTGATTGCCACCCCGACCTCGTAGCCGAGAAGGGCCTTGATGTCGTCGTAGTCGAACCCTCCGACGACCACCCCGGCCACGCCGATCTCGGCAGCCCGTTTCAGGCCTCCCAGGGTGATGTAGGAACCTCCCACGATGACCTGGCCGGCCATGTCTTCACGCAGGTTCCCGCTGTCGAGCACCTCGGTGGGGTCTTCCACAGCCATGACCAGGGGGGCCTTGACCTCGCCTCCGAGACCGAAGATGCCCTGGATCAGACAGGCCTTGGACTGGACCAGGCAGCCCTCGCCCTCGACGACCTCGACCACGCGGCCCTCGATGTAGGCGTCGATCTCCACAGGGATCGGGTTTGCCTGGAAGATGACCTGGCCTGTGACCGTGCTGATCGACTCGAGCGTCCCGGTCACGATGGACCTGGACTCACTCTTGAAGAGGCCCCACAGGCCCGGGGTCTCGGCCACGACCTCGTCGATAGACACCGGGTCGCCTTCGGACTTCTTCATGAAGGTGCGCAGGCGCCCTGGATCGACACCCAGCTGGTTCGCCACGTTGACCGGGTAGACCTTGCCAGGCAGGGAGGTTCGGGCGACCACCTGGTCCGCGCTGACCACGTCGCCCGTGGACACCAGCACCTCGCCCTCCATGGGAAGGCGTCGATCCTTGAGCACCACCGTGTGCTCTCTGACCTTCAGTCCTGGGGTGAAGATGGCTGCCACGCGCTACTCCCGGTACTCGCCAAGGGCCTCGACCCATTGTTTCAGGAGGCGCACCCGGGAGTCGGACGTTTCCGGCAGCCTGATCGGACGGCCGCGGGTGTCGATGACCACCCCGACCTCGCCGCCCCGGAGCTCTGCTGTCAGGGACTTGCCGGGTCCCGCGCCGACGTCGAGGTGTCGCTGAAGCGGGGTCAGGGTCGCCTGGAGACTCTCGTCGTGGCCGCAGGGAATCAGGACGATGTCCTCGACCCCCAGGGACCTGTCCCAACTCGAACCGTCGGGGAGCGTGGCCTGGACTCGGAGAAGGGGCAGGTTCGCCTTGAAGGGACCGATGGGGGCGACACAACTCCCCAGGTAGATGATGCAGTCCTTCTCGAAGACCTCGGTGGCCGCCTGTTCGTGGATGGTGGAGAGCACGCCCAGGTGGGGCATCATGAAGATCGAGTCCACCGCCAGGTTGGTCACACCTTCGGGGGCAAAGGAATCGATCATCATCCGCATGGACTGGACCCTGCGAGGGGCATGGCTGAGCACACCGCCGCTGCCGACCACCAGGTCCAGGTCCATCATCTTCACCAGGCTCTCGCCACCGCTGGTCTGACGGAAGGCATCCGCGATCGTGCGTTCCTTCTGCACGCCCTTGAGCGCAACAGCGAACTCCTTGTGCTGTTCGAATGCCAGCCGCAGGGCTTCACGGGCGATGGCCTGCTCGATCTTCAATTCCTCGAGGGTCTGAGGAATCGTGGTGGGCCGGATCATCTTGTTGCCGATCCGGTTGCGAAGTCCCTTCTCATCGATGTCGAAGGGGACCCAGCGCAGGATGGCGGGCAGGCCGGCTTCGGCCAGCACGTTGCTCACCGAGTAGCTCATGCCCAGGTTGGCGCTGACCGTGCGGTTGAAGACCCCCTCGAACACGCTGAACACGTCGGTCGTGGCACCGCCGATGTCCACGCCGAGCACGTTGATGCCTCGCTGGGCGGCGATGGTCTGCATGATGTTCCCCACCGCGCCGGGGGTCGGCATGATGGGGGCGTCGGCCCAGCCCATGAGCTTGTCGTAGCC
>CAZMNK010000286.1:0-3188 GCA_964567625.1 uncultured Enterobacterales bacterium | reverse complement strand
CTTCCTCGGCGGGCTCGGGTTCGGGCTCGAAGACCTCGCCAGCAACAGGGTGGCTCTCCTTGGCAGCGGACTCGCTCGAATCGGAACCGGTTTCCGGGGCATCCTCGGCAGGCTCGGGCTCGGGCTCGATGACCTCACCGGCAGCAGGGCGATCCGTCGGGGCACCGCCCTCACTCGACCCGGACGCCTCCTCCGCAGACGGCTCAGCGCCGTCCTCCTCGTCTTCCCAGGCCAGGGACCCCTCATCGCCCGCCCGAAAGAAGTCCTCCATCAGGTCGTCGAATTCGGTTTCCTGTTCGGTGTTCTTCCGCTTCTTTCGCGCCATGAACGGGTGCCTCCGCAACCTGCCGGCCGCCGGACGGCGATGCTATCACCGATCTCCATTTCGTCAGGTCCCGATACCCGTGTCCTGTGGCGCGGACCCCTGATCGAGGCTCGCCCACGCCGCTTCACGTGGGAGCATGACGCGGGCCTCTCCACACGGTCAGGGCAGGGTTCAGCCCCAGAGATGCGGCGCTGTCAAAAACTCGGCAGGGCGGCGAGAACCCACTTCAAGTCATCGTCGTAGAAGTGGAATCCGGCGCCAAGATATCCAGTCACGTACCCATACCGAGCGCTGAAGTAGACGTTCTCCAGTCCGGCCTGCACCCACAGGTGCTCGATGGGTTCCAGTCGAACCCCAAAACTGACGTTCGGGGAATTGTCCAGGACGGGCCAGCTACCAAACTTCGAGTCATACAGGTCGGCGCTCAGCTTCAGCTTGTCCTCCCAGAGGTACTGGTCCACACCGACGCCACCGGAGCTCTCCTTGAGGCCGAACCGCACAGCGGTGTTCCGCCACCGGTGAGCCACCTGGAAGGAGAACCGCAAACCCGAAGTGCGCACGTATTCCCGGTAGGTGGTGCCCAGGTCCGGCATGGCGTGGTCCTCGGCGGTAATGACCCCCAGCGGGTGATCCACAACCTCGACCAGGTAGTACCGAAAGTCGTTGCCGGGCACGATCTTGATTCCCAGAGTGTGCCGCATGCCCCCATGAATCGGGTTGCCCTCAGGAAAATCCCCCTGCCTGGGCTGGGAGCCCAGAAAGAGCTGCGCGTTGTACCGGACCTGCATCTGGAGACCGGTCACATCGGTCACCACTCCGTTGATCTCGTCGATGGCCGAGGTGGCTGAACCCAGCGCCTCCTGGAGCTGGGTGATCGTGGCGTCGATCTCGGAGATGGTCTCGTCGTCATTGACCAGGCGCCCCAGGGTTCCGTCACCGTTGTCGACCTTGGCGGCGATCGACTCCACCGATGCCAGGGCGGAGTCGAGCTTTCGGGTGGCTTCCTCGATGGCGGCCAGTTCGGCCTGGATCGAATCCGCGGTGCGGTTCACCACCTCGTTCAGAGTCTGGGAGGTGTCCGACAGGTTCCGGGCAATGGTGTCCACCTGGGCACGGTTGGCCGAGGTCAACTCCATGATCTGCTCGGTGAGCTGGCGAACGTTCTCGACCGTGGCCTCCAGGGCCTCCTTGGTGCCCTCATCCTCGACATAGGTGCGCAGCACGGTGGTGATGGCTGCCACGTCCTCGGTGATCTTGGAGATCTTTGCGGTGAGATCGTCAACATCGGGCCCGACGGTGCGGGTCTCCAGGACGTCGCCATCGGTCATCAGGTCCTCGGACACCCCCGGAACGATGCGGAAGACCTTGTCGCCCAACACCCCTTCCAGGCGAAGCTCGCCCACGGAGTCCAGGGGCAGTTGCGCCCCCGAGGTCACGTCGATGGTGACCAGAGCCTGGTCATCCTCCAACACCACCTTGCGCACGGACCCGACGGACACACCGGCGACCTGGACCTGGGTGGCGGGGTACACGCCCTCGGCAGAGTCCAGGTAGGCATAGAGCGTGTAGCCGCTGCGATCGCCCGGTGGGCGGTCATCGATTCGCGTGACCAGCACCCCGCCGAGGACCGTTGCGACAATCCCCAGAAGGCCGACCTTGAATTCGTTGGACCAGCCCGCCATGCGCCCGGAAACTACCACGTCACCGGCCAGCCTCGCCTATTCGAGGCCAATGGGACCATCCAGACGACCCTCCACGAATTGCCGGACCCGGTCATCCGGGTGGTCCCGAAAGAGCGCAGGCGGCCCCTCCGCAATGATGCGCCCCTCGTGGAGAAAGGCAATCTGGTCAGCGATGCCAAAAGCAAGGTCCATGTCGTGGGAGATGATGACCGAAGTAATGTCCGGGCGGCCCCGCTGAGTGTCGAGAATCAACCGGCTGATCTGGGCCGAGAGAATGGGGTCGAGGCCAGTGGTCGGCTCGTCGTAGAGCAAGATCTCGGGCTGGTGCACCAGGGCCCGCGCCAGTCCCGCCCGCTTGCGCATTCCACCACTGAGTTCGGACGGAAGCTTGTTCGCTGCACCCTGCAGGCCCACCTGGGCCAACACCTCTTGCACCAGCTCGGCGATCCTGGGTTCGTCGAGGTCGGAATGTTCACGAAGGGGGAAGGCCACATTGTCAAAGACACCCATGGAGTCAAAGAGCGCGGCATGTTGGAAGACCATGCCGAAGCGGAGCCGTGAATCCCGGAGCGCGTGACCACGCAGCGCCGTCAGGTCCTCTCCCCGCAGCCAGACCCGCCCCAGGTCCGGCTGCAGGAGTCCCAGGGCATGCTTCAGGGTCACGGACTTTCCGGCACCTGAACGGCCGATGATGACGGTGATGGTCCCCTCGTGGATGGACAGGTCCAGTCCCTGGAGCACCGGCTGGGCTCCAAAGGACTTGTGGACCCCTTCGAAGCGGAGCACAGGTTCGGCGCTCACGACATCCACCACAGGGTGAGGAAGTAGTCGATGACCAGAACCGAGACGGAAGCGATCACCACGGCCTGGGTCGTGACCCGCCCCACCCCGGCTGCGCCTCCACGGGCGGAGAGCCCGCGGACACAGGCGACCAACGCCATGATGGCTCCGAACACTGCGCTCTTGTAGAGCCCTCCCAGGAAGTCGTCCGGGTCGAGATACCACTCGATCCGGTGGATGAAGCTCCCTTCAGAGATACCCAGAACCTCGACGCCCACCACCCAGGCGCCCAGGATTCCGACCACGCTGAAGACCGTGGCCAGGGCCGGCATCATGATCACCGAGGCGCACAACCGTGGCGTGACCAGGTAGTCGATCGGATCGACCGCCATGGCCTCCAG
>CAZMNK010000285.1:0-3272 GCA_964567625.1 uncultured Enterobacterales bacterium | reverse complement strand
TCTACTCCCTGGGTGTGCTGCTCTACCGCCTCTGCACCGGGAGGCGACCCTTCAATGCCCGGTCCTCCCACGAACTCGCTCGCTTGCACGTCGAGCGAAAGCCTGTACCGCCTCGAAGGCTCGTGCCGGAACTGCCGGAGGAACTCGACGCCCTGATCCTGCGGCTCCTGGAGAAGGACCCTGCTGATCGGCCGGAGTCCGCCGAGGTGGTGGCTCGCTATCTCCGCGGCGTGCTGGCTCAACTGGAAGGGGAGGATCCCGCGGAACCACCGCCGTTGGGCCCGGCTCGCATTGTGGGTCGGGACGCGGAGCTGGCTTCCCTCCGGGCGATGCTCGCCAAGGCCCGGCCCGGTCGGATGGTGATGGTGGTGGGCCGTGATGGTGCCGGCCGTCGACGCTTCATGGGGGCGAGCCTGGCCACGGCTCGCCAGATGGGGTGGCGGAGTTTTGAGGGGGGCTTCTCAGGCAAGCCAGGGCTGGATGCACTGCTGACTGTCGCCGAAGCTGTGGAAGCCACCTTTCGCTCGGAGGATCGGCCTGCCCTGCCGGTGGGATTGGACGTGGTCGCCGGCCTGGTCGATGGTGCTGTCGAGCCGGAGGCGGCTTTTGACGCAGTGGCCCGGGTCCTGACCCGCCGGGTGGACCTGGATTCCAAGCCGATGGTGATCGGGCTCTCGAACATCGATCGTGCATCGCCGGTGGCCCTGGAGTGCCTGGCTCATGTGCGAGCCACGGCTCGAGCGGCGTCCCTGCCGGTGCTTTTTGCAGCGACTTGCCTGGACGAGGCGGATGCACCGGGTAGCGCCCTGAGAGGGCGACTCGCGGATGCCTGGCGCCTGGAACTCGGCCCATTGGACAGCGAGCGGGTGGGGGATCTCATTCACGCCATCCTTGGAGGCTGCCCTCCCGGCCGGGACCTGGCCCAACAGGTGCACTCCGTGACGGGAGGCCTGCCTGGCTATGTCGGCGAGGTGGTTCGGGCCCTGGTCCAGGGCGGTCTGTTGGTGGCGGAAGAAACCCCAGCCGGGCTTCGCTGGCAGGACCAGACCGGTGGACAGATCACCATTCCCGGCGATGCACGAGCAGTGCTGAGTCTGCGCCTGGACCTGTTGGCCGCGGATGCGACCCGGGTACTGGAAGCCCTGGCGGTTGCCGGGGGAGAGACCTCCCTGACCGTCCTGGCCCATGCCGTTGACCGCCCGGAGGAACAGGCGGGGGTGGTCCTGCAGGAGTTGATGGCTCAGCGGATGGTCAAGGAGTCTGGAAACGGTCGAAATGCCCTCTGGTCCTTTCGGTTGGGGCTCACCCAGGAGTTGGTCCTCGAGCGGTTGCGGGATGCCCGCCGTGACGTCTTTCGCCGTCGGTTGGCTGGTGCCGTGGCCGGGACTCCCCCGGACGCTGCAAAGCTGCGGTTGCTCGTGGGTGCCGGCCGGGCGGACGAGGCCATCCAGGATGCGGTGACATGGGCCGAGCCCATGGTGGAGTGGGTCCGGGTTCGAGAGGTCAAGTCGGTGCTCGAAGGGGTCGTGGGTTGTGTGCCCCATGCCCGAGATACGGACCAGGAGACCCTGGCGCGACTCTTCTTGCTGTGGGGACGGACCCTGGGGGTGACCAGTCCAGGAGACTCGCGGGCCAGTGAGGCTCTGGAGCGGGCGGGGGCCCTGGCAGAGACCGAGGCTCTGCGAGGAGAGGTGGACCTCTACGACTCACGCCTTCGGGTGTCTCGGGGCGAGTTGGATGAGGGCCGGAGAATCCTGGAACGGGCTCGCAAGAGGCTGACGGGTCACCCGGACCCCCGGGTCAAGGCTCGTGCGGCCCGGGACATGGGGGCCGCCAACTGGTACCAGGGGAACTTCGTCGAGGCCGAGCGTTGGTTCGATGAGGCGCTGACCGAGGCTCGGCAGGGTGGACATGGTCGTGAGATCGGTCGTTCACTGGTGGGTACAGCGGTGGTGCGGATCGCCAGAGGTGCCTTTCGGGAGGCGGAAGCGCAGTTGCGAGAGGCCATGGTTTACTACGAGACCGTGGGCGACCGGGACGGGCTGTGGCATGTCCAGGGCAACCTGTGCGATGTGCTTCGTCAGCAGGGCTGCTTCACCGAGGCCACGGAACTGCTCCAGGGGGAACTTCGGGCGGTCCGGGAGGCGGGCACCCAGGAACGGCTGGCCTTGATGCTGATCAACCTGGCGGAGATCGAGGTCGAATTGATGCGACTGGGTCGAGCCCGCCAGCGAGTGGAGGCTCTGGAGGGGGAACTCGGGGCTGATGCACACCTTCACATCCAGGCTGGACTCGCCCTGGTTCGGGCCAAGATCGCCCTGGCCTCGTCGGAACCCGAGCCGGCGGTCCGGGTGTTGGCACCGATGGTCGAGACCTGTGAAGCCGCGGGAATGTCGGTCATCTCGGGTTGCATGAGGGCCCGTCTTGGAGAGGCCCGGTATTGTTCCGGGGACCGGGAACAGGGGGCGGAAGACCTGGCCGAGGCCATTTCGCGGCTGCAGGCGGAGCGCCACCTGCCGGCCCTTGGCGAGGCCTGTGCCGCCCGTGCCCGTGCCCTGGGGGACCACGAGGACCCCGACCTGTCCTATGGGCCCGTGTTGGAATGGATGCGCAGGGAACCCTTGCGCCTGTTGCGGATGGAGTACCTGGTCGCTTCGGCCCGCTACGCCAGTTCCTTTGGCCAGCGAGGTCGCGCCCATCGGTTCTGGTGTAGCGCAGAGCTACTGTTGAAGGAAATCGGGCAAGACCTCTCTCGGCAGGACCGGGAAGCCATGGCAGTGCACCCCTGGATGCTCCATGTTCGGCGGGGACTCAACGAGTGACCTGGGCTGTGGTCCGGTCCTTCCGGGCTCCAGCGGCAGGCGTTGCCTCCAGGGCCAGGTTCAAGGAGCGGGCTCGGATCAGTCGAGATTGGAATCAGGGCTCTGGCAGGGACTGATCCACCCAGTCGTCCAGGGCCTTCCACTGGGCCAACAGCCAGTCCGTGCGGCCGTTCGCGTCCGGCGGGACCTCGCTCCAGGGCACCCGCCAGAAGCGCACATGGACCCTCTTTCCCGTCAGGGCCCCCTCCCGGAAGCGGTCGAATCGGCTCGCTCCCTCCAGGCCCACGTGACCACAGAGGACAAGATCGCATCCGGGGTTGTCCTCCAATAGCGCCAGGCAGCCCCCGAGGCGGGGGGGCAGCAGGTGCTTCAGCGAGTTGGCAAAGGCAAACAGCCTGGTTTCGCCCTGCTCCTGGAGTCGACGAGCCAGTCGCTCTTTCTTCTCGGGAG
>CAZMNK010000284.1:0-3285 GCA_964567625.1 uncultured Enterobacterales bacterium | reverse complement strand
GATCGTGGAGAAGGACGGGGTGGAATTGGCCCGGCTGGGGCCCGGAGAACACTTTGGCGAGCTCTCGCTGGTCGACTCACGCCCCAGGTCGGCCCGGGTCCTCGCTGCCGGGCCTGCCTCCTTGATCGCCATTGATCGCCAGCAACTCATGCGGTTCAGCCTGAAGGAACCAGAGCTCGGAAACCGGGTTCTCTGGGCCCTGTTGGGCTGCCTGGCCACGCGCATGCGGGCGGCCAATGAACGGGTGACGAGAAACCAGGGAGTCTCTGATCTGCTCCTGGACATCGATCTGCCTGTGGAACGCGAGCCAGACCCCGGATAGCCCTCGCCGATGGCTGCCCCTCGCACCCTGGTCGTACGCTGCTCGCCCGACGCCGATGACCTGTACATGTTCCGGGCATTGTTGGAAGGCCTGATCGATCCCGGCCCGTTCAACTGGCGGATCACCACCGAGGACACCGACCGGCTGAACCGTTCTGCACAGGCCCAACCGGCCGACGTGAGCGCGATCTCCGTCGGTCACTATCCAGCACTCCAGGATCGCTGGCAACTCCTGCCCCACGGCGGAAGCGTGGGCGATGGATACGGCCCGGTGGTGGTGGCTCCCAACCCCATGCACGCCCAGGATCTCCCCGGCCTGCGCATCGCCGTGCCAGGCCTGACGACCACCGCCTACCTTGTCCTCAATCTCATTCTCGGCGAGTCCTTCCGCGCCCTCGTCACCCCCATCACGCCCTACCACCGCATCTTCGAAGCGTTGACTAGCGGCGAGGTCGATGCAGGGCTGGTCATTCACGAGGGGCGGTTGAATTTCCGTGAGCACGGCTGTCACCAGGTCCTGGATCTTGGGGCCTGGTGGAAGCAGGAGACCGGGTTGCCACTGGCCCTGGGTGCCAACGCCATCCGACGGGACCTGGGACCGGAGACCATCGCCGCCGCGTCACGAGTCCTGCGGGAGAGCATTCGGCACGGCCTGGAACACCGAGAAGAGGGCATTGCCTGGATCCTGGCTCGCGGAAGTGCCCTTCGTTCCCCGGAAGACGTGGGACGCTACCTGGACATGTACGCCAATCACGAGACCTTGAGCTGGTCTCCCGCCGCCCTGGAAGGCATGGAAGTGCTCTTTGCCCGCGCCCAGGAGGCCGGTCTGGTGCAAGGCCCGGTGACTCTGGACCTGGCGCCCTGAACCCCACGGCGGTTGAAGAAGCACCGATGGTTCCAGGCCAAAAAGGGTATCCTGTCACCTGGCACCCCCGAAGCCCATGACGTGGCTGTTGTTCTGTACATTTGCCTGCACGCCTGAGCTCCTGCCCGGGGTTCTCGGGGCGGATGGTTCGTCCCTCGAAGACGGGGATCAGGACGGCCACCTGTCCGACGTGGACTGCGACGATGACGAGGCCGGGGTCCACCCCGGTGCCGACGAGGTCTGCGACGAGGTCGACCAGGACTGCGACCAGGCGATCGACGAAGGGGTCCTGGTGGAGTCCTGGCCCGACCAGGATGGGGATGGCTGGGGGAGTGAAGGGGCGTCCCTGTCCGCTTGCGAAGCCCTGGCCAACAGCACGGACCGCGGGGGGGACTGCAACGACGAGGACCCGAGCATTCACCCGGGGGCCGTGGAAGCCTGCAACCTGGAGGACGAGGATTGCGACGAGGCTGTGGACGAGGACAGCGATTTCGACGGGGACATCCACTACCTGGACGAGGACGCGGACGGCTATGGCGACACCGAAGGCGCACAACGTTCCTGTGAAGCCCCAGAGGGCACGGTCCTCGAGGACGGGGACTGTGATGACACAGATGACTCGATTTTCCCTGGCGCCACCGAGGTCTGGTACGACGGGGTGGACTCCGACTGCGACGACCAGGACGACTTCGACGCAGATGGTGACGGCTACGACATCTCCATGGACTGCGATGACGAGAACCCCTCGGTGTCGCCCCGTGCGACTGAGGTCTGTGGTGACGGCATCGACAATGACTGCGATGGCGCTGCAAAGAACTGCGCTCTCTCCGGAGATTTCCCGCTGACCGCCTCCGCTGCCTGGTTCCCGGGGGTCTCCGACGAGGATGGGGCAGGAACCGAGGTCTGCGGACCAGGAGACATGGATGGAGACGGACGGGATGACCTGGTCATCGGTGCACCCGGCAGTGATGAGGCCGGAACGGATGCAGGTTCAGTCCACCTGTTCCTGACTCCGGTCACCGGCACCCACCCCCTCGACGAGTCGTCCGTTTCCTGGTTGGGCCCCAGCCCCGACGCGGCGGTCGGCGGCGAACTCGCACCGATGGGGGATCCGGATGGCGATGGACGGGTCAGTCTGATCGTAGGGGGCGCGGGGATCGACACCACCTGGATCGTGGACTGGGGCAAGGACAGCTCCGTTTCCCTGGCCTCTACCTTCCAGGCGGAACTGGTGGGAAGCACCGGCTCCCTGGCTGGAACAGCGGTGGCAGGGGGCGGAGACCATGACGGGGACGGGCTCGCCGACCTCTGGATCGGTGCGCCTCTGCGCGAGCAGGACGGGATGCCCACAGGCGCTGTCTACCAGGTCCTCGGCCCGATCTCCGGCCTGGTCGACCTGGAGACCCAGGCCCGGCGGATTCTCGCCGGGGAGAGTTCCTACGACAGTGCGGGCTCGGCCCTGGCCGTTCTTGGGGACGTCGACGGCGATGGCCTGGCTGACCTGGTCGTGGGCGCGCCCGAGGACGACACCGAAAACACCGATGGTGGGACGGCCTACCTGGTGCTCGGCGGCTCGGATCACGCCGGCCTCATAAGCGCCCATTCCCGACTCCGAGGGACCACGACCACGGCCCTCATGGGAGCGGCGGTCTGTGGCCCTGGCGACCTGGATGGCGACGGGCTCTCAGACCTGGTGGTAGGGGCCCCAGGTGCCGACGAGGGCGAGAACAACAACGGGGCTGCCTATGTCTACCTGGGGACTGTCGAGGGCGACCTGGAGGACACGGACGCCTGGGCCACCCTCTACGGAGAGGACGGTGGGGACAGGGCTGGCGACGCCCTGGCCGGTCCCGGAGACTTCAACGGGGACGGTTCTGCGGACCTGGTGATCGGGGCCCAACGCCAGGGAGGGGTCCTGGCCTATGCCGGCGCTGCCTATGTGGTTCTCGGCCCCGTGACTGGAAAGATGGGCCTGGGGTCTGCCCATGCGCGGCTTCAGGGTCAGAGCGCCTACGCATTCTCCGGTGCCGCTGTGGCCCCCGCGGGAGACCCGGATTGGGACGGCCGCCAGGATCTGCTGGTCGGCGCTCCGGGCCAGG
>CAZMNK010000283.1:0-3313 GCA_964567625.1 uncultured Enterobacterales bacterium | reverse complement strand
ACACCGATGGCGGTGGCGTCAGCGACGGCGTCGAGGTGCTGGTGGACGGCACCGATCCGAATGATGCCAGCGATGACACTGCGGAGAGCACGGACAGTGACAATGACGGCCTGTCGAATTCCGAGGAGGCCGCCCTTGGCACCGATCCGGACAATGCGGACACCGACGGTGATGGTCTCGACGATGGCGACGAGGTCCTGACCCTGGGCACCGATCCCACCAATGGTGACACCGACAGTGACGGCCTTTCCGACGGCGAGGAGATCGATACCCACGGCACCGACCCGACCGATGCCGACAGTGACAGCGACGGACTCCTGGATGGTGACGAGGTCCTGACCTACGGCACCGATCCGTTGGACGATGACAGCGATGGCGGCGGCGTCGGTGATGGCGTCGAGGTGCTGGTGGACGGCACCGATCCGAACGATGCGAGTGACGACGAGGAAGAGCTCAACGACAGCGACGGCGATGGCCTGACGGACTCCGAGGAGGCCGCAATCGGCACCGACCCGGACGATCCGGACACCGACGGCGACGGTATCAACGACGGCGAAGAGATCCTGGAACTGGACACCGATCCCACGGAGAGCGACACCGACGGTGACGGCCTGGATGACGGCGAAGAGGTCGACACCCACGGCACCGACCCGACGGATGCGGACAGTGATGCAGACGGCCTGACGGACGGCGAAGAGGTGACCACCTACGGCACCGATCCGTTGGACGATGACACCGATGGCGGCGGCGTCGGCGATGGCGTCGAGGTGCTGGTGGACGGCACCGACCCGACCGATGGGAGCGACGACGAGGAGGAGATCAACGACAGCGATGGTGACGGCCTGTCGGACTCCGAGGAGGCTGCCCTTGGTACCGACCCGGGCGAGGCGGACACCGACGACGATGGCATCGACGATGGCGAGGAGGTCCTGGACCTGGGCACCGATCCCACGAAGAGCGACACCGACGGCGACGGCCTGCTGGACGGCGAGGAGATCGACTCCCACGGCACCGACCCGACGGATTCGGACAGCGATGCAGATGGCCTGGATGACGGCGAAGAGGTGAACATCTACAGCACTGACCCGTTGAACGATGACACCGATGGCGGTGGCGTCAGCGACGGCGTCGAGGTGCTGGTGGACGGCACCGATCCGACTGATGCCAGTGATGACATTGCAGAGAGCACGGACAGCGATGGTGACGGCCTGTCAGACTCCGAGGAGGCCGCCCTGGGCACCGATCCAGACGATCCGGACACCGACGGCGACGGCATCTACGATGGCGACGAGGTCCTGATCGTGGGCACCGATCCGAGCGTGGCGGACACCGACGGCGACGGTCTTGACGATGGCGAGGAGGTCGACACCCACGGCACTGACCCGATCCTCGCAGACAGCGACGCTGATGGTCTGTTGGACGGCGAAGAGGTGACGACCTTCGGCACCGATCCGCTGGAAGAGGACAGCGATGGTGGCGGCGTCAGCGATGGCATGGAGGTGCTGGTAGACGGCACCGATCCGAACGATCCGAGCGATGATGTGGGTGCCGAAGTCGACAGCGATGGCGACGGCCTGAGCGATACCGAGGAAACGGCCATCTACGGCACGGATCCGAATGTGGCGGACACCGATGGAGATGGCCTCTCCGATGGTGACGAGGTCAACATCCACGGCACCGATCCCGGAGATGGCGACAGTGATGGTGATGGCCTGTCGGACGGCGAGGAGGTCGACACCTACGGCACGGATCCGAACAGTGCCGACAGCGATGGCGATGGTGTGGATGACGGCGAAGAGGTCCTGACCATGGGCACCGACCCGCTGGACCCCGACACCGATGGGGGTGGCGTCAGCGATGGCGTGGAAGTGCTGGTGGACGGCACGGATCCGACCGATCCCAGCGACGACCAGGAGGAGATCAACGACAGCGACGGTGATGGCCTGAGTGATGCCGAGGAAGAAGCCCTGGGCACCGATCCCGACGATACGGACAGTGACGGCGATGGCATCGACGACGGGAGCGAGGTCAACACCTGGGGCACGGACCCGCTGAACGAGGACACCGATTCAGATGGCCTCACAGACGGGGAAGAGGTGGATGAAGTCGGCACCGACCCGCTCAACGAAGACACCGATGGAGACGGTCTGACCGATGGGGACGAGGAGAACAACCATGGCTCCAGCCCGCTCGATAGCGACAGTGACGGCGATGGCCTGTCGGATGGCGAGGAGGTCGACACCTGGGGCACCGACCCGATGGATCCGGACACCGACGGTGGTGGCACGGACGACGGTGTAGAGGTGCTCGTCGATGGCACTGACCCGTTGGACTACTTTGACGACGTGGTCGATCTGACCGACAGTGACGGCGATGGGCTGACCGACAAGGATGAACAGGCAATCGGGACCGACCCGGATGACTCGGACACCGATGGTGACGGTCTGAGTGACGGCGACGAGGTCAACACCTGGGGCAGTGACCCGCTGGTGATGGACACCGATGGAGACGGTCTGAGTGACGGCGACGAGGTCAACACCTACGGCACCGATCCGATCAGCACCGACACGGATGGTGACGGCCTGGCCGATGGCTCGGAGTCCGTCTACGGAACGGATCCTCTGGACGCGGACACCGACAACGATGGCCTGGAAGATGGCGACGAGATCGACACCTACGGCACCGACCCGCTGGACGATGATTCAGATGGGGGCGGTGTCCTTGATGGTGTGGAGGTGCTGGTGGACGGCACCAACCCGACCGATCCGACCGATGACATCACCGGGACTGCCGACACCGATGGCGATGGCCTGGACGACAAGGAAGAGGAAGTCCTGGGCACCGATCCGCTGGAGGAGGACACCGATGGGGACGGTCTCAGTGATGGCGAGGAGGTCAACACCTACGGATCCGATCCGTTGGACGATGACACCGATGACGATCGGCTCACTGATGGCGAGGAGGTCGACACCTTTGGGACCGATCCGGCCGATGCCGACAGCGATGGCGATGGGCTTGAAGACGGGGACGAGTTGATCCTCTACGGCACGGATCCGGCGAACTCCGACACGGACGGGGACGGCCTGGATGACGGCGAGGAGATCAACACCTACGGAACCGATCCCGAGGAAGAGGATTCGGACAGCGGTGGCGTAAACGACGGGGACGAGATCACCAACGGGACCGACCCCATGGACCCGGATGATGACTACCCTGCCGGGGACACCGGGGACACCGGGGACACCGGGGACGCCGATGTCGACACCGACACCGACACCGACACCGACACCGACACCGACACCGACACCGACAC
>CAZMNK010000282.1:0-3506 GCA_964567625.1 uncultured Enterobacterales bacterium | reverse complement strand
TGTCGTGGACCCCCTTGTTCGTAGCCAGGTCCTCGGTGGTGAGGGTCAGTCTGGATTGCAGGTCTTTCAGTGCCTTTTTTGTGCTGTCGAGCGTCGCGGTGCGGGCCTCGATGCGGCCGTCCTTTTCGATGGACCTGTCTCGCCGCCCATTCGCGGCTTCGAACTGGTCGGAGGCACTCTTGTGTTCTGCGCGGGCTTTCTCCAGGTCCGTGCACACGCCATCGAGTTCAATCTTCGCCTCGTCGCGCTGTACCACCAACGCGTCGGAAGTCGACCGGGTCTCCTCGCTTTCTGTCTGCAGTTCCTCCATCTCGGATTTCAGGGTGTCTATCGGCGGGGCCTCGTCGGGAATGGGCGCTACTTCCACCGATTCCAGGCGGGTGCGCTCGGCGGCCAGGGCGTCGGCGTTGCCCAGCGGCTCGCGTCGGATCTGAAGTTCCCGGTGTTCCCGCGACCGCGTCCGTTGGGTGGTCATCTCGGACCGCAACTCGGCGGGGGTCTCGAAGCCCAGCTCGGTGAGTTGTTCCCGCAGCGCGAGCCGCTCCCGGACCGGGTCATCCTCCTGGTTGTCGTCGCCCAGTCGAATGGTCAGCGTGAATTCCTGGGCCTGGACCTGCAGTTCGCGGGCGAAGCCGAGCTCGTTCTCGTACTCGGTAGGCACCCCGTCGCGAACCCAGGCGGCGTCCAGGGATCCGTCGACCGAGACCCGGACGTTGCGGCTGGTGGCGAGATTCGCCAGGAGGCTCTCCTGTTGTTCCAGGCGGGTGGCCACCTGTACCGCCTCGTCGATTGCCGTCTCGGACAGGACGGTCCCTGCCTTCTCGAGGTTCGCCAGTTCCTCGTCCAGGGCCTGGATCTGTTCCTGTCGCGCCTTGAGGTCGTCGAGTTCCTTGTGGTGTCGCGCAGCCTCGAGCCACTGCTTGTTTTGCTCGATGGTTTCTGCGCGGCGCTTCTGCTGTTTTGTCAGTGTTTCAAGGGCATGCTGGGCGGTCTCGGACCGGGCCTTGACCTCGCGTTCTACTCCCTCCAACTCGCCGATGGTCTTGTTCCACTCGGCCACCCGGTCCTGGAGTTCTGCGATCTCCAGGTCCAGCACGGTCAAGGCCTCGAGGGACTCAGTCGCCCGCTGACAGTGGATCTGTTGACCATTGACCTGTTCTTGCAGAGTCTCGAGGCCCTGTTCACCCGCGGCGAAGTCGACCTCGGTGTTCCGGGCCGTCTCGTACTTCTCCTTGGCGACCTCGAGAAGATCCTCCAGACTTGGAATCCTTGCCTGCAGGCTCGCCATTTTCAGCAGCACCTGCTCGAACCCACTGCGCAGCCCTTCGATGGCCTGGGTCTCGTCCTGGAGCGCCTCGACCTGGTCCAACGCCTCGCGCAGGTCGCTGTTCTTCAGCGGGTTGTTCGACTTGCCGTAGTTGTCCTGGCAAAAAGCATCGATCCTGTCCTTGACCTGCTGGAACTCGACGGAGATGGCGTTGCCGAGCCCGAGGGCCTGGGTGGAGTGCTGGCGCGCTTCGGTGACCGTGTCCATTGCCTGTGGGGCCAGCAACCACGCCAGGATCCCCCAGCTCGACGGCATCTCCGGGTCTCGGCCCTTGCGAGCGCTGGCGCCAATGAGCTGCATGATGGCGTTGTCGGCGTCTCGGTTCTTTTCCACGCGTTCGTGGCTGTCGGCTCCGATTCCGTCGTAGAGCCTGGTCTTGCCGTTCTTCTTGTGGTCACGAATCTTGTGGATGGTGTAGGGCTTCCCACAGATCTGAAGCTCCACCTCCACCTCGGCCTGGGTGCTCTCGCTGTTCACCCACCCATCCGAGAACACCCCGCCCTTGTCCGAGTACTCGAACAGGGCGAACCGCAGTGCCGAGAACAGCGAGGACTTGCCTGCCTCGTTGGCGCCGTGGATCAACCAGGAGGAGTCCCCAAAGGCGATCTCTGCGGGCTCCTTGAGCCCTTTCCAGCCGGAGACCTTGAGCCGCACCAGGTAAATGGACGGGGTCATGGGCTGGTCTCCCCGCCGAGGGCTCCCACGTCGCGCGCGACCTGGTACAGCACCTCGAGCTCTGCCCGCAGCGCGTCCACCTTGTCGCGTTCCTCACCGGCATCCTCCAGCTCCCCGAGCAGGGTCTCCTGGACCTGTCGCAGGCCCTGGGGCAGTTCGAACCGGGAGAGGGCGGCGTCCAGGTCGATCCGCTCGCGGGTGTCGTCGCGCCAGGTGAGCTGTTTGAGCATCGGTGCGACGGCCGCGCGGGCCCTGGGCAGTGCGTCCAGGGCGTCGTTGAGGTCGATCTCGCCGGTGAGGGTCAGCTCCAGGAAGTCCACTTCCTTGGACAGCCCTCGGACATGCTGTTCCACCTCGTCCGGCAGCGTCTTGCCCGTGCAGTCCAGCGTCTCCTGTCGCCAACGGACCTGGCCGGAGCGGTGGGGGTGGAAGATCGGGACCGAGCCGTCGAGGGGCACGTCGATGATCGCGACCTGGCCCGCGTCTCGCTCCCCGAACTTCGTCTGCTCGTGGGTGCCCGGGTAGAGCACCCGCTCGGACACCCGGTTCCACGAGTGCCAGTGACCGAGGACGAGCAGGGTGTAGCCCATGCCGATCACCGCGGCGGAGTCGATGGGCAACATGCAACCTTCGTGTTTCAGGTCCATGAAGGAGGTGTCGTGGCCGTGTGCCATGACGATGTGCACCCCGGGTTTGTCGAGGACGCCGGGCAGGCGGTCGTGCTGGGGGTTGATGTCGTGTTTGCTGAGAACGGGCAGGGGCCACAGGGAGATCCCGTCTGCCAGGATCACGGGGCCGTCCTCGTGGTGCACGTGCAGGTGGGAGACCCCCTGGAGCTCGGGCGTGGTCCAGACGGTGCCCGGCCCGTACAGGTCGTGGTTGCCGGGGATGGCGTGGATCGGCACGTCTCGGTGGCGTTGGAGGATCTGGGCGACCCGGGTGGTGGTCTCCTGGGGTTGGTTCGGGAATTCGAACAGGTCGCCAGCCGCCAACACGGCCTGTGCTCCCTCGGCGCTGGCCATGGACAGGATGTGGTCCAGGGTCTCGATGCGGGTGTCCCGCAGCAGTCTTGCCGCCGCCGGGGCGAACGACCCCCCCAGCATGCCGATCTGCCAGTCCGCGGTGGCCACCAGGCGGAAGTGGGTGTCGGGATTGACCGGAGGCAGGACGGGCATCAGCGCTTCTTCCAGGGGTGGCAACGCAGCACTGCCGTGGTCCGGGGCCGGTGCTGAGGAAGGCTCTCGCCCACGCCGGAGAGCTTACACGACCTCTGCCCTGGCGGGATCCGGGGCCTCTCGTGGGCGCAGCGGGGTGGGCTGGTGTGACCATGCGTTAGGCTCCGCGCTGCCCTGGCACAGTGGGAGTTTCTGATGCGCTGTTTTCCTGGTTTCTTGTGGGTTTCCATTTTCTCTCTCGGCCTGGCGGGGTGTGGTGGAGACGACACCACCACCGGGGACTCGGGGGACTCGGCTGACACGGAGACGGATGCCGACACCGATGCTGA
>CAZMNK010000281.1:1060-3797 GCA_964567625.1 uncultured Enterobacterales bacterium | reverse complement strand
GCGAGGACGTGCACTACAGCGGCACGGTGGCGGCTGCCCGGGAGGGCGCCCTGGCGGGCATCAAGGCCCTGGCGGTCAGCCTGCACATCGACTGGGGAGCACCGAACGATCCCAAGAGCCACTGGGACACCGCTGCGGCCCTGGCCCGGCAGGTTGCGGGGGACGTGCTGGACAACCAGCTGGCGGACTGCAAGCTTTTCAACCTCAATGTGCCGGACCTGCCTCTGGCCTCGGTGAAGGGTCTGCGGCTGTGCCGAATGGGCCATCGACGCTACGAGATCGATGTGACGGAACGACGGGATCTGCGCAACAAGCCCTACTACTGGATCGGTGGAAAACACGCCTATTTCGAGCCCATGGCCGGCACCGATGGACCTGCCGTGGAGGAGGGCTGGGCCAGCCTGACCCCCATGCGAGTGGACCTCACTGATGATGCGGCAGTGGAAGAAATGAAGGGCTGGAGCAGCGTGCTTGGAAGCCCTCGCTAGGTCAGGCCCAGCCACTCCTTGATCATGGGCTTGAGCTGGGTGTCGACGGCTTCCACGCCTTCTGTCACCACGAAGTAGAGCGCTGCGATGCTGATGCCAGCCGCCACGGGGGCCAGGACCAGGCCGCCGACCAGGGCCAGTCCATCCTCTTCCAGGATCCCTGCGGCCAGCAGGAAGATGACGAAACTGGGGGCGGTGTTGGTCAAGGGGATGGGGAGGGTCATGGAACAGGCCATGGCGATGATGATCAACGCCACTGCTGAAAGGAACAGGCGCGACCGGGCAAGTCGGGACCATCGTGGGCGAATCAGGAATTCCACCAGCCTCAGTAGACGGGCACCCTTTTCCAGGGAAAAGGCCATGACCCGATATCGGATCGTACGGCGTCGAAAACGCTCAGGCAGCCAGGGGACCTGGCGCCCGATGAGCATCTGGAATCCCAACAGGATCATCAGGATGCCAAAGGGGGTGGCGTACCCTGGGGCGGGGAGAGGAAGGGCTGCAGGAAACGCCAGGACCAGCAACAACAGGCCGAAACCACGGTCCCCGATCTGGTCGACCAGCTCCCCCACGGAACAGTCCTGGCCCTCGAGGCCCGCGATGAAGTGGCTCAATTCCCGGGAGAGACGCCCGTGGCCCGGTGTGGCAGCGGAGGCGTCAGGGGCGTCCATCATGGCGGATCCTAACGCAGCCTCCCGGCAGGGTCCCGGGTTACGCTCAGGCCACCGCTGGAGGACCCCGTGTCGGACCTGATCGAAAACGTCAAGGCCACCATCCGGGACGTCCCGGACTTTCCAAAGCCGGGCATCCTGTTCAAGGACATCACCCCGGTCCTGGCCCGTGCTGACCTCATGAAGGGCATCACCAGCTACTTTGCGAAAGCGTTCTCCTCGTCAGGAGTCGACGTCGTCGTGGGCATGGAATCCCGGGGGTTCATCTTCGGGGCCCCGCTGGCCATGGAACTCGGGGCATCCTTCGCCCCTGCTCGCAAGCCGGGGAAGCTGCCCTGGAAGTCCATCGGGATCGAGTATGCCCTCGAGTACGGAACCAACCGCCTGGAGATGCACACCGACAGTGTCCGACCCGGTCAACGGGTCCTCATTGTCGATGACCTGCTCGCAACCGGTGGGACAGCGGAGGCGACCGGGAAGCTGGTCAGCGAGCTGGGGGGTGACCTGGTTGGGTACGCCTTTGTGATCGAACTGGGCTTCCTCCAGGGCCGAGACAGGCTCGGTGACATCCCGGTGGACTCCCTGGTCATCTACTGAGCAGACCGTGGTGCAACGCGCCCGCTGGGGGCTTGCGGCCCTTGCGCTTCTCGGCGTCGTGCTGGCCCTCTACGGAAGGGTCCTGGGCTACCCCTTTCTCTACGACGACCTGGTTCTCATTGGAACGAACGAGGCCCTGGGCGATGGGTCGACCCTTTTCGAGGCCCTGACCTCGGAGCTGTTCCACTTTGCACCGGAGGTCCGCCCCAGTCCCTACTGGCGTCCCGTGGTGACCCTTTCCTACTACCTGGACCAGTGGGTTGGGGGAGGGGACCCCAGGCAGTTTCACCTGACCAACCTCGTGGCCCTCGCAGCCGCGGGGTTGGGGCTGGCGAGCCTTCTACAGAGGATCTCGGCAAACCAGGCGCCGGCCCTGTTGCTTGCACTGATCTTCCTGGCTCACCCCCTTCAGATCGAGGGGGCAGCAAGTGCTGCTGCCCGGACCGACCTTCTCTGTGCGGCTCTTGGTTTGTGGGCGTTGTCGGCTCGGCGGCCCCTGGTCTCCTGCGCCCTGGTTCTCCTGGCCTGTGGGGCCAAGGAGATCGGCGTGGTTCTTCCGCTCGTGGCCTGGTTGATGGACCGCAGGGACACACGATGGCGCTGGCAACTGTTCGCAGTGGGGCTGTTCCTCGCGGTCCGCGGGGCCGTGATGAGCGGGACAGTCTTGATGCCGGATGACTCGGGGGGTGGAAGTCCCGCGTCGGTGTGGGGGGCAGGGGCTCGGGTCTGTTTCTGGCTCGGTCGCCTGTTGGTACCCACACCCATGGGGCCCGCCGCTGACCTGGTCCCTGCCACAGGTCTTTTCGCCCTGTTGGGGTGGTTGACCCTTCCAGCCCTCGGTTGGGTTGCCTGGAAACTGGGCCCAGGTCGGAGAGGCGGGGCTGCACTGGTGTTGCTGCCCTTGCTCATGGTTTCCGGTCTGCTCCAGTCGACCGTGCGGTATGGGGATGCCCTGACGGTGCTCCCGTGGGCCGGGTTGTT
>CAZMNK010000281.1:0-1050 GCA_964567625.1 uncultured Enterobacterales bacterium | reverse complement strand
GGTCGGGCGTCAAAAGGACCAGGGGCCTGCTCCTGGTTGGGTTCGTACTGTTGGCTTCCCTGACCAGTCGACGGCTGCCTGAGTGGGCCTCATCCGAGACCCTCTGGGAGGCCGCTCATGCCCGTGCGCCAGCGGACCGGGTGGTGGCCCTGAACCTGGCACGGGTACGCCTGGACACCAACCCGCAGGCGGCGCTGGACCTCGTGGAGAACGGGACCTGGCCAACAGGCAGTCGGGAGGCGCGGGAGGCCGCGGCCCTTGGGGCCCGGGCCCTGCTCGCGCTTGGACGGGAAGACGAGGCACTCCCCTGGTTGAGCCGTGCCGTCGCGGACGACCCCGAGGCAGCCTGGGCCAATGGGATGTCCTGCGTCCTGTTGGCCGCCAGAGGCAGCCGCGCGGCCGGGCCTGTCTGTGAACTGGCGGTCCAGTTCCTGGCGGATGACCCGGACGTGCTGAACGCCATGGGCATCTCACGGGTCGGACTGGGCGGACCTGCCGAGGCCTTGCCCTGGTTTACACGCGCAGCCAAGTTGGCCCCCGATCGACCGGAGTTCGTCGCCAACCGGGATCGAGCCAGAGCAGCCCTCTCAGAGCCCTGATGCCACCGCTGAGAGACAGGCGCTGACCTGGTCCTCGAGTTCCACCAGGCTCCCGTTGTTGCCAATCACGCGGTCGGCGAGTGCTTCCTTTTCCGCCAGGGGAAGCTGGCTGCGGATCCACCGAACAGCGGTCTCTTCATCGAATCCATTGCGGGCCATGAGTCGCTGGAGCTGGGTTTCTGCGGTGCAGGTGACCACCCAGAGTTCCCCGTAATTGCAGTGGGTTCCTGTCTCGATCATCAAGGCGGCCTCGACCACGGCCATGGCTTTTCCGGCCACCGTCAGGTCCCTCAAGCGGCCAAGGAGGGTGGACAGGATGGCTGGGTGGGTGAGGCCTTCCAGGCACCTCCTGGCTTTCGGGTCGCCCATCACCAGGGCTCCGAGGGCCGTGCGGTCCAGAGACCCATCTGGTCCCAGAGCAGTAGCGAGCGGCACAGGCCGCGAATCCACG
>CAZMNK010000280.1:0-3824 GCA_964567625.1 uncultured Enterobacterales bacterium | reverse complement strand
GAGTTGCAGCGTCTGGTAGATGAAATCGGACCACTCTGGATGGGTCCCTTCGGCGACGGCCTGCTTTCCGAAGCCGACGACACCCAGTACCAGGGTCGCCAGGGTGACGAGTGCGATGACGCCGTACCAGTAACGAGGAAGGCGCCGGGCCATCGGCTTGTCGTGAAGTCGATCCATCGTCGTCAGAGCATAGGAAAATTGGAGCCCTTTCGCCAGGCACCCCCAACATTCCGTCTCACCCCGAGTTGACCCGCTCCACGGTGCTCCCGGAGCGCTCTGACCAACCAGTCCACAAGCCCTCTAGGCCACAGCCCTCACGCCACCCGCCTCAACCGCCCCTCAGCGCACAATCCGGGTGTCGAACACTGCCCCTGAGAAGTGGTCTCCAACCGCACCCGCAAACGCTTCCTGGTCCACTGTCAGGCAATACTGGTCATGGAGATAGTGGCCCCATTCGTGGGCCAGCACATGGTGGAAATCCGTGACCGTGGGTAGGGAGTGCGTCGTGATGAGAGCCTCGGCATGGAGCGCCTCTTGTCGGCCAGGTTGCAGGCGGGTGTAGGACCCCGCTGTACCCGGCGGGGTGAACCGGTCGCCAAGGACGACCAGGAGATCGTCGTATCGGCATCGCTCTCGGTAGGGCGCGATGACGCCGGTTCGGAACTCCTCGTAGCGAGGGAAGGTGAACCAGAACAGCGGCTCACCTCGGCCGTCCTCGGTCAGGGTGGAGACGCTGAAGCAGTCCACGTCGTCACAGTAGCCACCGGTCTGCACCTCGCGGCCGGAGGAGAGCAGTGCCGCAACGGCGAGGAAGATCGTCTCCATGGGGGACCACCAGGGCCCCTGAACCCTTCTCGCTAGGCGTTCGTCTCCGGCAAACCATGGGCGTTGGCCCCTTCGTCGCCGGGCCGAACCAGCAGCATCAGCAGGTACACCCACCCGATGATCGGCACGAACCAGAGCAGGGACATCCATCCACTTCGGTTCGTGTCGTGCAGTCTGCGAGCGGTGACCGCAAAAAACGGCAGCACCAGGGCCAGCCGGGTGATCTCGAAGGCGGGGTACCACAAGACCCAATCGACGACATTTTCCCTCCCCCAGCCCATGAGGAGGTCGATCCCCAGGGCCAGGGCCACCACGGAGATCACGAAGAAGCCAAACGCAAAACACTCCGTGTCCCCGGCCCGACCCTTGAAGTCCGCGTACTTCCGCAGGCACTTGATGATCCATTTCATGGGAGAGGCCCTCCAGGCCGGGGGGGCATGCTACGCGATGGGTTCGACGAAGACATCTCGGTGCCGGCCGTTCCGGCAACTCTGCGGTCACTCCTGCAGGTAGCCCAGGGCTTCCAGCTGCGCCTTCAGGCCGTCGCTGATCTCGACAGCCCGGGTCTCGGTCCCTGGCTCCAGGCGGACAGGGTCATCGGCGCCGGGCATCCACGGACCGTGGTTTCGCCAGGGCCCCTGTTCCGAGTTGGTACCGGAAGCGGTGTGGCGAACCTTTGCATCCACGGGCCAGACCGTGAAGGACTCCTCGGCGGCAAGTGTCTTCTCATCCGCCAGCCCCCCGTCGACCAGGCGGCCCCGGCTGACTCGAACCCTTCCCGCCCGGGTGGCGGTCCAGGCCTTGTGGTCGATGGTGGCGATCAGGGTCTGCCTCAGCTGGTCGACTGCCTGGGGGTTGTCCTGGGAGATGTCCGTCACCTCTGCCGGGTCTGTGGAGAGGTCGAAGAGCTCGGTTCCGTCGGTCCCCAGGTCCCACTCCAGCCGCAGGGTGCCCCGCTGGAGGGCGAGACGGTTGCTCTCGAAGCGCGAGGTCTCCGCCACCAGGCTCCGCTCGGGCAGGGGCTCGCCGCGGATGGCTGGCAAGAGCGAGAACCCGTCGCTGTCCAGGTCACCGGGTCGCCCGACAAGGTCGGTGAGTGTCGGCGCCACATCCCGCAGACCGACCGGGCCGTCCCGGACCCCCTGGGGAATGCCTGGCCCGGAGAAGACGAGGGGAATGTCCAACTGCTCGGCGTAGAGGGTGTGGGCATGCCCCCAGGAGCCCCGTTCCCCGAACTCCTCGCCGTGGTCAGAGGTGATGATCCAGATCGCCTCCCTGCCGGCCGCATCCAGGGCCGTCTTCAGGCGTCGCAGCTCGGTGTCGACGTAGTGAATGCCCTCGTCGTACTGGGCGACCTGGTGAGCGAGCTCTGCAGCACTCAGGGGGTGCTCCTTGTGGTGGAAGTAGCTCTTGTACGCCAGGTCCTCCGGCAGCACTGGTCGGTCGAAGAGGCTGTCATGGGGGGGCGGGGGCGCGTACTCGAAGTGGGCGTCGTAGAAGTGCAGGAACAGGAAGACAGGGCTGCCCGCCTGGTCCTTCCACCACTTCAATGCGTCGTCGACGATCCGGGCGGCCCCCAGGGAGGCGTCCAGGTTGTTCTTCTCGGTGTGCAGGCCGTAGTCCTCGAATCGGGCAAAGCCTCGATCGAACCCGAAGAGTCTGGAGACGAAGGTGGCCGAGACAAAGCCCCCGGCCTGGTAGCCGGCCCTGGCCAGGGACTCCGTGACCAGGGGGGTTTGGGGGTCGACGGACAGGCTCTCCTCGATCACCTGGTGGCGCACCGATGACTGGCCGCTGAACAGGGTCGTGTGGGAGGGGAGGGTCCAGGAGGAGGGCGAGCGGGCCCCGGTGAAGCGGACGCCGGCATCGGCCAGGGAATCGATGAACGGGCTGGTGTTTCGCTCGTAGCCGTAGGCCGAGAGGTGGTCCTTCCGCAGGGAGTCGATGCTGACCAGGACGATGTCCGGCCTCGCCGCATCACCCTCGGGGACCGGGGCGGAATGGCAGGCCAGGGAGAGCAGCAGCGGAAGGAGAACGGGCATCGGTGTCCGGGTTGGTCGGTCGTTCCGTGGAGGATTCGATGTAATTCCCTGGTGGTTCTACCCACCCGGGGGATGGCAACCCTTTGCGGGCGGTCCTATCCTGTGTTCCTCCGCCTCCGGGTGATCTGGATGTCCGCTTTCCGTTGTGCCCTCCTGACTGTGATCCTGCTCCTGGCCGGCTGCCGGGCCAAGACGGGGAGCCTGTCCGTCGACGACACCGGTGGTGACAGCGCCACGGTCACGGTCTCTGACGCAGACAGCGACGGCTGGAGCGTCGAAGACGGTGACTGCGACGACGCCGACGCCACGGTCCACCCCGAGGCCGAGGAGATTGTCTACAACGGGGTGGACGATGACTGCGATGGCGCCACCCCCGACGACGACCTCGACGGCGACGGGTTCGTGCTGGCGGAGGACTGCGACGACACCGACGCCGCCATCAACCCCGACGCCGAGGAGGTCTGCGACGACCTGGACAACGACTGCAGCGGCGAGGTGGATGACAATGCCACCGACGTCCAGGATTACTACCCAGACGCCGATGGCGACGGCCGTGGTGCAGATGGCGAGGTGGTCACGGCCTGCAGTGCCCCGGAGGGCTACGGAGAAGGGGTCGGGGACTGTGACGATGCCAATCCCCTGGTCCACGACGAGGCCGCCGAGCTGTGCGATGGGCTGGACAACGACTGCGATGGCGCGATCGATGGTGCAGAGGGCTATGCCCACTTCACCGCGGATTCCGGAGAGGTCTCCGACTGGAGTGACCCCCTGGCTGCGGGCACTGCTCTCACCCTGTCCGAAGACGGCACCCTGACCTTTTGCGCCGGGGACTTCTCGGCGACGCTCATCGCCGAGGAAGACATCACCCTCACCCTCACCGGTGACGGCCCGTCCACCACCACCCTCATCGGCGATGGGGCCAGCCCGATCCTGACCCTCGGTGAAGGGGTTTCCGCC
>CAZMNK010000279.1:0-3899 GCA_964567625.1 uncultured Enterobacterales bacterium | reverse complement strand
TTTCGCAATCGCCTTTTTCGCCGCAAACGTGGCCGAAGCGGCCGATGTCGTCGTGGAGATCGAGGACACGTCCGAGTCGGAACCGGATGAGGTGTCCGAAGAAGAAGAGGTGTCCGAAGAAGAGGTCCAGGAGTCCGACCCCGAACCTCCAAAACTCATGGAGGCCCAGGTCCTCGTGGAGATCGAGGACAGTTCCGAGTCGGAGGTCGCGGAACAGGACCAGGACCTGGTCACAGAGATCGGGCCCCCGCCAGAGGAACTCGGTCTGGACCACGGTGGTTTCTTCCGGGATGCGGAACCGTCGTCGGAATCCATGGAGTTCGTGGAGGCCCCAGAAGAGGAGGCGGAAGCGTCACCTTCTCAGGACGAGGAAGCCGAGGCCTCCGTCCTGGCGGACCCGGCGGTGGCCCCAGCCGTTTCCGGTCGCGCCCCAGAGGACGACGAGGCGGTGCGCGAACGCATCACACTGCTGGCCGGGGAAGCCGCCCAGGTCGGCGGAGCCGACAAGGCCGGGCTGCTGGTCGAGGCGGCGCGACTCAGTCGCCTTCGGTTGGGCAATGTGGTCCAGGCGGAACGCTATGCCCGGGAAGCGGTGGGTACCGGTGCTGCGGGAACGGCGGGGTTGCGCGAACTCTCCGCGGCCCTGGCCATGTCCGGCAACTGGGACGAGCTATGCCAGGCACTGGCGAACCAGGCGGACAGTGAGACAGAGGCCAAGGCCGCCGCTGAGTTGCTCCAGGACGCCGCACTGGTCTCGAGACACCAGCTCCACCAGGACGACCAGGCCCTGGCGTTGCTGAAGAAGAGCCTGGAACGCAGCCCTGATGATCACTTCAGTCTCAAGCTGCTGAGGGATCTCTACGAGACCAGTGAGGCCTGGGAGCAACTCGTGGAGACCCTTGTGCTCCTGGCCGGACAGACCGGGGGCACCCGCGCTGCCATGTCGCACACCCGGCGTGGGCAGATCCTGGCCGCGGAGTTGAGCGATACCGGGGGCGCCATCGAGGCCTACAAGGCCGCGCTCGAGGCCAATCCCGAACACCAGCCTGCACTCCTGGGGCTGGAAGCATTGATCATCGCGGAAGAGGACTGGGCCGGGCTGGCGGGTTTCTACACCGACCTCGGCACCGCTGCAGAGGGTGGCGATGCCTGGCTCTGGCTGACCCGGGCCGGAGACGTGCACGCCTATCGAACGGAAGACCTGGAAAAAGCGGCAGAGGCTTATGGCCTTGCTGTCCAGGCCGGGGCAGGCCCCGAGGTCCGGCATCGCCAGCAGCGACTGGCCGCCTCCCTGAATCGCTGGGACGGGGTGGTCGAGGAACTCCGCGCCGAGGTGGAGAGCGCGGACGAAGGGAACCGTCCCTTTGTCCAGTACCGACTGGCCCGCGTTCTGGACCGCTACCTGGAGGATTCGGACGGGGCACTGGAGGTCTACCGCGAAGTCGCCACGGACCCAGCGGCTCTGCCTGCGGCCTCTGCCGTTGTCCGCATCCTGTCCGCCCGCCAGGACTGGAAGGGGCTGCTCGATTTCTGGACCGAGCGGATCCAGGTCCTGGACGACCCCAACCTCAAGGTCACCCTTGAGTTCCGCATGGGCGAAATCTGCGAGGGTCGACTGGATGACCAGGACGGTGCAAAGCTGCACTTCGAGAACATCCTGGAGATTGCCGGGGGCTACCTGCCTGCGCTCGAGGGGTTGGAGCGCGTCTACACCCGCCTGGCCGAGTGGGACAGTCTTGCGGCGCTCTATGAGCAACGGGCCATCCTGTGCGAGGAGCCGGGGGGCGTGGCCCTGCATCTTCATCGTGCCGGTGCCGTCTGCGAATTCCGGCTCGCAGATCTGAAACGGGCGCGTGATTTCTACAACCGGGCCCTGGATCATGTCCCGGACTTCCCGCCCAGCCTGGACGCCTACCTGCGGTTGCTAGAGGGAGAGAATGACTGGGCGGGATTGGCCCAGGTACTCGTGCACGCCGCAGAGGCGACCGAAGACAGCAACGAGGTGGTGAGCTACCTGTACCGAGCGGCTCGAATCCAGGCCGAGAAGGTCGAGGACCACACGGCCGCGACGGAGAGCCTGCGCCGCTGCCTGGAACTGTCCCCCGGGTTCTTGCCTGCGCACCTGCTCCTCAAGGAGTTGATGTTCCTCCAGGGCACCTGGGATGAGGTGCAGCGGCTCCAGCTTCAGGAAGCCGAGGCCTCTGATGACCTGGAACGCCGCCATTGGATGCTCTTGGACTCGGCCTACCTGGCGGATCAACTGGGCGTCGGGGACTCCCAGGAGTACGCACAGAAGATCCTCGCCGCCGACGGTGCCCACCCCGGTGCACTGGCCCTGGTTGAGCAAGCCATGCTCTCGGACAGCGGGGCCGCTGCCATGGTGGAGTTCTACCGCAAGGCGGCGGAAGACGCCTCGACGGACACCGATCGAGCCCGTATCTCCGCCCTGGTGGCAGACGCTCTGCGAGACACTGATCCGATCGCTTCCGTCCAGGCGGTATCCGACGTTCTGGCCGCTGAAGACGCTGAGGACCGTCCGTTGTTGGCCCTGGCGGTTCTCTGTGAATCCCTGGGCATGCCGGAGCAGGCCCAGCGCACCCTGGAGGTCGCCGGACGGGCCTACGACGCCGCACGACTCCAGGAACAGTTGCATGGGGATGGCGAGGAGGCACTGGCCGCCTACCTGGCCCTGCTGGACGACGATCCCGATCACGAGGGCGCGCTGACGGCGCTGGAGCGGCTGCAGCAGGCAGCCGGGGACAAGGCGGGCCTGGCGGCCACCCACGAACGCCTGGCGGCCATCAGCACCGATCCTGCTGTGCAGGTCGTTCACGCCACCTTTGCCGGTCACCTCTTCGAGGGTGTTGGCGACTTTGAGAAGGCGCAGGAAGCCTATCAACTGGCCTTTGACCGCAGGCCGATGCGTGGAAAGTCCGCTGATGGTCTTCGACGGCTGATGCTTGCAGCGGGCGATGCTGACGCGCTGGCAGCCCTTCATGACTGCATCGACCCGGTCGACTACCTGATCAAGGCCGAGGACCTGCTCGATGTGGGGGCTTTCGCCGCAGCAGCAGAGGCTGCTGTGAATGCCCCAGGTCTCCCAGGTCTCCTGCTCCGTGGACAGGCCCAGGAGGAGCTGGAGGACTGGGTCGGTCTGTTCGAGACTCTCCGGGCCCAGGCTGGCGCGGTCGAGACCGAGGCCCTCCGGACAGGCATCCAGGAGCGGATGCGCAGGCTGCTCGCGGAGCGGCTCGCGGAGACCGACGAGGCCTGGAACCTTTACCGGCAACTCCACGAGGAAGACCCCGAGAACCGCGAGGTGCTGGAAGCGCTGGCCCGCATTGCTGAAACCCGTGGCGAGGCTGAACTGGCTCAGCAGTATCTGGGGGGTCTCGCTTCGACGGCATCAGAGCCGGCCGAGGCGGCCCGGATTCAGCGGCATCTCGCCGAACTGCACGAGGCTGCGGAGGATCTGGACGCGGCTCGAGCGGCCTTCTTCGCTGCCCTGGACTACCTGCCTGAAGACCGGGAGGCCCTGGCGGGTCTCCGGCGCCTGGCCGAGAATACCGAGGACTGGAACGGCATGGTCGGTGTGTTGGGTCGGGAGGCCACCCTCGCGCAGCCCGAGGACCAGGCAGGGCTCTTCCGGGAGATCGCCCTCATCTGGGAGGTCCGCATCGGAGAGCCGGATGTGGCCATCGATGCCTGGCGCAAGGTGCTCGAGGTCGACGCCGACAACGTCGAGGCCCTGGAACACCTGGTCGAACTCAGCCAGAAGAGCAACGACTGGACCGGATTCGTCGAGGTCGCCCACGGCCTGGTTCGTCACCGGGAGGGCCCCGAGCGAAGCGCTCTTCTCCGACGCATCGGACTCGTCCATGCGGAGCGACTCAGGCGGG
>CAZMNK010000278.1:0-4017 GCA_964567625.1 uncultured Enterobacterales bacterium | reverse complement strand
CAGGGGAGACGGTGACCTGCACGGTGACCCCGGACGATGGCGAGGACACGGGCACTGCTGTGAGCGACTCGGTCGTTATCGGCAACACGCCGCCCGAGGTGACGGGCGTGTCCCTGTCCCCGAGCACGGTCTACACGAACGACACGATCACGGCGACGGTCTCCACGGACGACGCGGATGGAGACTCGGTGAGTGTCTCCCATGCCTGGTATGTCGATGGGAGCCTGGTGAGCGAGACCGGGAGCACCCTGGACGGCAGCACGTACTTCGACCGGGACCAGGAAGTGTCTGTCGTGGTCACCCCGAACGACGGGAGCGACGACGGCAGCACCCTGACCTCGACCGCGTTGACGATCTCGAACACCGCTCCCGAGGCCCCAGGCATCTCCATCACCCCGGAGGAACCGGCTGGCGGGGCCGACGACCTGCTCTGCCAGGTGGACAGCGATTCCACCGACGATGACGGGGACGCCATCTCCTACACCTTTGGATGGGAGGTGGATGGGGTGACCTACACCGGTGCCACGACCACCACCGAGACCGGGGACACGGTGCCGGCCGGGGACACGACGGTGGACGAGATCTGGACCTGTACCGTGACGCCAGACGATGGAACCGACGAGGGGGCGTCTGCCACGGTCTCGGTCCAGGTCGTGCTCGACTCCTGTTTTGCGGGGTGGGACGACCCCGAGACCAACCTGTCCGAGGCGAGCTACAGCTTCGTGGGACAGAACAGCGGAGAACTGGCGGGCTACCACATCGCCGCCGCCGGTGATGTCGATGGCGATGGCCTGGCTGACCTCCTGGTGGGGGCACCCTACAACTCGGAAGGCGGAACCCAGGCGGGCAAGGCCTACCTCCTCCTGGGGGCGAGCCTGGGGAGCAGCACCACCATCGACCTGGCCGAGGCCGACTACAGCTTCGTGGGAGAGGACGACGAAGACTATGCCGGCTATTGGCTCTCCAGCGCCGGGGACGTGGACGGTGACGGTCTCAGTGACCTCCTGATCACGTCTCACGGGAGCGATGACGGTTCGAGCGATGGCGGCAAGACCTACCTGGTCCTGGCCGCGAGCCTGGGAAGCGAAGCCACCATCGACCTGTCCAACGCGGACCACCAGTTCCACGGAGAGAACAGTGACGACTGGGCGGGGATCTCCGCCTCGGGAATCGGAGACGTGGACGGAGATGGACTTGGCGATCTCCTGGTCGGGGCCTACGGAAACGACGAAGGCGGGACCACTGCCGGCAAGGCCTACATCATCCTGGGGGCCAGCCTGGGGAGCGAGGTCTCCATCGACCTGGCGGACGCCGACTACCACCTGGTGGGGGAAGAAGGCGGAGACAGGGCTGGCGTCTCGGTCGCGGGCGCCGGCGACGTCGACGGAGATGGTCTCGATGACCTTCTTGTGGGGGCGGACTTCAACGACGACGGTGGAAGCTACGCCGGCAAGGCCTACCTGGTCCTGGGCGCGAGCCTGGGAAGCGATGTCTCCATCGACCTGTCCAGTGCGGACTACAATTTCGTGGGGGATGGCAGTGAACACTACGCTGGCATGTCCATCGCCGGTGTGGGCGACGTGGATGGCGATGGTCTCGCCGACGTGCTGGTGGGCGCCTACGGAAGCGATGACCTCCGAAGCAATGCGGGCAAGGCCTGCCTCTTCCTGGGGGCCAGCCTGGGCACCAGCAGCAGCATCAGCCTGTCCAGTGCAGACCACTGCTTCGTGGGAGAGGCCGTGGATGACTGGGCGGGCTTCAGCGTCGGCGCCGCCGGGGACGTCGACGGCGATGGCCTCGATGACCTGATGGTGGGTTCCTACCGAAACGACGCGGGTGGGAGCAATGCGGGCAAGGGCTACCTGGTCCTGGCCTCCAGCCTCGGGAGCAGCGGCACCATCGACCTCTCCGACGCGGACTACCAGTTCGTGGGAGAAGAGACAGACGACGCCGCAGGCACCCAGGTCACCGGTGCTGGCGATGTGAACGGCGATGGGCTCGCCGACATCCTGGTCGGGGCCCACAACAACGATGAAACGGGCGACAGGGCCGGCAAGGTCTACCTTCTCCTGGCCCCCAGTATCTGCAACACGCCGCCTCGTGGCACCCAGGTCTCCATCTCGCCCGACGAGCCCGTCGAGGGAATCGATGACCTGGTCTGCCAGATCGACCAGGACGCCTACGACGCCGAGGGCGACAGTCTCACCTACACCATCGAGTGGGAGGTGGACGGCCTGGACTACGAGGACGCCACCACCACCACCGAGACCGGCGACACGGTTCCGGCCGAGGACACCACTGCCGGGGATGACTGGACCTGTACCGTGACGCCGAACGATGGAACGGAGGATGGGGCGGCCACCACCGTCTCGGTCCAGGTCGTGGTCGACTCCTGTTTTGACGGGTGGGACACGGAGACGGACCTGGCGGGTGCGGACTACGCCTTCATCGGCGAGGTCGCGGGTGACAACGCTGGATACGCCATTTCCAGCGCCGGCGATGTGGACGGCGATGGGCTGGACGACATCCTGGTCGGCGCCTATGGCAGCGACGATGGCGGGTCGCAGACCGGCAAGGCGTACCTGGTGCTGGCCGCGAGCCTGGGAGCGGACGCCGAGATCGACCTGTCGGACGCGGACTACGCCTTTATCGGTGAGGCCGCGGATGACTACGCAGGCGTTTCCGTCTCCAGCGCCGGCGATGTGGACGGCGATGGGCTGGACGACATCCTGGTCGGCGCCTACAACAACGACGAAGGTGGGTCGGATGCCGGCAAGGTGTACCTGGTGCTGGGTGCGAGCCTGGGAGCGGACACCGAGATCGACCTGTCGGACGCGGACCACGCCTTTGTCGGTGAGGCCGCGAATGACAACCTGGGCCTCTCCTGCTCCGGTGCCGGTGATGTGGATGGCGACGGGCGGGACGACATCCTGTTTGGCGCCTACCAAAACGACGACGGTGGGTCGGGTGCCGGCAAGGCCTACCTGGTGCTGGGCGCGAGCCTGGGCGCAGAAGCGGCGATCGACCTGTCGGACGCGGACTACGCCTTTGTCGGTGAGGCTGCGGCTGACCACGCGGGATACGCCGTTTCCAGCGCTGGCGATGTGGACGGCGACGGGCTGGACGACATCCTGGTCAGCGCCGGGTACAACGACGCCGGTGGCGCCGACGCCGGCAAGACCTACCTGGTGCTGGGCGCGAGCCTGGGAGCGGACGCGCAGATCGACCTGTCGGACGCAGACTACGCTTTTATTGGTGAGGCCGCGGCTGACTATGCGGGCGAGTCCGTCTCCAGCGCAGGCGACGTGGACGGTGACGGTCTGGACGACATCCTGGTCGGTGCCTACCAAAACGACGACGGCGGTTCGCGAGCCGGCAAGGCCTACCTGGTGTTGGGTGCAAGCCTGGGGGCTGACGCGGAGATCGACCTGTCGGATGCGGACCACGCCTTTATCGGTGAGGCCACCAATGACTACGCGGGCACCTCTGTCTCCAGCGCCGGCGACGTGGACGGTGACGGGCTGGATGACTTCTTTGTCGGCGCCCCTCTCAACGATCACGGGGGTAGCGAGGCCGGCAAGGCCTACCTGGTGCTGGGCGTAAGCCTGGGGGTTGACGCGGAGCACGACCTGTCGGATGCGGACCACGCCTTTATCGGTGAGGTCGTGGGCCACCACGCGGGCCAGTCCGTCTCCAGCGCTGGCGATGTGGACGGCGACGGGCTGAACGACATCCTGGTTGGCGCCTACGGCAACGATGCCGGCAAGGCCTACCTCCTCCTCGCCCCCAGCACCTGCAACACCCCCCCTCGCGGCACCCAGGTCTCCATCTCACCCGAGGACCCCGTCGAGGGCGAGGACGACCTGGTCTGCCTCATCGACACCGACGCCTACGACGCCGAGGGCGACACCATCACCTACACCTTTGCGTGGGACGTGGACGGGTCTTCCTACACGGATGCCACCACCACCACCGAGACCGGCGACACGGTCCCCGCCGAGGACACCACTGCGGACG
>CAZMNK010000277.1:0-4031 GCA_964567625.1 uncultured Enterobacterales bacterium | reverse complement strand
AGCCGGTTCGGGTGGGAACGAACTCGGCCCACACGACCCAGACCACGTGCCCCTGGGCGTCCAGGGCCACCACGTGGGAACCCTCGTCCGTGGTGACCGAGAGAAGGGTGAAGCCGGTGGAGGCGGCTGCTTCGGTGTGGGTCAGGGCCAGGGTGGGAAGCTCGGGGGGGCTGCCCCCGGTGGTCGCGGTCACGGGCTCACTGCACCAGGGGTTGTCGGGGTCGGGACCCTGGAGCCAGATCTCCAGCGGGGTGTCTGTCGGAACCCCCAGCACCGGGACCTGGGTGCCCACAGCGGCAGCGCTGTCGAGTCCGCCCTCTCCGCCTTCCCAGCGCCACCGCAACAGGGCCGGGTCGTCCTCGTCTCGCTCCCAGCTGACAGCCAGGACGGTGGGGACCAGCGTGGTCTCCAGCACCAGGCCGGCGTCTTCTCGGTGCCGGGTCTCGCCGGGATCACAGCTGTTCACGGTCGTGGCCGTGTCCGTGGTCGAATCCGGCGCCTCTCCCCCCCCACAGCCGGTCGCCAGCACCAGGCCCAGGATCGAGGCGATCCCTGCACCCCGCCGCCACGTTCCGACAGGGGACCCTGGTTGGTGATGAGGCATGGAGGAGCCTGTGGAGGGGTTGGCTCCGCCCAGTCTGCGGGGCCGGCGAGGGGTTGTCCAGTCCGTGGGTGGGCAGGCCAGTGCAGATGGGCTGCATTCGGGCCTGAAGCCGATAGGGGGCAGGTCATGAGGACTCGCTGGAACTCCGAGCCGTCTCGAACCGAGGCTGACAGATGACCGGGACACGGATGCCTGCCGCAACGCCGGGTCTCGACCTCGGCCAGGGGAACTGTGCCGGGCCTGGAGCCACCTGCCCGGAGATCACCCATGGCTGACTTCCCCACACAGGCCCGGACCGTCGTGGTCGGTGGCGGCATCATGGGCTGCTCGGTGGCCTATCACCTGGCCAAGCTGGGCCGAAAGGACGTGGTCCTGCTGGAACGGGGGCAGCTCACCTGTGGCAGCACCTTTCACGCGGCCGGCCTGGTCGGTCAATTGCGCAGCTCTGCGACGATCACCGAGCTGCTCGGCGACTCCGTGTCCCTCTACAACAGCCTCGAGGAGGAGACGGGCCAGGCCACGGGCTGGAAGATGAACGGGGGACTGCGCCTTGCCTGCAACAAGGAGCGGATGACCGAGCTCAAACGGCAGGCGACCACGGCCCACAGCTTCGGCCTGGAGATGCACCTGCTCACACCGACCGAGGCCCAGGACCTCTGGCCCTTGATGGAGATCCACGACCTGGTCGGCGCCGCCTTCCTGCCGACAGATGGCTCGGTGTCACCCAGCGACGTGACGATGGCGCTGGCCAAGGGCGCACGCCTGCACGGGGCCCGGGTCATCGAGGGCTGCCGGGTCACCGGGGTCGAGACCAGGGACGGTGCCGTCCACGCGGTGCAGACCGAGCTCGGCCGGATCGAGTGCGAGGTGCTGGTCAACTGCTGTGGCCAGTGGGCACGGGCGTTTGGAAAACAGGCCGGCGTCAACATCCCACTGGTCAGCGTTCAACACCAGTTCATGGTCACCGAACCGTTCGGTGTGCCCGGGGACCTCCCCACACTGCGGGATCCGGACCGCCTCACCTACTACAAGGAGGAGGTCGGCGGGCTCATTCTCGGTGGCTACGAACCGAACCCCTTGCCCTGGGCGGAGCAGGGAATCCCGAAGGACTTCGTCTTCAAGCTCCTGGAGAGCGACTTCGATCACTTCAGCCAGCTGGCCGAGCTCGCGATGCCGCGAGTGCCTGCCCTCGAGAATGCGGGAATACGGCAGCTCATCAACGGCCCGGAGAGCTTTACCCCCGACGGGAATTTCATCCTGGGCGAGGCACCCGAGCTGCGCAATTACTTTGTGGGGACGGGCTTCAATGCGTTCGGAATTGCCGCCGGCGGTGGGGCAGGGAAGGCCCTGGCCGAGTGGATCATCGGCGGCGAGCCGCCCTACGACGTGTGGCCGGTGGACATTCGTCGTTTCGGTCGCCCCCACCACGACGAACGCTGGGTGCGAACCCGCACCCTGGAGATGTACGGCAAGCACTACACGATGTCCTGGCCCTTCGAGGAGCACGACAGCGGTCGCCCGCTGAGGCGCTCGCCGCTGTACGGTCGGCTCTCCAACTCGGGGGCCTGCTTCGGAGAGAAGCTCGGCTGGGAACGCCCCAACTGGTTTGCGCCGAGCGGTGTCGAGGCCAGGGACGTCTACTCCTTTGAGCGACAGAACTGGTTCGAGCACGTGGGGGCCGAGCACGCCTGCACCCGGGAACGGGTGGCTGTGTTCGACCAGACTTCGTTTGCCAAGTTCGTTGTCGCCGGCCGCGACGCGGAGCAGGCCCTGAGCTGGATCTGCGCCGGCGACGTGCGAAGACCACGGGGAAAACTCGTCTACAGCCAGATGCTGAACTCACGAGGGGGCATCGAGTGCGACCTCACGGTGACGCGCCTGGCCGACGACCGCTTCTACATCGTCACCGGCACGGGGTTCGCCACCCACGACCACCACTGGATCCAGAGCAACA
The DNA here is from genome assembly GCA_964567625.1 of uncultured Enterobacterales bacterium. Classification (GTDB taxonomy): domain Bacteria; phylum Myxococcota_A; class UBA796; order UBA796; family CAJQPC01; genus CAYFPX01. Next base: position 1,473 of record CAZMNK010000277.1, on the reverse strand, counting down.
TCCCCGCCGGTCTCGATGCCCATGTCCATGACGTCACCTCTAGCCATGGGGTGCTCGCGTTGATGGGGCCCAGGGCCCGGGATGTCCTGGCAGAGCTGGCCGACAGCGACGTGTCGAACGAGGCGTTCCCCTTTCTCACCATGCAGCACCTGTCTCTGGCCGGTGCACCGGTCATGGCACTGCGGGTCACCTATGTGGGCGAGCTTGGATGGGAGCTTCATGTCCCGGTGGAGTTCGCGGAGGTGCTCTATGACCGCCTGATGGAGGTGGGCGCCTCCCACGGCATCGGCAATGCCGGGTACCGGGCCATCGAGAGCCTGCGACTCGAAAAGGGCTACCGGGCCTGGGGCAAGGACATCAACCCGGATCACACGCCGCTGGAGGCGGGTCTCGGGTTCGCAGTCAAGCTGAAGACCGACGTCGACTTCCTGGGACGACAGGCCCTGGAGCAGCAGCGCAAGGAGGGCCTCAAGAAGCGCCTCGCCTGCTTCACCGTCGATGACCCGGATGTGGTGCTGTTGGGCCGAGAGACCATCTTCCGAGACGGGGAGCGAGTCGGGTTCCTCAGCAGCGGCGGTTGGGGGTACACGGTCGGAAAGAACATCGGCTACGGCTACGTGCGCAGTGCCGACGGGGTCAGTCGAGACCACGTTCTCGATGCCACCTATGAGCTCGAAGTCGCCACTGCGCGGGTGCCTGCGTCGGTCCACCTGGGTTCGCTCTTCGATCCGAGGATGACACGCATCAAGGGGTAGGCCTGTCCTGGCCCGGCCGGTGCCCGGAACCCCTGTTGGTGGACCCGCCCTCCTCCGCTACACTTCCGCCAGTCTTGGTACATCCGGAGTCTTCGATGCGCGGTCTTCCTGGTTTCTTGTTTCTGTCCCTACCCTTCACATCCTCATGAAGGGCCTCTGGAAGGGTGCGATGGGAGACATTCCCGAGTTCTGGGAAGGGGGTTCACCCAACGTTTCGGGTGGCCAGGGGATCCGATATGTCGGAGATGCCAGGGAACTCGAGTGAGCAGACTGGCTCCTGAAACAGAACAGCAGGGGTGACCAGCGAACGTTCGCATTTCTGGGCATCGCCCTAGCGCAGCCAGGCCGGATTGTCGGTCAGGTTCGAGCCGTAGTACTCGCCGTTGTCTCCAGCGTCGTTGACCTGGATGTTGACCAGGGGCACTCGCATGGACCGGAATTTGAACACGGTGGAGTCTTCGATAATCGGGTTGTTGTTCGCGCAGCCGTCTCGGACCACTTCGACGTCATGGGGGTCGTAGCTGGAGGTCCCTTGGGACGTCTCTGTGCCGTCCAGGAAGCGGAAAGCGATGGCATGATCGTAGTTGTCGCTACTCTCAGCATAGTAGTGGAGGACGCCCATGCAACGGCCCGCGTAGGTCTGGGTGCCTTCGGTGGACACCGCCTGGACAGCAGCGATCTGCGCGTCGGACAGCGCCAGTGAGAAGTCCTGGGGGAC
>CAZMNK010000276.1:0-4091 GCA_964567625.1 uncultured Enterobacterales bacterium | reverse complement strand
TGGTGGATACCGGGCGATGCGGTCCTCCGGAAGGAGGTAGTCGTAGCTTTCCAGCGTCTCCAAGGGCCATCCCGCAGGCCGGGACCGCTATCCCTCCCAGAGAGTGCCTGCTACCCCCGCTCGGACCGCACCACGTGGACTTCCGGGCTCGACTCGTCAGCCGCTTCGCTCTTGGGCTGGAGGGGTCCAGAAATACGCTGGAGCTTGACCTCCGGAGGCGCATCGATGCACAACCTGACCCAGTTGCCCTTGATCCGCTTGATGTAGATGCGAACGTCGTCACCCACCTGCAGGATCTCGCCTTCCTTCTGGGTCAAAACCAACATCGGGTGCCTCCTTGCTCCCAATTGTGTGCCCGTGCCGGGCGATAGCGTCAGTTCAATGACGCCTCTTTGGACCTTACCTGTTCGAGACCCCGCGTCCAACGCCTAAAGTAAAGAAATCCGCACTCCTCGTCGGTACCCACAATCAAGGGAATCGGACCGCTTGAAACCGTGAAATTCTGACGATAGACGGGTGCTCCTTGAGGATGGTCCCATGAGCAAGCGTCCAGAGCGTCCCGTCACGATCAGGCAGAAGAACCGGCACCGCAAAGGTCAGCCTGAGCTGCCCAAGGCGGGAGAAGAGGCCCAGGGTGCTGCCGAAGAGCCGACGCCTGAGCCACAGGCCCCCGCCCAGGCGAGGACTCCCACCCCCCGTCCCAAGGCGAGGAACCTGCTCCAGACCGAGGACCTCCAGGCCCTGGCTGAGATGGATCGAGACACCTTTGCGGCTGCCATGGCCGGGACGGTGCCACTGCACCAACACGAAGTCGGGGATCGCGTGACCGGTACCGTGGTCAAGCGGGACGGACAGGTGTTTCTGATCGGGCTCGGAGGCAAGTCCGAGGGCATCCTGGACCGGGCCGAGTTCCTGGACGAGGAAGGCCAGCCCACCCTGGATGTTGGGGACAGTGTCACGCTGTTCGTGGTGAGCACCCAGGGCGGCGAGTTGATGCTCTCCCGACAGGTTCGCGGCGAGGATGCGGGGGCCTTCCTGGAACAGGCCCGAGAAGAGGGGCTTCCCGTGGACGGCAAGGTCTCTGAGAAAAACAGTGGTGGCTTCGTGGTCCTGCTGGCGGGAAGGCGGGCCTTCTGTCCGCAGTCACAGATGACGCTCCCCGGTCGCCTCATCGACGAGGAGACAATCATCGGGAAGACGCTTTCCTTCGTGATCCAGGAGATCAAGGGCCAGGACGTGGTCATCAGTCGGCGGCCCATCCTGGAGGTGGAGGCGGCCGACGCAGCCCGCAAGCTCTGGGCCTCGCTCCAGCCCGGCACCGACCTCGACGGCACTGTGACCTCGGTGCGGGACTATGGAGCTTTTGTCGACATCGGCGGACTGGAGGGCCTGGTCCACATCTCCGAGATGGCGTGGGGACACACCAAAGACCCCCGAGACGTGGTCACCGAGGGCCAGTCCGTGAAAGTGCGCGTGCTCAAGGTCGAACCCACCGCTGGAAGGCTCTCCCTGAGCCTGAAGTCCGGCAGCAAACCCACCGGGGACCCCGAGGACTCGCCGCCCGCCGAGGACAAGAAGTTCGGAACCCTTGGAGACCTGTTTGGTGGGTTGAAGCTCGACTCCTGAGCCCGCAGTTCAGCGGCGCCCCCCCAGTTCGTCATACCGCTGACGGACCGCCTTGAGATCTTCAAAGGTGAGTCGCTTGTCCCTGGCCTGGCGCAACAGGTAGGCCGGGTGGAATGTGGGCATCACCGGGAGATCGCCAAGACGTTGCCACTGTCCGCGCATCGCCTTGATGCCTCGCCCGGTCTTCAGCAGCGTCTGGGTCGCCGGCCTTCCGAGAGACAGGATGATCTTGGGTTGGATGGCCTGAATCTGCGCTTCGAGAAAAGGTGCACAGGCTGCGATCTCCTCGGGCAACGGGGTGCGGTTTCCCGGTGGACGGCACTTGACGACGTTGAGGATGTAGACCTGCTCCCGAGCCAGTCCCAGGACATTTTCAAGCATCCGGTCGAGCATCTGACCCGCGGGCCCCACAAAGGGCACCCCCTCGCGGTCCTCTCGTTCCCCCGGTCCTTCTCCACAGATGAGAAGGTCGGCCTCGGGGTCGCCCACTCCAAAGACCAGGCTGCGCCGCCCCTGACAGAGTCCGCATCGCTGACAGTCCCCCATCACCTCTCGGACCCTGGCCAGCCCCGCCTCGCCGGATGGCAGATTCCCGAAGTCCGGAGCACCTGGTGTCGGCTGGAACGGCGGCGGCGGTGGCTCCTTCTGAGCGGGAGGGTCAGCGGCCCTCATCCGTTTCCGTTCCGGAGCCGGCGAAGCCGACATGGGCGGAGAGCGTGCCTCCGGGCTCGCAGCGGGCAGGGCATCCAGGCCTGCTTCCGACCAGCACTCGACGACGGCTCGGAGGTCGGCTCCGAGCTCGGCGAGCTCCGTGGCCAGGTCATCCGACATGGTCTGCCTCCAGTCGCCAGCCAAGTTCTCTTAACGCAGCGATCAGTCCCAGGACCGGGAGGCCCACGACATTGAACCAGTCCCCCTCGACCGCTGCGATCAGCCAGGCCCCACAGGCCTCCACCCGGTATCCACCCGCACAGCCGCTGCCCTCGCCGCTGGCCACATAGGCCTCAAGCTCATCGTCGGTCAGGTCCGACCGAAAACGAATCCGGGTCTCCTCCTCGAACTGGGAGCGAACGCCCGGTCCCACCAGGGCCACGGCAGTCACCAGCGTGTGGGGTGTCTGTCGGAGTTGCTTCAGCCTTTCCAGGTGATCAGTGGGGTCGCTGGGCTTGCCAAAGACCTCCGTGCCGATGAACGCCACCTGGTCGGCCCCGATCACCAGGACATCCGGCTCGCGGGCCGCCACCGCTTCGGCCTTGGCCAGGGCTCTGGCCCGGGCCAACGCATAGGGCGTGTCCGCCGTGATGGCTTCCTCCTCCACACCAGGGTCGACGGCTGTACAGACCAGTCCTGCGTCCTGCAACATCCGAAGGCGCCAGACCGAGGTCGAGGCGAGCAACAGTCTGGGTCGGTGCCGACTCACCGGGCCGGTCTCCAGGGCTGGAAGAGGTCGGTAGAGTACCTCTTCGAAGCCCATGGCCCCAGCAGGCGGATCGACTGAAGGCTCCCCCCGGCAAAGCCGATTATGGTGTGAACGTGATGACCACCCTGTTCTCCGGATCCAAGTCACAGTGAGCCGGCGAGACCTCGACGAGTTGCTGTTGTCGGCCGAGGCCGCCTTGATGGAAGGGCGCCCCGAGGACGGCGAAGGACTCCTCCGCCGACTACTGATCATCGACCAACGGCATCCAGAAGCCCAGTTCCTGTTGGGCGAGGCCCTGCGAGAGCAGGGACGCATCGAAGAGAGCGAGCTGGCCTACCGGGGAGCCGTCCTCTCCAACCCCTCCCTGGCCGAGGGATGGTCTGCGCTCAGTTCCGTCCTCTTCGACCAGTTGCGATGGGAGGAGGCTCGACGGGCTGCGAATCGAGGTCTGCGCGAGGACCCCTGGAACGCCGAGGCGGCCTACGTGCGGGCGGCACTGCGAGAACGCCGAGGGGACTCGGCGGGGGCCCGACGAGACTACCTGCGTGCCTGGCGTGCAGAGCCCACCTACTTCCCCTTGCCCACCGTGCTGGACGACGCCACCCTCGAGGAGGTCGTCCAGGCAGCCCTCCAGGAGTTGCATCCGACCCTCCAGGAGTTCCTCGGAAACGTGGCCATCCTGGTCGAGGACGTGCCGTCGGAAGACGTTCTCCGGAGCTATGACCCCCCCGCCGCCCCCACAGGAATCCTGGGCTATTTCTCCGGCGCATCCCTGATGGAGCGGTCCCTGGAGGATCCCTGGAGCAACCTGCCAGGCGCCATCGTGCTCTTTCGGCGCAATCTCGAGCGCATGGCCCGGACCCGAGAAGAAGTCATCGAGGAACTCCAGGTCACCCTCTACCACGAGGTTGGCCATTTCCTCGGTCTCAACGAGGACGACCTGGAAGCCCGCGGGCTCGACTAGAGGCGCCAGGGAGTCCCGGAGTCAGTGGCGCCGGGTGGAATCGGCTGTGACCGAGGCCGCAGAGGAGAGGTTCACTCCCAA
>CAZMNK010000275.1:0-4144 GCA_964567625.1 uncultured Enterobacterales bacterium | reverse complement strand
GGCGCTGTCGCAGTCGTCGTCGTCCTCGTTGCAGATCTCGGTGGCGCCGGGGTGGACGTCCTGGTTGGAGTCGTTGCAGTCGCTGGTGTCGTCGACGTAGCCGCTGGGGGCGTCACAGGCGTCCAGGGTGAACGAGGTCGAGCCGTAGCCATCGCCGTCGTAGTCGATGTACCAGGTGCTGGAACCGGTCGGGCTGCCCTCGTCGGCCTGGCCATCGCAGTCGTTGTCCTCGTCGTCGCAGACCTCTTCCGCATTCGGGAAGGACGAGTCATCCAGGTCGTTGCAGTCCTCGCTGTTGTCCACGTGTCCCGCGGGCTGGGTGCAGGCGTTCTCGGTGTAGTAGGGGGAGCCGTAGCCATCCTGGTCGCTGTCGGCGTACCAGGTGACTTCCTCTCCACTCACGTCCTCGTCGATGTAGTCGTCACAGTCCTGGTCCTCCCCGTCGCAGTCCTCCGGGGCGCCGGGGTAGGTCGCTGCGTTCAGGTCGTCGCAGTCCTCGTCGTTGTCCGTGTAGCCATCGGGTGCCTCGCAGGCGTCTTGCGTCGTGCCGTCCGTGCCAAAGCCGTCCTTGTCGGCGTCCAGGTAGAAGGTGGCCTGGTCGTAGGGATCGTCGTCGATCACGGAGTCGCAGTCGTTGTCCTGGCCGTCACAGGTCTCGACGTTTCCGGGGAAGTTGTTCGGGTCCTCGTCGTCGCAATCTCGATCGCTCAGCACCCCGTCCTGGTCCTGGTCCACCAGCTCCGTCTCGGTGTCCGTGGGGGTGGCGGTGTCGTCCACGGTCTCGGTGGTCTGAACCTCCCCGGTGTCGTCCGTGGTGGTCGAGTCGCCTCCGCAGCCGATCAAGAGCATGGTGGTCAGAAGGGGGGTGCGCATCGGGGCCCCTCGGAAGGTGGGAAGGAGGGGACCTACTCTACCCGGGCACGTGGGAACTTGCCCCCAGGGGGTCTTCCCCGGGAATGGGGGTCAGCGCTCGGAGTCCTGCCAGAGGCCGTCGAGCGGCCAGGCCTGGAAGACCAGTGCGGCGCCCAGGACACTGATCTGCCAGGTCACCTCGCCGCGCTCGTCGACCTCTTGCAGTGTCAGTCCCGATCCGAAGTTCACCAGGGTGCTGCCCTCTGTCCCTCGTCGACTCGCGTTGCCACCGACCTTGGCGAACTTGTACTTGTCCGCGTAGGTCCAGGTGGGGATCAACTGCTCGGTCGCCGGGTCCAGGGCGTATTCCACTGCCTCGGTCTGCTTTGTGTCCAGGCCCGTGGAGAGAAGAAGAAGGGTGTCCTGGTCGGTCCAGTGGCTCCCGTGGGCATGGGAGAAGGGGTCACCGTCCACGGACCAGCTGTCGGGGTGGGAGCCGCCGAAACTCCGGAGGAGTCCCCCCCCTTGGCCGTCGATCTCGAACAGGGTGTTCAGCTGGGCAGACCCCATCAGGATGGTCTCTCTCTCGGGGTTCCAGGCCAGGGAATTGGCGTGGACCCAGTCCATCCCGGGGCCGAACCAGCTGTTCTGATTCTCTGGACTGCTCTCTGGAGGAACCAGGTCGTCCCAGCTGGACCAGATCTCCGTCTGGGTGTCGTCGGGGTCAACGCGGACCACCCTGTCTCCCCAGATCGGTTCCTCCTGGTCCAGGTCATCGGGGATGCCTTCCAGCACGAGCACTGAGCCGTCTTCCAGGGGCAACAGGTCGTGGTGTCCATAGGGGACCTCCACGGTTCTCTTCGCCTCTCCGAACCAGTTCCGGCGAACCAGCAGTCCCCAGTCCTCGCTGACCCGCTCCTCGTTCAACAGGATCCAGAAGGCCTCCTGGTCCGGGGACAGTCGGGCGTTGAAGAGATCCCGGCTCTGATCCGGCTCGATCATCCACAGGTAGACGTAGCGCCCCTGGCGATCGAGGATGAACACCCCGGCCTGGTCCCCGGAAAAGCTCCCCTGGATGTAGACCTTGTCATTCGTCCCGGTCCAGGGCACCTCCAGATCGAAGAAGGGGGCCCCTTCGGGAATCGGATCGGTTCGAGCTGTGGCGGAGTGGCGGGGATGTTCCTCGCCTGCGATGGTGAGCACCGCCTGGGCTTCGACCTCGGTGTCGGCGTGGAGTCCGCGCAGGATGGCCGTGTGCTTGACCCCCGGATCACAGGCCATGATCGGGGTGGACTCCCACTCGCCTGCCTCCTCCCGGTACTCCACGTGGCACTGGCCGCTCTTGCCCACGGTCCAGCGGGCGCGCACCCCCATGGGCACCGTTTCGGAGACCTCCAGCACCAGGTCAGCGAGACAGTCGTCTCCACAGTCTTCGGTGTCGTTGCCGAGGCCCCCTGAGGTACAGGCCAGCAGTGTGAAGGGGATTCCCAGCATCTCTGGTACAGCATAGCCGTCGTTGCAGGACTATCGTCGGGTGTGGCCTGGACCCGGCGAAGGCGGCGAAGAGGACGACGGCTGGCGGCAGCCCTGTTGTCTGCTGGCCTCCTGGGGGTGTTGGCGGCCTCTGAATTCGCGGCGAGGGTGACCGAAGGGGATGGTTTTGTACTGCCTCCAACCGGCCAGGAGGACCTCAAGCTCCTCAAACGACCCCGGGGCGAGGACAGTGGATATGGTTTTCGGGATCGGGTCCGGGTCCCCGAGCGCAAGGGGGACAGCGCCCGGGTGGTGGTGCTGGGGGACTCGGTCACCGTCGGCCAGGGGGTGGCTGCCGACCAGGTCTTCACCCGGGTGGCGGAGCGGTCGCTGGATGGTGTGGAGGTCCTGAACTTCGGCCAGACGGGCTTCGACATCCAGCAGGTGGTGGGCATGGCGCGTGACCGCCTGGGGGACTGGCAGCCAGACCTGGTGGTCTACGCTTTTCACACCAATGACCGGGTGGAGACCGAGGTGGTCCGGGTGGGCAGTCGGGGCCATCCCATTCACGTGGGGACGGGGCTTTCACCCTCCCTGGCCTGGTTGCGCCGGCAGTCGGCCCTGGTCCGGCTGTGGCTTGGGGCGCACACCGCCCGCGCGCTGGCCGCTTCGGGTGCCCCGGATCCAGGGCGCCAGGAGGCCTTCTTTGCGACCTGGGCTCCCCGGTTGGTCGAGGTCCTGGGGGACACACCGCTGTGGGTCTTCACGGTGCCCCACCATCGGCTCGCTGCCAGCGATTGTCCGAGCTGGACTGGGGATGCCGCGGTCTGCTCGGCGGACGAGGGGGCTCTGGCCCAGGCCACCGCCGTCTACGAGGAACTGGGGGTGGTCCTGGTCCATGGCCGCCAGGCGATGGCAGCTCTTGGGGCGGACGCCCTGGTCCTTCCGGCAGATCCCCACCACCCGAATGCCCGGGGTCACCAGGCCCTGGGAGAGGTCCTGGCGGAAGCCCTCCAGGCACATTTCAGCCTTCCGGACCCGCCAGGTTGAAGTCCACGTTGTCTCCGAACAGGTAGGAGTCCTCCAGGGTGGCCACGTCGTCGGGTGAGTTGTCCTCGCCCTGCTCGCACCAGTCGCTCTGGATCGAGGTCAGCAGACCCGGTTCTTCTTCCGAGCTTCCCGCCACCAGCCAGGCGCCCCCGCCATTGGTGGCCGAGTTCTGGCAGACCCGGCTCTCGGTGATCACCACTTCCCCCCCGTCGTCCACGTAGAGGCCGCCCCCCAGGTCGGCGTCGTTTCCGGTGATCGATGACTGAGACAACGAGACGCTGCCGCCCAGCACCCGCAGGCCCCCCCCGAGCAGAGCCTGGTTGTCCTGGAGGGTCAGTTCCTGTGCCAACAGGGTTCCGTTGGTGATGACAATGCCGGAGTCCTGTCCACCCCGGATCGTGACCTTGGTGAGGGTCACGTAGGGCGGGGCCTGGCTGGTGTCCTGCTGGATCCACAGCCCGCCTCCACGGCCATCCTCGGCGGTCCCCCCTCGGTCGATCCCGAGGCCGTCCAGGCCGACATGGGCGTCCCGGATCGTCAGGACAGGGCCGGCGCCCAGCCCGTCCAGCCAGACCTCCCCGCGATCCCTAATTGCCGTCAGGGTCAGGTCGGTCTCCACGGTGAAGGTGCCCTCGTAGACACCGGGGCAGATCAGGAGGTTGTCGTCCTCCTCCGCCTGGTCGATGGCCTCCTGCAGGCTGTCGGAGCCCGGCAGGGTGCGCACGTCACAGGTCGAACAGCCCAGACTGGCGGTCAGCAGTGCAACCAG
>CAZMNK010000274.1:0-4200 GCA_964567625.1 uncultured Enterobacterales bacterium | reverse complement strand
CCGACGGAGACGCAGACGCGGATGCCGACGGAGATGCCGACGGAGACGCAGACGCAGACGCAGACGCGGATGCCGACGGAGACGGAGACGCAGACGGAGACGCAGACGCGGATGCCGACGGAGACGCAGACGCGGACGGAGACACCGACGCGGACACCGACACGGACACGGACACGGACACGGCCACTTGCACCGAGGCGGACCTGGTCTTCAGCGCAGAGGCACGGGACGCCACAGGAGCCTGCACCAAGTGCAGCTCCAGGGACCCGATCAGCCTCGTGGGAATCGTCGCGAATCCCTGTACGACCGACGTCGAACTGCTCACAACGACAGACTACCTGACCACTGGCGGGAGCCTCTCGGATGCCTCGGGCATGGGCATGGCCTGGGCCGGTGCAAGCTCGGGTGGAGGTCCCTACTCCTGGACCGTGCCCGCAGGCGACTCCCTGGAGGAAAGCACCGATCTCGGTCGGCTGAGCACCGGGAAGTGGACCGGTTCGCTCACCTTTGGAGATGCTCGCTCGACCTCGGCATCGACGAGATTCGTGGTGCGCTGAGGACCTGCGACTCCAGGGTTCGCGAGCCTTCTGCGTTCCTGCGATAATCAACCGGGTCCTGGAGAGATGATGGTCACGCTTCCCGCATTCCTTGCCCTGGTGGTGGGATCGATCGCCTGCTCACCGGGCTCCGGCCTCTTCTGGGGCGACGACTGGAGCCTGCTGGACTCGGCCGACACCGGCAACTACGTGGACCCGCTGAACCGCGACGATGATGGCGATGGCTACAGCGAAGCGGAGGGCGACTGTGACGACGAGGACGAGTCCATCGGCCCGGACGCGGAAGAGGTCTGGTACGACGATGTGGACCAGGACTGCGACGAGGGCAACGACTTCGACGCCGACGGTGACGGTGAGGAGGCCTATGTTGGCGGTGGCACGGACTGCGACGACAACGACCCGGAGTTGACGGACCACGACGGCGACGGGGATGGATACTCCACGTGTGACGGCGACTGTGCAGACGATGATGTGACCATCAAGCCCACGGCCTCCGATGTGGTGGGCGATGACATCGACCAGGACTGCGACGGCGTCGACGGCAACGACGAGGACGGTGACAGCCATGCCTCGGAGGCCAGTGGCGGTGACGACTGCGACGACGAGGATGCCACGATCTACCCCGACGCCCCCGAGGTCGGCTGGGACGACATCGACCAGAATTGCGATGAGCAGGACCTGCTCGACTACCGGACCCTGAGCGTCGGCTCACTGCACACCTGTGCAATCACGACAATGGACGAGATCACCTGTTGGGGAGACCTCTCCTGGTTGGTTGAAGACGAGGTGCCTGACCAGGTGCCTGTGGAGATTGCGGCGGGAATCTACGGCAACTGCATCCTGGACAACACGGACAGTCCTCTGTGTTGGGGCCTGGACAAGTTCGGGGAACTGTTCCCGCCAGTCGTTCAACTCAGCACCATCTCTGGCGGGGGATACCACTACTGTGGAATCGACGCGAGCGGGGTGGCCGAGTGTTGGGGCGTCTCCGACGGGGACTGGTGGGACTATGGACAGGTGGTCGACACCCCCGACACTTCCTTTGTGACACTGAGCGCAGGCAGCTACCACAACTGCGGGATTGACAGTTTTGGTGCCGTCCAATGCTGGGGCGCTGGTGAGCTCGGCGAAGAAGGAAGTCGCGATTACGGACAATCGATATCGCCCGCGGGGCAGTACATCGCAGTCGCAGCCGGCGCCAGCCATACGTGCGCCATCGAAGCCGCCGGCTCGTTGGTCTGCTGGGGCGACGATACTTCCGGCCAGGTCTCGGGAGCACCCACAGGGTCCTTCTCGGACCTGTCAGCCGGTGATGACAACAACTGTGCGCTCGACGCCTCGGGTGGCCTCGTGTGCTGGGGGAACGACGACTACAACCAGGTCACGGACACCCCTACAGGGGCCTACACCTCGGTCTACTCCTTCGAAAGTCACAACTGCGCCCTGGGCGTCGATGGCACGGCCAGTTGCTGGGGACGAAACGACGAAGGCCAGGCCACTCCACCGTAGTCACCCGGGGAATTCGACGTCTCAACCCGCATTTCTGGCCGCCGCGGATTGACGGTATTCTCCAGGCTGGAGTTGCCCATGGGTTTCATGCCATCGCTTGCGCTGCTGTCCCTGCTCTCGTTCGGGCTGACCGCTTGCTATGACGACGTCATCACGGACGATTCCGGGTCAACCGACACCAACAAACAGAGATTCACCGCAATCAGCTCAAGCCAGGCTCACTCCTGCGCCATCGACACAGAGGGTGCCCTGCTGTGCTGGGGCGTGCAGGACGGCGGCGAATTCGACCTGGGGCAGGTTGCTGATGCACCCAGCACAGGTTCGTTCGTGGCGGTGAGCGCCGGCCAACTCCACACCTGCGCCCTCGACGACACCGGTGCAATCTCCTGCTGGGGGGGCGTTCACCCCGATGCGATCGCGAACGTTCCAACGGGTTCCTTTGCATCACTGTCTGCAGGGGGCACAGCAACCTGTGCCCTCGATGGCGAAGGCCTGATCAGTTGCTGGGGAAACAACGAGCATCACCAGGTCTCCGAGACCCCCACAGAGAATGGATATTCATCGGTGAGCGCAGGTGGCGGGCACAACTGTGCCATCGACCCCCCTGACGGCATCGTCTGCTGGGGAAACGACAGCGAAGACCAGGTGTCCAAGGCCCCCTCCACAGGTGCCGGATGGGTTGGCGCCGTGAGCGCGGGAGCACGTCACAACTGTGCCCTGGACACCCTGGGCTACGTGGGTTGCTGGGGAGAGAACGGAGATGGCCAGATCTCCGGTGCACCCAGTCGTGCCGGCTACGCCGCCGTGAGTGCGGGGGCCTACCACAGCTGCGCACTCGACCCCGATGGCCAAATCACCTGCTGGGGTGGCTCCAGAGGCTGGTGGGACCCCCTCCCCACTGGCCCTGGCTACACGGCCATTTCCGCAGGCTTCTACCATACTTGCGCTATCGACAGCCTCGGACTCATCGAGTGCTGGGGCGTGGATGACGGTGGCTACAACGACTACGGCCAGGTCACCGAGGCCCCCTGACTCCACCCCTCAGGCCGCCCCGATCCTGCGGTAAGCTCCGAGTTGGAGTTGTCCATGCGTCCCATCCCATCCCTCGGCCTGTTGGCTCTGGGCCTGGTCGGCTGTGGCGACAGCACCACAGGGGATTCCGAGGTCACGGACACCGACACGGACACGGACACCGACACCGACACCGACACCAGCGAAAACGACTCGGATGGCGATGGCCTGACCAATGCCGAGGAATCAGCCCTGGGCACGGACCCGAATGACTCCGACACGGACGGGGATGGCCACGACGACAAGGCCGAGGTCGACGGGAACACAGACCCGACCGATGCCAGGCACCACGCCTACACGGGAGGCTGGGCCATCGACAGTTGCAACAGCGGGCTGATCGCGACGGGCGATGAGGTCGGCGAGGTTACCAGCGACACGGAGATGCTGGATCAGAACGGGGACTATGTGCACCTGTGGGACTTCTGCGATCGCGCAATCCTCATCAAGCACAGTGCCTTCTGGTGACCACGCTGCCAGGAGGAATCCGAAGTCCTGGAAGGGCTCTACCTGACCTACGAAACCCACGGTTTCATGATCGTCTCCGCGATGGGTGAAGACGTCACCTCCGACACGCCAGACCAGGCCGAACTGCAGGCCTGGGCAGACAGGTACGAACTCACCACCCCGGTGATCGCGGACGACGGTTGGAGCCTGCTGAAACGCTACAGCAAGGCCCAGAGCTACCCACGCTACACACTGCTTGGCCCGGGAGCCGAGGTGATCTTCGTAAACCAGAAAACGTACTCAGAGAGCGAGATCGAGGCGGTTCTTCCGTACTGACGTGGGCCGGGGACCGGGCAGGGCATGGTTGGCCGGTGAGGCAGCGGGTGCTACTGTCCCCCTACCTGGATGGTGATGATGTTCAGCCATGCGATCTCCTCATCGCTCCTGTCGTTGATTCTGTCCTGTCAGCCTCCCAATGAGCTCAACACCAAGGGACTGGACACCGCGCAGGACACCGCGAGCGGGGAAGCCGTTGACGGAGACGGAGACGGCTACAGCGGAGACGAGGACTGCGACGACACCGACAGCAGCATCTACTCGGGCGCACCGGAGACCTGCG
>CAZMNK010000273.1:1957-4287 GCA_964567625.1 uncultured Enterobacterales bacterium | reverse complement strand
GCGGACACCGACACGGATGCAGATGCCGACGCTGACACCGACACCGACACCGACACCGACACCGACACCGAGACCGAGACCGAGACGAGCAATCGCCTGGCCAATCCCGGCTTCGAGCGGGGCGAAACCTGGAACCGAGACGGCACCGGCTATGTGAACCAGGCCTGGGCCACGACCGGGGACGGGATCTACCAGAGCGATGCGAGCTTTACGGCGCTCGAGGGCTCCCATGCACAGAAGATCTGGGGCAGCTACGCGGGCGATATGCCCAGCCTGAGCGAGACCACCCTGGCGCTGGTCGAGCTGAGCGCCGGGGACACCCATGTCTTCACGGTCCAGGTCTTCACCCACGAAGACGATGCCGTCGACTCGGGCAGCTACGCCGAGACCTTCCTGCGCTACTTCGATGCGAGCGGAGACGAGCTGGAGGAATTCACCAGCGATATCCGGGTCGACGAGAGCACCGAGCCCAGCACCTGGCACACGCTCACGGTGAGCGCCACCGTCCCCGAGTCCGCCATCACCGGTGAGCTGGGCCTGCGCTTCGAGCTGGCCGACTGGTCCGCCGGCGGCGCTGTCTACCTGGACGAGGCCTCGTGGACATCTTCGGGCACGGGCAGCGTCACGGGCGAGCGGCTGCTTGTCTGGCAGGACGAGTTCGATGGCAGCGAGCTGGACGCCGCGAAGTGGAACACCGAGCTCCTGGATGCCTACACCTACAACAACGAACTGCAGGCCTATACCGACCGCGCAGAGAACTCCCGGGTCGAGGGCGGAGAGCTGGTTATCACCGCCCGTAACGAGTCCTACGAGGGCGCCGAGTACACCTCGGCTCGCATCAACACCTCGGAAAGGGCGGGCTGGACCTATGGGCGCTTCGAAGGACTGATCCAGGTCCCCGAGGGCGAAGGCACCTGGCCCGCCTTCTGGATGCTGCCCACGGACTGGAACTACGGCGGCTGGCCGGACAGCGGCGAGATCGACATCATGGAGCACGTGGGCTGCGATGCCAATGTGGTCCACGGCACCGTGCATACCGGCGCCTACAATCACCTCCTGGGCACGGACCAGGGAGGCTCGGTGGAGCTGTGGAGCGCGACCTCGGATCACCACCTCTATGCCATCGACTGGAGCGAGGACTCCATCGTCTTCAGCGTCGATGGCTCGGACTACTTCACTTTCGAGAACGATGGGGCCGACGACCCGGATACCTGGCCCTTCGACCAGGTCTTCCACCTGGTGCTGAACCTGGCGGTCGGAGGCGACTGGGGCGGCTACTGCGGCGTCGACGCGGGCGCATTTCCGCAGGAATACCGGGTGGACTGGGTTCGGGTCTACCAGTAGTCTCCCGGCAGACGGAGCGAACCCTTGGAGCCTGGGAAAAGCGATAGACCACGTCCCTTACTCAGCCTCCGAGGAAGAGCCCTTTCGCCAGGCATACCGACCTCTCTGACCCACCGGGCCACAACCTGCTCGAGCGATGCCCGCCCTGACACGCTCCACGATGAGGTTGCGCTCGAACTCCGCGAAGGCACCCAAGAGCTATGCTTTACCCTGAGGTGTCGTCGAGCAACTCCGAGGCAACCCAGTGGTCAGGAAGAACATCTCCGTTCCTTCGATCTCGTTCATCACCGCGCTTCTTGTCGGATGTCCAGCCTGCCAGGAGAAGGCCCCGGAAGTGGCCGTCCCGATCGTCGAGGCGGTCCCGGAGCAGCCACAGGCTCCCGAGGAGCAGGCCTGGCAGCTGATGCTGGAGGCTGGCGATCTGAACGACGACTCGATGGACTGGAAGGAGCTGTGGCGGGAGGTTCTTGCGCAGGAAGGGCCTCCAACCGCAGAGCAGATGGCCCAGTGGAAGAAGGACGAGGCAGCCATCGCGAAAGTCGAGGAGGCGCTGGCCCTGCCTGGCCTGAAGTTCCCGGTGCCTGTGTCGTTCTCCAATGAGCTCCCGGACTTCATCGTCTACCTGTACATCGTGCGGGCCATGTGTCTGCGGGGCTGGGAGCGCGCGGCCTCCGGCGACCTGTCTGGCGGGGTCGCCGATATGCTGGCTGCGGTGGATCTCGGCGAGCGGTTCATGGACAGCGAGACCTATATGCTGCCCGCCATGGTCGGCATCGCGGTCGAGGGCATCGCCATCCGGCAGCTGGACGGCCTCCTCTCCACGCTGGCGAAGGACGACCGCAGCGCCCAGCTAGAGGCTGCCCAGGCCATCGCCGATGATGCGGCGCCCACCCAGACCGTCGCGCGTGCCTGGCAGGCGGAGTGCACGATCACGGAGTCCATGCTCCGCGGCCTGGGGTCCGACCCGGCAGCCGCCCTGGCGATGG
>CAZMNK010000273.1:0-1947 GCA_964567625.1 uncultured Enterobacterales bacterium | reverse complement strand
TCCTTCGATGCCGAGGCGACCGTGCAGTGGCATCAGGCCTGGTGTGCGGCGATGTCGACCTCCATGGGTCAGGCTTACACCATGCGCTCCGCCCCTGATCCCGAGTCGCTGTGGCCGACCGAGGCGGAGGACAACCCGTTTGGTCGGCAGATCATGCAGGAACTCTACGACAGCCCTCCCATCACCTACCTGGAGCGGGAAGAACGCCACCTGGCCCGTCAGGGCACCTGGGCGGTGGCCTGGGCCGCGCGGGCCTATGCGCTCGACAACAGCGGAGCGCTTCCACCCGATGCGGATGCTCTGGTGCCCGACTACCTCGCCGCCCTGCCCGACGATCCGTTCGGAGAGGGCGCCATCCGCCTGATCGAAAATACGGCCGTCTCCTACGGTCATGGCCTCGAGGGAGTCGCCGGTAAAGAGGAGCCGATGGAACTGAATCATATCGTGAGCATCGCGCTCCCCGGCTCGGATCCCGAATAGGCCATTTCGAGGAGACTGCTCTGCCCTCAGGGTGCTTTGATTTTCCTATGCTCGGGGCGGTTATCTCCTGGCCATTTCGTTCATCATGAAGGATGTGGCAACGAGCGGGGGCGTGACGGAGACCTCCGATGTCGAGTTCATGACCTTCTTAGTCTTCCACGCGGTGGGGATCCTGCTGGTCATCGTTGGCAGCGCACTGGGGTGGGTGATCCTGCAGCTCTCTGAGAAGACACCATCGGTTGCGGGCGTGGCCGTGGATCCCGAGGCCGTGACTCCTTAGAAGTCCGGCCTTGGGGGGCAGTCATGGGAACACACGAGTACACAGACGATCCCAGAAATGCCAGCGTATGGGTATCGATCAACGGCGAACTCTACCGACGACCAGAGGCCAGAGCATGCATGGCGGCGACCGGGTGTCCAGGTTGGATGGTGAGCCGCCAGTGATATGGGCATTCAGACCCCGACACAGCGTCGAATCCACCCAGAGGCCACGCCACGTCCATGAAACAACCCTATGCCTGTCCTCGCTGTGAATCGCCTATCGAATCCCAGGGGAATTGGTTGCGTGGGCAGCTCCCAAACCAGTGCCCCCATTGCGACATCAAACTCCTCTTCGATACCGCGGGTGGGGTCTATGCATACGAAGAGCGTGACGGGGTCCACGGCGAGTGGATCGACGGAGAGTGGCACCAGCGGGATGGCCAACCATAGTGCACCGTTCTCTCGGGTGGGTGCCTATGGTCCGTGGCGGCGAATCATGAGAATCGAACTCACCGAACGTAGCATGCTCCACAGTGCGGTCGACCGAGACAAGGACGACGACGCGGCCATCGACGAGCTGTTTGCTGAGCTCTCGCAGGCCGGGTACTACGCCCGACCCCTCCAGGAGTTCTTGGAGGCCGAGTGCGGCCAGGGTTGGCGGGAACCGGCCCACTGATCTCGGCGGCACTGGTCGCTGTCGGCGTGCTCGCGGCCTGCGGCGACGATACCGACTCGGGCCTGGCGACTGACTCAGCGGAGCCAGGCGATTCCTGGGACTCCCAGGACACCGTCGCGACAGACACCCAGGACAGCGAGCCCCCCGACACCGTCCCGCCGATCGACACGGCGGACACCGGTGACTCCGGGCCAGCGACCGACACTGCGGACAGTGCAGAGCCGAACTCCGGCACCCTGGACGAGCACGCCTTCGCCCGACTCATCGGGGAGCACGCCGACGGCTCCGCCGGGAAAGCCGTGACCGCCGCCGGGGACTTCGACGGCGACGGTCACCAGGACATCCTCCTGGGCGCCCACAGTGATGAGTACGATGACGGCCATCGAGGTGCCGTCTTCCTGGCCTTCGGGCCCTTTAGCGGCGACCACCTGCTCAGCGACGTGGCCGTCTACGAGCGGGGCGTCGAGGAATGGGAATACCTCGGCCTCGACGTGACCGGGCTCGGCGATACGAACGGCGACGGCATCGCA
>CAZMNK010000272.1:0-4320 GCA_964567625.1 uncultured Enterobacterales bacterium | reverse complement strand
TCGAAGACTCTTGCCAGGAGGTCAGCCCAGTGCAGCCGGTGGATGGGCTGTGCAGGCATAGGAAGCCCATGAAATACCGCACCCTGCCGGGGACAGACTTGCGTATCAGCGTTGTCGGCTTCGGCTGCTGGGCCATCGGTGGTGAGTACTGGGGCGATGATGTGGAGGATGACCAGTCGATCCGAGCGATACAGACTGCGCTCGATCTGGGCATCAACTGGTTCGATACCGCCCCGCTCTATGGCAGAGGACATGCGGATGAAATTCTGGTCCGGGCCCTTGGAGCGCGACGAAACGATGTCCTGATCGCGACGAAGGTGGGAGTCCGCGTGCGAGGATCATCGGGACACGCAGAGAGCGATTTGTCTCCTGCACATCTCCGGGCAGATCTGGAGGCGAGCCTGCGTCGATTGGATGTGGAGACCATAGACTTGCTGCAGGTTCATTGGCCCTGTGAGCGCCACACCCCCCTGGAGGCCACGTTTTCAACGCTCGCGAGGTTGAAGGACGAGGGAAAGGTGCGACACATTGGGGTGTGTAACTATGACGCGGTGAGCCTGATAGACATCGCGCAATGGGCGCCTGTGGTCAGTCTGCAAACCCCCTACTCCCTCTTGCGCAGGGAGATGGAGGGGGAGCTGTTGAGCACAGTTTCTACTCTTGGTCTGGGGGTGTTGGCCTATGAGCCCCTGTGCCGGGGTCTGCTGACAGCAAAGTTCACCGAGAGACCTCGATTTCCAGACACCGATCAGCGTGCCTGGGATGACCGTTTTCAAGGCCCGGCCTTCTGGCACGGGCAGCGGTTGGCGCAATCACTGGCCCAGGTGGGCCAACGGATCGGGATCCCCACTGCTGCGGTCGCCATAGGCTGGGTGTGTGCGCAGCCCGGCGTAACCGCAGCGATCGTGGGCGCAAAACGCCCGGCCCAGGTGATTGAAAATGCCTCCGCCAGTGAGGTTCTGGACCACAGAAAGCTCTGGTCTGTGGTGGGACGGATAGCAGCGCTCCATGGCGGGTCACCGAGGTTCTAATCTGGGCCCCTGGAGGTCGCAGAACCCCAATCCGAGGCGGAGTAGTCGGGCGCGGCAGGCGGCGTCTGATCACACGACGAACTAATCGGTGATGGTGATCTGAATGGTGTCTGAAGCGACTGCGCCGTATGAGACGTGGCTGTGATTGGCGAACTGAAGGGTCAGCGCATAGTCTCCCGGGGCGAAGTTCAACTCCACCTCAGTCTGGCCCTTGCCATAGTGGATGGATGACAAAGCCTACAGATATCGGCTAGAATAAAGTAACGAACACAACTAGTGACACTCAACATCCGGTAGCATCATGACTGACTCAGAATCACAAAAAAGAAATGCCCCTCTTCCCTTAATCTATTCCTGCTCAGGGTGCTCCAACATCGCGCAGTTAGCCAACCAGGTTGCGATAGTTCTTCACCGGGAAAAGAAAGCGGAGATGTCCTGCATTGCAGGAGTCGGTGGAGGCGTTAGGAGCTTGGTCAAGGTTGCCAAGTCAGGCCGCCCAATCATTGCATTGGATGGTTGCCCATTGCACTGTGTTAAGAACTGCTTAGAACTTCATGATATACAGACAAATCACCACTATACTCTGACCGAATACGGCATCAAGAAACACCCCAACTTGGATTTTGACCCGCAGGATTTCCATCGTATCAAAGCGAAGGTGTTGGATAATATCGAAGGCTGCTCTAGCCAGAGCCAGTGAAGTCCACCACTAGGCGCTGCTCAAGAATGCAGGGTGCTTAGCGGGCTCTAATAGGTGCCACCTACTTTAATAATCTTCACCGCTTTATCTGTGTGATTTAGGGTTTTGTGTCCAGAGCATAGGAAAATCAAAGCCCTGTTGGCGAGGATCCAGATGACCGCTCCCAAGCTCCTGCTCTCGGCCGTGTTCGGCCCCTACGGCGTGACCGACGACTACGGCGAAGCGCTCGGCTGCCAGATGGAACTCCTGGACAACCAGATCACCCGAGAGCAGGGGGTGCACTCGCCCCGGCAGTCCTACTGGAGCTTCTCGCTCTACCTGATGGCGGCCAACCTCTCGGTGGCGTCCACGGTGCTGGACTTCCCGACCTGGGACGACTTCACCGAAGAGCTGAAGCAGGGCTACACCCACGTGGGCATCAGCTTCATCGTGCCCAACGTGCTCAAGGCCCAGCGCATGACCCGGTACATCCGGGCCAACCACCCGGAGATCACCATCATCCTGGGCGGCTACGGCACCATCATCCCCGGGCTGAAGGACATGGTCCCCCACGACGAGCGCTGCGGTGGCGAGGGCGTGGCCTGGCTGCGGCGGTACTTTGGCGACGACGTGGACGCGCCCCTGATCCACCCGCGCATCAAGGGCCCGGCCTTTCAGCGTGTCTATGGCTACTCGGCCCCGCCGCGAGGGGCCATCCTGCTGCCCGGCGTGGGCTGCGAGAACGCCTGCACCTTCTGCGTGACCTCCCACAACTTCGGCCGGCGCTATGTGCCGCTGCTCGCCACGGGCAAGGCCCTCTTCGACGCCTGCGTGCTCGCCGAGGAGACCGACGGCTCCCGGGGCTTCTCGATCATGGACGAGAACTTCCTGAAGCACCCGGTGCGGGCCCAGGAGCTGCTCGCGGAGATGGAGGCCCACGGCAAGGCGTACGTGTTCGACATCTTCTCGTCGGCCGAGGTCGTGAAGCAGTTCGGGGTGGACTTCCTGGTGCGGCTGGGGGTCCGGATGATCTGGATCGGTGTGGAGACTCGGGACAATCCCCACGCCAAGCTCCGCGGCATCGACCTGCACGCGCTCTTCGAGGAGCTCCAGGCCGCCGGCATCGTGGTCAACGCAAGCCTGATCCTGTTCCAGGACCACCACGATCCGGTCACGATCCAGGACGACATCGAGTGGGTCATCGGGCTGGGGTCCAACCTGACCCAGTTCATGAACTACATCGCGTACCCGACCACCAGCCTGCACACGCGGCTCGAGCGCGAGGGCCGGCTCAACGACGTGCACTACCGGCACCACCACGGCCAGGGCCACCTCAACTTCGTCCACCCGAACTTCCCCGAAGACCAGCAGCACATCGACATCTTGAGGGGAGCATTCCGTCAGAAGTACGAGGAGGGCGGGCCCGGTGTGCTGGCCATGGCCCACACGGCGGCTCGGGGGTTCGAGAACGCGCGGCGCCAGGTGGCCGAGCGGGAGCAGGCGGGGCTGGCGTGGAACCCAGAGACCCTGGGCTACGAGCCCACCGACGGCTCGGCCCACGATCCGTTCATGGCCCTGCGCCTGCGCAAGCTGGAGCGCATCGCCATGAACTGCCGCCCGGTCGTGCTGCCGGCGCTGGTCTACGGCCCGAACGCAGAGTCCCGAACCCGCGCACGGGACACCGCTGCCCTCTACGCCCGGGCCCTCGGTCGGCCGACCCTGGCCCTGTGGGTCCAGTCCCTGATGCTGGTCGTGCTGGGCGGGGTGGAGCTGCTGCGGCTGCGGGTCGCGCGGGCCCAGGGTCAGGAGAGCATCGCCATGCAGCCGCCGTGCCGACGGGAGGACTTCCCGGCGCGAGCGCAGCTGACGGCTGCTCAGCCGGTGACCGAGCGCCAGGCGGCATCGGGCGGGCGGTAGTCTCGCCAGGACGCGGTCTCCGGGCCACTCTATAGTGGACACTCACCGGAGGCCCCATGGGCGGTCAGTCCCACCAGTCCGAGGTCGACACCAGCGGGCCCATGTGCGTGCCCGACGCGAACTACAGCCCGGCCAGCGGGGGCCAGGGCAACAGCGCCCGCCAGGACGACCTGGGGCTCTCGACGCCTGGGTCCGAGGTGTGCGAGCCCGACGCCGTCGTGCTGCCATCGGCGGTGCCCGCCAACGGGGAGCTGTCCTATTACCAGGCGCGGCACAGTGACTTCGCCGACCGCTACAGCGCCTGTGGCCTGACTCCGCCGGTCTACTACCTGGACTACGGCGAGCTCTAGAGCATAGGAAAATCAAAGCCCTTTCGCTGAGCATACCAGCCTCACTCCGCCTCACTCCGAGGGGATTCGCAGGGTTCCAAAGTCCCTGCCTACATCGTCCTGGGGCAGAGCCTGGGCAGCACGCTGGAGATCGAGCTCGCAGACGCCGATTACTTCCTCACCGGTGTGAATGCCGACGATCGAGCGGGCAAGGTCGTCGCAGCTGCGGGCGATATCGACGGGGATGGACTCGATGATGTGCTCGTGGGCGCACCCCAAAATGACGACGGTGGGACCAACGCGGGCAAGGCCTACATCGTCCTGGGGCAGAGCCTGGGCAGTGCCGCCGAGATCGATCTCGCCG
>CAZMNK010000271.1:0-4350 GCA_964567625.1 uncultured Enterobacterales bacterium | reverse complement strand
GTCCGTGTCCGTGTCTGTGATCCCGGAGTCATCGGTGGTGGTCCATTCCCCGCCGCACGCCACCAGCCCGAACCCAAGAACAGAGACCCACAAGAAACCAGGAAGACGACGCATCAGAGACTCCAGCTGTGTCGAGGCAGCGGGGGGGATCCTAACAAGAGCGGGATTCACAGCCGGGCGGTTCTGGCCGGGGCGTGAAAGGCGGCTCGTCCCTACTTGACCGATGTGTACACCAGGAGGCGTTCTGCGCGTCCCTCGGTGTCGGTGTTGAGCGAGACGAGGTCCGGGTAGACGTAGCAGCTCTCAGACCATCGCCATCCCTGCACGATTCGCCGCATCCTGCGCAGGTTGTCGCCGCTTGGGAGCCCCAGGTCATGTTGCAGTGAGAGCACCGCATTCCAGGCCCAGGTGGCAAGCTCCGGGCGGGTGGCCTCCGTCATCCAGAGCATCTTGTGGCCACAGGGCGCCCCTGCCAGGTCGTGGCGGGTGGCATGGAGCGCCCGCTTCTTGCCTGTGAGGGGGTGGCTCGAGAGCCGGTCGGCGTAGTCTCGTAGCCCCTCGGGGAGCGTCATGGCCTGGTTGAGATCGACCATGTAGTACTCCTTGTAGCCCATGGGTGCTCCACCCACGATGTCCACGCAGATGGCGCCGAGCACGCCTTCTCTCACCGGCGGACAGGGCACCCCGATGAAGTCACAGAGCCTCTTGCGGCATCCATGGGCGTCCGAGTGCTGGTGCAACTCTTCGAAGTAGAGGCCCACCCTCATACCGCTCGCCTCCCACTTGATCGAGAGGGTTGTCTGCCCATCGCCAGCGGCCGAGAGCGCCCAGAAATCTGTGAGCCAGGGCGTCTCCAACCCAAGTCGGTGGTGAGCGCTGGACACCCGTCGGCGGAAAGCCTCGGGCTCTCCGGTGTCGTTGACCGAAAATCTCGGCGTGGCATCCGGGTGCAGGTCGAGAGAGACGTCGAGCTTGAACGCCCGCATGAACTCGGCGCAGCGAGCAGGAGAGACCAGCGCATGAAGCCACAGGTCCTCGCTGCTGGGGACCCCCTGGGAGCGCAGCAAGCTGAGCAGACCCAGCACCGCGTCTACGGGAACCGGGCCTGTTCGGGTGTCTGGACCGGGCCGCTTGTCGCGCATTGGAAGATCAAGCCCCTTCGCAGAATAACCCGACGTCTCCTGGCCGTTCGCTGGAGCGGCCCGTCGGAGTTCTGGTCTGCCCTGGCCACACCAGGAAGTGGGAGGGAGGGGTGAGCAAGACGCATCCTCCATAGATCGCGCGCTATCGCCAGTAGAACGACAAGGGGCCACAAAGGTGCAGGTCTTGTTTCCCGGGCCTTTTCCAGGCTGGCACGGGCCTTGAAGTGAAGAGCGTCGTCCCCCTGCGCACGAGGTGACCATGCCCGCTTCCCCCAGGATCAAGTTCATCCTGCCCGCCCTCACCGAGGCCACCAGTCCCTACTGGCGCCCCATCAAGTACAGCCTCTTTCCGCCACTGGGACTGGCCACCCTGGCCGCCTACTGCCACCCCGACGACCAGGTGGAGATCGTCGACGAGCATGTGCAGACCGTGAGGCTGGATGACGCCCCTGACCTGGTCTGCATCCAGGTCTACATCACCAATGCCTTTCGGGCCTACGAGCTGGCCGACCACTACCGGGCAAGGGGAAGCCACGTGGTGCTTGGAGGGCTCCACGTGACTTCCCTGCCCGAGGAGGCGGCGCTCCACGCCGACACCCTCGTCCTGGGACCGGCCGAGGAGGCCTTTGTCCGGTTTCTCGCCGACTGGCGTGCCGGAAGGGCAGCGCCCCTCTACCGGAGCAGGGGGCGCACACTGGAAGGGGTCCCCCCGATTCGGCGGGACCTGCTGGATCGACGGCTGTACCTGGTGCCCAACAGCCTGGTGGTGTCCCGTGGCTGTCCGCACCACTGCACCTTCTGCTATCGAGACGCCTTCTTCGAGGGCGGGCGAGGCTTCTACACCCAGGCCGTGGACGAGGCGCTGGCGGAGATCGACCGGCTTCCCGGCAGACACCTGTACTTCCTGGACGACCACCTGTTCGGTGCACCCCGATTTGCCCGGAGCCTCTTCACCGGCATGCGGGGAATGAACCGACTCTTCCAGGGGGCTGCCACCGTCGACTCCATCCTGCGGGGAGACCTGGTGGAGCAGGCGGTCGAGGCAGGCCTTCGGAGTATCTTCATCGGCTTCGAGAGCCTGGACGAGGCGAACCTGACCCAGAGTCTCAAGACCCACAACCTGGGTCGCAACTACGAGCGGGCGATCCGTCGCCTGGACGATCTGGGGGTGATGATCAACGGAAGCTTTGTGTTCGGCCTGGACAGCGATGGTCCGGATGTCTTCGAGAGGACCGTCTCCTGGGCCGTCGAACAGGGGCTGACCACGGCCACATTCCACGTGGCCACGCCCTACCCGGGCACGGCCTTCTTTGACCAGGTGAACCAGGAGGGCCGGATCCTTCACCGACAGTGGGATCGCTACGACACCCGCCAGGCTGTCTTTCGACCCAGGAGGATGAGCCCGGCGCAGCTCGAGTCCGGCTATTGGCGTGCGTACCGGGACTTCTACTCCTGGCGCAACATTGCCGCAGGCAGCCTGAACCATGGCAACTGGTCCCGGACCCTCAAGCACGTGGCCTATGCGGGGGGCTGGAAGCGGCTCGAACCTGTCTGGGACTGGGTGATTCGTAGCAAGCGTCTCTATTACTCACGCCCACTGCTGGAATCGGTGCTGGCAACCGTGAGGCCGCGAGAGTCGACGCCGGAGGGGACGACCGTGTCGAACACGTTTCGGAAAGACTGTCCTGTCTGAACTGCAGTTCCGTTTCCTTGTCTCTGTTCAGTCCCAGAACTGGTCGGCCCTGCCAGCTCGTGTATAGAGTATTGAAAAATGGACGCTCAAGGGCCAGCCCCAGCATCCCCCCCCCGGATTCGCCTCGCAACGCACTCGCTTTTAAGGCAAGCTGTCCGCCACCGACGTCGGAGAAGTCAGCATGAGTCTGGGGATCTTGAGCCTTGCCCTCTGGAGTTGCACGGGACCAGGCACCGGTGGAAGTGGCGTCGACAGCGGGGGCGTGTCTTCCTTGAGCCTGAGTGGTGCCGTCACCGGAGACCCGGCCCTGAGCTCGGTCCACAGCCTGGACTTTGCCCCCGATGGAACGCTGGCCATCGGCGATGGGAACAGTGATCGCATTGTGGCCCTGGAACTGCCACCGGGCGATGTGACCAGCCACCGGCCGGACATCGACGATGTCTACCAGTTGGTGGCCGAGGTCTTCGGTGACAGCAGCGGGACCTCGGCAAACATCCGGGACATCGCGGCCGATCCTCGCACCGGACGGATCTACCTGGCCGCCGAGCGTCTCTCGACCGGAGAGCCCGCCCTCTTCCGGGTGACCGACGACGACACGGTCGAGGTCGTGGATCTGAGCGATGTGACCTACAGCGCCCTGGACTACTCCTCTGATGCTGGTGTTGGCTCGCTGATCTTCTCTCTGGCCTGGACCACGGACGCTCTCGTGGCTGCTGTGACCGAGACCAACTGGTCCCTGAACCAACTGGTCACCATTCCTGTCCCCGTGCCGCATGGCGCCACGCCGGCGATCACCTCGACCAACACCTACCACCGCACCCACAACCAGTGGGAGACCAATTCTCCCGCGGTGACCATGGCCTCGTACACCCACGAGAACGAGGACTACGTGGTCGGCACCTACACTTGCACCCCCGCCGTGCGCTTCAGTCCCGCGGTGCTCGCCGAGGGCGCCGCCGAGACGGTGGGCGAGACGCCCTTCGACTACGGCGGCGGCAAACAGGTGCTCGACATGGTCATCAACAGCGAGGGGGTCTATGCCACCCTCGATGGCATGCTCGGTCGCCCTGACGATCCCTGGGAGGGCTTTGGCGCCGTGCGCGTTGACCTGGACCGGTTGACCCAGGACACCGAACTCGACGAGAACTCGATGGTCCTCGTGGGAGTGGGCGAGAACATCAATCACCCCTCTGCCAACCGCGCCAGGGACCTCGACGGGACCTACAAGATGGACATGGTCGACGACGACACCCTGGTTCTCCTCCAGTACGCGGGCCTGCACCTGGTGGATGTCATCGAGCCTTGATCAGGCCTCTACAGGGCTGAACTCCCCCGTTCACTAAGTATGATGTGCTCCCTTTCCGGCCAGGAGTCACCCCGTGGTCCGTCTCATCATTGCGATCCTCCTGTGTGCTCCCCTTGGCTGTCGCAGCAAGGACACGGGCACCCAGGACACCGAAACCATCGTGGTCGAGACCGCAGACACCCAGGACACCGGCGGTCCTGACCTGGACG
>CAZMNK010000270.1:0-4437 GCA_964567625.1 uncultured Enterobacterales bacterium | reverse complement strand
ACACCATGAGCCTTACGCCCAGAGGACAGTTGCCCTACGAGCAGTTCGAGGGGCCTCGCAGCCCGCTGGATGCCCACCTGGACCAGAAGCTGGAGGATCTCTACCACCGGGGACAGAAGAAGGCCTGGGATGGCAGAGCCGTCCTGGAGCAATTGTTGGCCGACCATGGCCCGGTCCAGCTGGACCCGGAACGGACCCGGGCGTTGGGAAACATCTTTTCCATCATCTACTGGGGAGAGTTGGCGGCATGGAAGGTCAGTGCCGCCCTGGCCGAGCAATTGGAGTCCCCGGAGGCCGCCATGGCCGCCACGGCACAGGCCCATGACGAGGCACGCCACTTCACGGTCATGCGGGCCTACATGGAGGCCCTTGGACATCCCCCTGGGCGGGTGCCGCCGGTGGCCGAGAGCATCCTGGTGGAGGTGCTGGAGACCAAGGATCTGACCCGGAAGTTGCTGGGCATGCAGTTGATGGTCGAGCCCATCGCGCTGACCATCTTCCAGCTGGTGCGCAAGGCCCAGGTCGAGCCAGTGCTCTGCCACCTGCTGCCGTACTTCGAACGGGACGAGGCCCGGCACGTGGCACTGGGCGTGGTCCACTTGCCTCGGCTCCTGGAGAACTACTCCCGACGAGACCTTGCCCGCCTTTTTGCCTGGCAGATCAAAATGTACATGCGACAGATCGACGGGGTCCTGGAGCTGGAGGATGACGTCAAGGCCCTGGGCTTCACCATGCGGGAGACCTTTTATCTCGGACAGAAACTGCAGTTCCAGGCCGCAAACGAACTGATGGAAGCCATGGGCGGGAACCTCCATGGCCAGGAGATCCTGGCGCACATCATCGAGGCCCGACTGGCGTGGGACTGTCCCCTGCCCGGGGATCCCCTGGACCTGCCCCACCGATTGGGACGAATGGCCCACTGTCTCCTGCGGGGACCGGAGCCCCAGCGGAGGGCCGAGTTGTTCGGGAGAGCCGCCTGAATCCCTGTTTCCAGCGGTTGTCTGAGTCGAAGAAGCCGGCCAGCTCCCGGGCAACCCGGGGTGCTGACGGAGGTGCGGTGGGCTAAGTCCGCCCCCTGTTCAGGACCTCCCGGTTGGACTGGCAGGACTCGACTGCACCGCTGACGGTTCTGTTCTCAGTCATCTTGAGGGTGTTG
This sequence comes from uncultured Enterobacterales bacterium, assembly GCA_964567625.1. Lineage (GTDB taxonomy): Bacteria > Myxococcota_A > UBA796 > UBA796 > CAJQPC01 > CAYFPX01. Next base: position 3,281 of record CAZMNK010000270.1, on the reverse strand, counting down.
AATTCCGCCAGCCTGCCTCCCCTGCCCGGCCCACGATGACCCGACCCCTGCACCGACCCGAGCCCACCGGGCCACACACCGCGCAGCCCGTGGACCGCACCATGCCCCCGCGGCAGGCCGCTGTGCGTCTGCGCGACGGTCACCAGCTCATCGTCACCGACAACTACAGCACTGGTGCCGAGATCCTGGCCCAACTCCAGTCCCTGGTGCAACCGCCCCCAGAGCAGGCTCCCCACGACGTCCAACGGGCTCATCGCCGGACCCTTCGCGAAGCATCGCTGCGGCTGTTGGCCCCGGTCGCCGACCACCGGCTGGCACTCAGCAATGCACGGCCGATCGGCTTCCTGCGTGAGCTCTACCCGGAGCTTCCCTCCTTCGTCCTGCCCTTCCCCCAGGTGCAGGAGCTGCACGGTGCCTGGAAGCTGTACCAGGAGGGCGTCCACCTGGCGGTCCTGGGGCACCGCCTTCACCCCTTCTACGGCACCTACGTCCCCACCCGGACCCCTCACCTCGAATTGTTCGGTACCTGGCTCAGTCAGTACCAGGGGCCCCGCATCCGCGCTGTGGACGTGGGCACGGGCTGCGGGGTGTTGGCCCTGATGCTCTGCAAGGCCGGCTGCGAGCGGGTGCTGGCCACAGACAGCAACCCCAACGCCGTCGAGAGCCTCGCGCGGGAGTTGCAGCGTCTGTCCACGGCACCGCCGCTCGACCTCCTGTGCGGTGATCTCCTCGGCCCGGACACCACGCCCTCGGACCTGGTCGTGTTCAACCCTCCCTGGGTCCGAGGCGAGGTCGACAGCCTGCTCGACCTGGCCCTGTTCTTCGAGCCCGGGCTCTACGAACGCTTCTTCGAACAGGTCTGCGCCCGCCTCACCCCGGAAGGGCGTGTGGTGATGGTGTTCTCCAACCTCATCCAGCTCGTCCAGCCCGACGAGCCCCACCCGATCCTCACCGAACTCGAGCGGGGACGTCTGCGACTGGTCCAGAAGCTGCAACGCAAGGTCAAGCCCACCCCCACCCGGACAGGCAAGCCCCGCCGGACCCGGGAGCGGGTGGAGGTGTGGGAGCTCGCGCGGGCCTAGGCGTGGGCCCGTCAATACCGGGCTCCCCTACCGCACGTAGACCCCGAACTCACCGCCGACACCGCCGCTGGAACTGTGGGTGTGCCAGGTCACCATGTAGGTGGCGCTGCCAGAGTAGACCTTTGGACAGGCGCTTCCGTGTGTGTCGCTATAGGTCGAGAATCCACGGTTGTTGTAGTGGCCATTGCAGTTCGTGCTGCCGCCTCCACCGTCGTGGCTGGTGTAGGTGTGATTCTGCCAGCCGGTGCTGTCCATGCTGGACCAGGTGCTCTCTCCGTAGCTGAGCAGATACTGGGTACCGTCCACGTTTTCGATCAGTGCCTGCCTGTCGCCCATCTCACCCAGTGCTCGAATGTCGCTGTCGTCCACCTTGGCATGGACGCTGCGGGTATAGAGTGAGTCGGCCTCTGCCGCACCCGAGTAGTTGTGGTAGTAGTCGATGACCCACTCCACCAGGGTCCAGCCACCCCCGTTGGTGGTCATGTCACAGTAGGCCGTGAAGCTGCCGCTTCCGTTCAGATCGATGGTGTAGACCCCGTCGCCCGTGGAGAGTCCTGCTTCCAGGACCTCCAGGCAGCTTCCGCACTGGAGGGTGGCAGCGTCGGTGTCATCACAGTCGGAGTTGTCTCCGACGTAGCCGCTGGGCAGCTCGCAGGTGGTGACGGTGACATCTACATCACCGTAGCCATCGGAATCCGCGTCCCGGTACCAGGTCGAGGTGTCGGAGGCGTCGTCCTCGTCGGTGTCGCCATCGCAGTCGTTGTCAGCGCCATCGCAGGTCTCGGTGGCATCCGGGCTCACACTCGGGTCGAAGTCGTTGCAATCGTTCCCATCATCGGTGTAGCCACTGGGTGCCTCGCAGCTGGAGTAGGGCGACTCGGTTCCGCCAAAGCCATCACCATCGCCGTCCGGGTACCAGGTCGTGGCATCGGAGGCATCATCGTCAATGGTGCCGCTACAGTCGTCATCGACATCATTGCAGGTCTCGGTGGCACCCGGGTTGATTTCGCCATTGTCGTCGTCGCAGTCCGTGGCATCGGCGGTGTAGCCAGTGGGCGCTTCACAGGAGAGGAAGGTGGTCTCGGAATTCCCGTAGCCATCGGCGTCAGCGTCGGCGTACCAGGTCGTGCTTCCCGTCACTCCGGAGTCCTCGTCGTCGACATCGCCATCGCAGTCATCGTCGACTTCGTTGCAGGTCTCGGTGGCATCCGGGCTCACCGCAGCGTCCCCGTCGTCACAGTCACTCCCATCGTCGATGTAGCCGCTGGGGGCCTCGCAGGTGGTGGCTGAGACTTCCCCATTGCCAAAGCCGTCGCCATCCCCATCCTGGTACCAGGTCGTGGCATCGGAGGCCTCATCGTCAATGGTGCCGTTGCAGTCATCATCGACCTCGTTGCAGGTCTCGGTGGCGTCCGGGTTCACATCAACGTCGCCATCCTCGCAGTCGGTGTCGTTGTCGGTGTAGCCAGAAGGCACTTCGCAGGCATCAGCCGTGGAGGCCGCATCGCCGTAGCCGTCGCCATCCAGGTCGGCATACCAGGTCTGGGTTCCCGTGACATCGGGGTCCGCGTCGTCGGTGTCGCCGTCGCAGTCGTCGTCGACTTCGTTGCAGGTCTCCGTGGCGCCTGGGTTCACTGCGGCGTCGGCGTCGTCACAGTCGATGTCATTGTCGGTGTAGCCAGAGGGTTGTTCACAAGCATCGGCCGTGGCGCCCGCATCGCCAAAGCCGTCGCTGTCTCCATCCTGGTACCAGGTCGCAGCATCCAGGGCGCCATCGTCAGGAGTACCGTTACAGTCGTCATCGACTTCGTTGCAGGTCTCCGTGGCGCCGGGGTTCACCGCCGCGTCGCCGTCCTCGCAGTCGGTGTCGTTGTCGGTGTAGCCAGACGGCGCTTCGCAGGCATCGGCCGTGGAGGCCGCATCGCCATAGCTGTCGCCATCCAGGTCGACATACCAGGTCAGGGTTCCCGTGACATCGGGGTCATCGTCGTCGGTGGCGCCGTCGCAGTCGTCGTCAGTGCCGTTGCAGGTCTCGGTGGCGTCGGGATGGACGGTGGCGTCGGCGTCGTCGCAGTCGGTGGCGTCATCGACCCACCCGGTGGGTGCGTCACAGGCAAGGGCGGTGTAGGCACTGGAACCGTAGCCGTCTCCGTCGTAGTCAATGTAGAAGGTGTTGGCGTCGGTGACCTCGGAGTCGTC
>CAZMNK010000269.1:0-4639 GCA_964567625.1 uncultured Enterobacterales bacterium | reverse complement strand
GGTCGCCATCCGCATCGGCGTACCAGGGCCGGAGATCACACCGGGCCGGGACCTTGCCCTCGGCCGTCAGTTCCTGGTCCAGCGTCTCCTGTTCCAGGTTCCCGGATTCACAGGCAAAGAGTGCAAGTGTCCAGCTGAGCGCAAACATGGCTACTCCCGAGTGTTCCGAGCGGCAGGAGGAGCGCCGCTCCGGGAACAGGTGGACCATACCGCGAGAACCCACGGGCCCCGATGGAATTGCACGACAACTGGTCCGATAAACGGCCAGTCGTCTCGCCGTTCACCGGCGTCTCGCTGTCCTGTCTGCCCCGCTCTGGCGTGGGTATTCCCGGCTCGGAGGATAGGGCCCCTCCATGTTGCTCGCCGAAGCCACCCAGGCCACGCCGGCCATCCATCCCCGCCTGGGGGATCCCGCGCTGTGGAAGGAGGCTGCTGCGACCTGGCGGAACCAGGGCTACCTGCGCATTGAGTCGGCCCTCGAGCCCGGCCTGGCGGCAGAACTGGCTCACCTGTTGAACCATGTGCCCTCGGCCGCTGGTATCGACGAGGCCCGGGCCGAGCTGGCCTGGCGGGGGAGGCTCCAGCTGCCCGAGTACTACGAAGCCCAGCACAGTGCCTGCCTCTGGCGGTTGGTGCGTGCCCTGGAGCAGGACCTTCCGCCGATCGTCGAGGGGATCACAGGTCGGCCTCTCCGGGTGAGGGAGCCCCGGGCGCTGGATGTCGTGGCCTTGCGCAAGGGCTCCTTTGCGGATCTGCCCCGGGAGGCTCCGGCCACTGAAGTCACCTGGTGGCTGGGGTTGAGTCCGGGAACCTGGCCCGCGGAGTGGGGCGGGCACCTGGAGCTGGTGGACGAGGATGGCGTGTCCCAGGTCCGTTTTCCACCCGGCTGGGACACCCTCGACCTGTTCGACGAGCGTTGGCGGACACGGGTGCCCCTGGTGAAGCGCCCGGTGGAAGGAGTCTGGGTGCGGGGGGCACTGACGTGTTGAACCCTCGGTTGCGGGACGAGACCCTGTTTGCGGAGCTCCAGGCGCAGTGGCAGGCGGAACGGTGCCTGCGCATCGAGGACTTCATGGATGGCGCGGCTGCCAGGGAGATCCGTGACGCTCTCCGGGCAGAGGCCCACACCCTCACCTCGGAGCCTGCCTGGGTCCTCAGCTACCAGTTCTTCCGCTTCTCGTGGCAGGCCGAGGAGAACTGCGACCACGGGATCTGTCGCTTCGGTCGGTGGTGGAAGACAGATGCCGTGGCCTGGATCAATCGCCTCACCGGGCGGGACCTGGTCGTCGATCCGCACAAGATGATGCACGCCACGCTCTACGGCAAGGGGTGCTTCCTGGAGCCCCACAACGACTACGACGGACGCCGCCAGATCGCCTACGTGGTCGGCCTCACCGAGGACAGCTGGCCCCGCACCGAGGGGGGGCACCTGGAGATGCTTCGGGCCGACCGGGTAGAGCACCAGGCCCCTGGGTTCGGTTCCCTGGACCTGTTCGACGTCAGTGACGAGGCCACAGCCCCCACCCACCGGATCCCCCTGCTCACCCGCCCAGTCGAGCGGCGTGCCTTTGGCGGGTGGCTGGTCGAGGAGGGCGAGTAGGAGGGTTGGAAAGACGTGGGGTGCAGGGCTTCTTCTCCCTCTTCTGCGCTCAGAATGCGTTGAGCACCACGATCGCCACCAGGATCCCGACCAGGACGATCGCGGTCGGCTGCAGGATCGAGATGGCTGTATCCATGGCCGTGTTCGCCTCATCCTCGTAGTACTCGGCGATCTTCATCAAGAGGGCGTCGATGCGGCCGGCCTGTTCTCCGGAGGCCAGCATCGACACCACCATGGGGGGGAAGGTCCCGGCGCTCGTGAACGCAGCCTCGAGTGTCCTGCCTTCCAGGATCAGACCGCGGGCGCGCATCATGGCGCCATGGATCGTCCGGCTTCCTGAGACACGGGCTGCGATGCCCAGGCCGTCCGCGATGGGAATCCCGGCTGACACGGTGCAACCCAGTGTGCCCATGACCCGGGCCAGCACCGACTTCTGGTAGACCGCGCCGAAGATGGGCATCCAGAGTGGCACGAGGTCCTGTTGCGGCACCGGAGACCGCCGCCTGGTTCGACGGATGACGAACAGGGTGGCAACCACAATTCCCACGGCGACCCCCAGCTTCTCTGCCACCCCGGGGGCCAGCGCGATGGCCAACAGGGAGGCCGCGAGGAAGACGAAGCCAGGGTAGGCCAACAGGCCCTTGACCCGCCGTGCTGTGAAGTGTTGCTTCTGGAGCATGTCTGCCAGGGCCACCAGCATGGTGTCGAATTGCCCGGTGGCTTCGGCGGCGGCGATGATTTCCACGTAGAGGTGGTCAAAGGTCCTGGGATGCCGACCGAGAGCGGAGGAGAGATTGGAACCCCTGTCGAGATCTGACACGATCGTCGAAACGGCATCGCGGAGCTCGCGGCCACCGGCCTTTCCCGCCATGGTGAGACTCCGGTCCAGGGGCAGTCCGGATCCGATCCCGACGGCGAGCTGTCGTGTAAAGAGTGCCAGTACCGCCTTTTCGGCCAAAGGTGTCTCCCCAGCTGTCTGGCTGCCTACTTGGAACCAGCACGCTTGAAGGTCGAGATCTGCTTCTCCAGCTGTTTTCTTTCCTTCTTGGTCAACTTCACGGTGTGCAGGATCTCCGTGACCTCGTCCACGATCCGCTGGTTTCCGCCCTTCTCTTCTTGCTGGCAGTACGGAAACTCCTCGTGTTCCACGACCAGGTCGCCCATGACATGGGAGCGGACCTTGATGACGTGTTTCTCCACGGGCTTCGTGAGTGCCCCGTCCCCCTGAACCCGGTCGACCAGTTGCAGGATCTGAAGGTGTGTCTTCTTCCCGTCCCCCAGTGGACTGCACCCGCCATAATCCCAGGTTCGCTGTTGTATTTCAGACCACCCACTGAAGCTGGCATTGTCATAGGTGATGGTGGAGAGGCGGAAGAAGTCTGTCGCCTTCTTGTCTGGAAGGGCTTTCGCCAGGCCTTCCCAGAACGAATCCTGCAATTCGAACAGGGGGTTCATCCCTTCGCCGTAGAAGGAGAGTTGTCCCCAGGGAATGCCCGAGTCGATCACATTGATCTGTGCATCAAAACTCTCGACGGTGCCGTCAAACCCGCGGCCCGACAGGATGCTGGTAATCCGCTCTGCCACCGTCATGGCAAAGACCCAGTGGGTCAGCAACTCCTGGGAGGACCGTGCGCTCCGGGCGTCGACGAGCACCTCCCTGATGCACTCATCCAGAGGCCGAGAAAAGGCAATGGTCTCGCCGGCGAAGACGGACAGTGCGGACGACAGCTCCGAAGCCTCCGCCGGGCGGACCTCCCTGGTTTCTGTCGTCGGTTCATGGGCTCCGACGCTGCTGCAGCCAAAGAGGGCGATCGCAGAGACCCCTGGAAGCCACCATCTATCCATGGAGACACCCGGCCCATCGCGGCTCCTGGCCGAATGGCTTCAAGGCGGAGAACGTCATCTGCTGGAGACCCCCAAACGTGCCGGACCACTGACTGCAGCGTAGCAGCCTCCCCACGGCAATCCTCTTGAAGTGAACAGGATGGCGGGTCTGTCAGAACTGAAACAATAGTGATTCATGATCAATCAGCCTGGGCGAAAGCGTTGCTATCGGCTCGTGTCCTGGCAGCATTCATGTCCCGGGCCGCAAGCCGATCTGGCCGGGTCAGGGGTCGCAGTTCAGGCCCTGGCCCTCTTGGGTGATCGATGCCCAGTCCGAGTCGTCCACGCTGTACTGCAGGGCGTTTGGGCCGGAGCAGCAGTCCTCAAAGCCGAAGGCGTGGAAGGTGTGGGTGCCCGCTGCCAGCTCTGCGCCTCCCTGGAGAAGCTCCTCGCTGTTGTCCCAACTGCCGTTCCACCAGAGATCATCATCCATGACCTGGTCCACCTCCGTTTCATTGAGGAAGAGGACTCCTCCCCGCCCGAAGTCCGGCCCCAGGCGGAAGGACCAGGTGCCGACCGTCTCTTCCGTCACAAAGAAGGTCAGCGCCAGTTCGTAGCCGATGTCGCTGTCTCCGCTCCCACAGGTCAGCGGTCCACTGAAACTATCCGTGCTCTCCAGCGAGGTGGAACACAGCCACGAGGATTCCTGCACCTCGGTCTGCAGGGTCTCGAGGGTCTCCACGCCCTGGTAGACATAGGTCGATGTGAAGGCGGTGAACAGGATGTCCCCATCGGTTGTCCCGTCGCAGTCATTGTCCACGCCATCGCAGACCTCTTCTGCCTCGGGAAACACCTCGGCATTGGTGTCATCGCAATCTGTGCCGTCGTCCGTGGTGTCCGAGGGCTGGCTGCAGGCCAGGATGCTGTTGGCGGCGTCACCGTACCCATCGCCGTCGTTGTCGGGGTACCAGGAACCTGCTGTGCTGGGGTCCAGGCTGTCGTCTTCTGCGTCCACCAGCCCGTCACAGTCGTTGTCCAGCGAGAGCTCGTCGGGGTCGCAGATTTCAAGGGCATCCGGGTTGATCTCTGCGTTGTCGTCGTCGCAGTCCGTCCCGGCGCTCACGAAACCGTCGGGTTCGGCACAGGCGACCTGTTCCTCGCCCGGGTCGCCGTGGCCATCGCCATCGCTGTCCCGGTAGTAGGGATCCCCTGCGT
>CAZMNK010000268.1:0-4668 GCA_964567625.1 uncultured Enterobacterales bacterium | reverse complement strand
CTGGTTTCGCCCTGCTCCTGGAGTCGACGAGCCAGTCGCTCTTTCTTCTCGGGAGAGGTCCGGGTTCCTTCGGGGTAGATGACGACGATGTCCCGGGCCGTGAGGTCCTGGAGCAGCCAGCGGATCTGTTGGCGATCGCCTTCGGGGTCCTTCCCCCGGGAGACGAAGGCGTGGTGTCCGCGCTCGCCCAGCAGGTCAAAGCAGGGGTCGAGCCGCAGGTCTCTCTTGAGGACGTACCGGAGATTGCGGTGGAGCCCGGTACCGACCAGGTGGGGAATGAGCAGAGTGTCCGCCTGGCTGGTGTGTCGCATCAACAAGAGGATGGGGCCGGGTTCAAGGGCTTCGAGTCCCTCGACCTTGAGGGTCAGGCTGTAGATCCATTGCAGGTATCCATGGGCCGCATGACCCCAGAAGACCTGGAAGCGCTCATTCCATTGGTGCCAACGAGGTGACCAGCGCAGCGGGGCGGTGAAAAACAGGTAGGAGAGGCCCAGTGCTTGCAGGAGCGGGTAGCCCATCGCCAGAAGGGCAAACCGGGCTGTAGGCAGGCCCTTTCGTCGGGTGAGAAGGTCCCAGATCACGGCTGCGGGAAGGGTCAGCCAGGCGGTGGGCCAGAACACCGCAGCCAAGACAGTCACTGCGGAGATGCTCAGGATCCGACGACGGAGCCGACGCCACCAGTGCTCTTGCAGGCTGAGGGGACGGGTTGTCCTCATCAGGCCCTTCTTAGCCCGCTTTCCTCGAGTGACAGAGGCGTCAGCTATTCATGTCGGGTGGCAGCGAAAGCCGCCACGCGGGGGTCGTCCCGGAAGTTCTTGTCCTTGGCCAGCCGGCGCCGAACTCCCATGTCCAACTCGTCCCAGACCTCACCGGGGATGGCCTCCCTGCGCCACCAGGCGTAAAAAATCTCGGCCAGGCGGTCCCGGAGAAAGGTGACCTCACCCGTGTGGAGAAGCGTCCCGTGGCTGTCCACGACATGCACACCGATCATCTCCTGCATCCAGCCACCGTGGGCCTTGGCCCGGCGACCCTGCAGGGCAGCCTCGTGGAAGTCCAGCTGAACGGGGCCATTGGACTGGACCCCGGCTCGAGGGAGATCGGTGACCAGGTGCCCGTGCAGGATGCGTCGAAGGTCCGGTCCGACCTTGGCCAGTGCGGGGGGCTCGCCGCCCATGTCCGCAGGATGGGCACCAGGCTCGACCCGCTCATAGACCGGGACCGGCTCCAAGTTCTGTCGGGCCCCGGGATCCGCTCCAAGGGCCTCTTCCAGTCGGGAGATGGGGATGTATCCGAGGGTCAGGTGCGTGGTTTCTGGGGCCACGCTGACGTCTCCCCTGGGCAGGGCCAGGTACCGCGTCCTGGTCGTTCCCTGGGGCCGCATCGATTCGATGAGTCGGGCGAGCTCGGGGCCCGTGTAGATCTGCGGACCACCCATGCACTGGGCACGCCCGGGTTTCATGCGGTCCAGGTAGTCCAGGGCTGCACAACCCGCCTCCCGACGGGAGAGCGGCGCATAGCGGCTGGATGGATGAAGTGGGTGTGGGCGGCCGCCGTCTGGTGGACGCACATGGGCTTCGATGACCTCATCAAAGGCCGCCGACATGCGCAGAATGGACCAGGGGGCATCACAGTTCCGCACGCCCCCCTCGAGGGCGAAGGCCTGACGATTGAGGCGAGCATAGGACCATCGAAAGGCCCCCATGACGCTCAGGTGCAGGATCCGGCGGGCACCGGCCGCGGTGGCGGCACGGACCACGTGTTCTGCGGCCACGCCTTTGTAGATCGGTGAATTGGGTCCCTGGGTTCGGGGATCGATGCAACAGATGACGTCGGTGGCTCCCTCCAGGACGGCGGGCAGGGACTCGGCATGGTCCGCATTCGCGTAGGAGGTGTTCTGGACGTCGATGACTCCCCCCAGGCGATCCACGTCCCGATCGTCGCGGACCACGGCCCGGACAGGAAGCCCTCGGCGCCTTGCTTCCGTGACGACCTGAAGCCCTGTTCGGCCGTTTGCACCCACGACGACCAGCATCCGTCCTCCGGTTCAGGGCATCCTACTGTAGAATCATGAAAGGGAGTCCATCTTGGCCAACGGTCTCAGGATCGCGATCATCAGCCTGTACGCCTTGGAAAACAATGGTGTGCGGCACGTGTCGAGTAGCCTGCGAGAAGCGGGTTTCGAGGTCACGGAGATCTACTTCAAGGACTGGGTGAACAACCGTTTTCCCTGGCCGACAGAGCCTGAAGTCCAGGATCTGATCGAGACCTTGCAGCGAACCCAGGTGGACATCATCGGGTTCAGCGTGCGGGCCAGCGCCTTCCACCGCATGGCCAAGTACCTGACGGAGCGGGTGCGGAGCGCAACGGACCTCCCCATTCTGTGGGGGGGGATGCACCCGACCTTCCTTCCGGACCAGGCGATTGCCATCGCGGACTACGTGGCGATTGGAGAGGTCGACGTGGCCGTTGTCGAGTTCTTCGAGCGGCTTCGGGATGGCCGGTCGGTTCGGGACTGCCCTGGATTCTGGGTCCGGGAAGGGGACCGGGTCTACAAGAACGAGTTGGCGCCATTGGTGGACCTCGATGCCGTGCCCTTCCGCGACTTCCACACCCAGGGCGACAAGTTCCACATCGAGGCCGGCCGTGTGACGCAGGGTGACCCGTTCATCACCAACCCCGAGTACACCTTGCTGGCTTCTCGGGGCTGTCCATATTGGACCTGTACCTTCTGCTCGAACACGGTCACAAAACCGCTGTACGAGGGACTTGGAAAGAGTTTTCGGATGCGGTCGGTGGAGAACATCATCGCCGAGATGGAATACGCCATGGAGCTCTGCACGAACATCAAGATCGTCCGCTTCGATGACGAGGTTTTTCCGATTCGTAAGCAATGGATCGAGGAGTTTGCGGAGAAGTGGCCGAAGAGAGTGGGCATTCCATTTGAGGTCCTGGTGGACCCGAGAATGGTCAACCTGGAACCTCTCCAGAAGTTGAAGGAAGCCGGTCTCCGGGCTGTCTGCATGGGCATTCAGGCCAATGAACGGGTGAACCAGGAGTTCTACAACCGGCAGACCACAAACGAGATGATCCTGGAGTCCCAGCGGGTCTTTCGACAGGTCGACATCCAGTCCAACCTCCAGCTCATCTGGGATGATCCCTACAGCACCGAAGAGGACAAGGATGAACTCTTCCACATGCTGATGGAGCTGGAGCGTCCCTTTGAGCTCTACCTGTTCGGACTGACGATCTACCCGAATACCCACCTGGCTCGAAAGTTGTTGCGGGAGGGTCGCATCACCGAGGCGGACATCGAGGGCATCAACACCCATGCCTTTGAACAATTCCGGGTTGACCTGAACTACCCCCGTCCCAAGCCCGATCAGCGTTGGTTGGCGCTCATCGTGCTGATGAACAAGGGGTTCCTGTCCAAGGACCTGGTCTGGCGGCTGTACCACTCCGAGCGCTTCAAGGATGATCCGCGTCCCTTGATCGCCTTTGCCCAGGCGGCCAACCTGGTCAAGATGGGGGGCATCTTCGCCAAGATGACCCTGCGGGGGGAGATGACACCACTTCTCATGAAGCGGTGGATCAACTTCGACTCCATGGTGACCAGTTGAATGAGGCTGATGGCCTCGCTTCTCGTCGTGCCACGATGCGGCGCCGGCTTCGGGCGTGGCACAACGTGGCGCGCTCGGCCACACGCAGGCGTCTGGATCCGACGTGGATTCCCCGTCCCCACGCAGCCCACCTGATCACGACCTACCGCTGCAATCTCAAGTGTGTGGGCTGCCCCAGTTGGCAGGTCAAGGACCACGACGACCTGAGCACGGAGGAATGGCTCGCCGTTTTTCGGCAGCTCTGGTCACTGGATGGCGCGGGAGATCATCGACCCCTACATCCTCCAGCTCACCACCAATGGCATGCTGACCGACCGGGTCGTCCAGGCCATCGAGGCCATCGCCTGGCCGGGTCTGCAGTTGCGGATCAGCGTGGACGGGTTGGAGAAGACCCACGATCACATTCGAGGAGTGGAGGGCAGTCGTCGGATCGTGGAGCGCACGGTTCGGAAAGTCGCGGAATTGAAGCCGAAATACGGGTTCCAGTTTGGGATCAACTTTGCCCTGACGGACCAGTCCCTTCCTGAACTGGACGACATGATCGCCTTTGCGGACGAGGTGGGGGCCGACCTGATTCCAGGCGTCAATGTGGACCCGTTTCTGATTGGAACGAGTCCACCGGAGGAGGGGCCTGCCCAGCGGGTGATCATGGTCTCGGACCCGGAGGAGGCCTATCGGGCACTGGCGGATGCTCGGGTGGGAACGAAGCAGGAACTGCCCCTGATCGACCACCTGTATACCCGCCTGATCACGAAGAACGTCTATGGCTACCAACTCCAGCAGGAAGGGCTCGCCTTTCCCTGTCGTGAACTGAGAGACTTGCTCTACCTGTTGCCCAATGGCGACGTGGTGCGTTGTGGCATGGACCACCGGGCCATCGGGAATCTTCGGCAGAGCACGCTGGACGAGATCTGGTTTGGATCGGAGATCGAAGCCTGGAGGACCAAGTGTTGACGACTGTCCCGGGTGCATGCAGGCCTCGGTTCAGATCCTCTCCAGACTCTATGCTGGATGCCTGACGGCCTGAGCGTTCCTTTCCTCTCTGAGGGGC
>CAZMNK010000267.1:0-4674 GCA_964567625.1 uncultured Enterobacterales bacterium | reverse complement strand
CAGGCGTCCCACCCGCCCGGTCCGAGGGCCCAGGAGTCCGCTCAGGATGGCGAGCCCGTAGACCAGCGCCCCCTCCGGTCGGGTCAACGTCGCCAGGCTGCCCCAGAGTCCCACCCCGAGCCAGGACCGATCCGTGCGCGCCTCGATGGCGGCCACGACGGTCGCGGTCACCAGCAGGGTGAACAGCCCGGTCTCCAACCCGCTGGTGGCCCAGATCCGGTGTTGGGCGTGCAGGGCGACACCGGCCAGGCCCAGAGACAGCCAGGGTCGGGGCAGGACCAGGTCCCGGGCCATGGTCGTCGAGGTGCGGAACATCAGCGCAAGCAACCCTGCAAGGGCAGCCAGGCCCAGGAGGGGACTCGTGGCCTCGGGTGCCAGCCCCAGTCGGAGACCCGCTGCCGCCAGCAGGGTCCACAGGAAGTTCGTGTACCCCTCGACCCGTTCGCCCGGGTTGAAGACCAGGCCATGGCCTTCCACCAGGTTCCGGGCGTAGCGAAAGGAGATGTAGGCGTCGTCGCAGAGCCAGTTCAACTGCCCGGCGTCCCACAGGGCGTAGGCAGCGAGGGCCAGGGAACCGAGCAGCAGGACCAGGGTACGCACTCCGAGGTTCTACCCCGGGACCGATGAGGGATAGAATCCCGATCATGTCCATCCGCCCACTGGATCCACGGCACGCCGAGGCACGGCGACGCCTCCAGGACCGCTATGCCACGGTCTCGGGTCTTCCGGACGCCTCTCGGCTGGCGTACCTGCGGGGTCCGTTGAAGCGATGGACAGTGCCCCAGCTCGCGGCGCTGTGGGGCCAGGCCAGGCCCGTTCCTGGTGCGCTGCCTGCCCAGAACAACGTCTATGTCCACGTGCCCTTCTGCAAGAGCATCTGCCGCTTCTGCAACTACGAGCGGCTACAGCCCGCCAATCCCGGGTGGCTGCGGGCCTACCTCGATCGCCTGCTCACCTCCCTGGAGGTGCTGGCTCCGGCCGTGGCCCACCTGGAGTTTCACGCGCTCTACGTGGGGGGCGGCACCCCATCCACCCTGCCGGCAGGCATGCTCGAGGAACTCTTCTCGGCCCTTGCTGACCGGCTGCGCTGGCATCCCCTGGCCAGTCGAGAATTTGAATTCGATCCTGCGGTGATGAGCGCCGCGCGGCTGGACGTGCTCAAGACCCACGGGGTGGACCGGGTCAGCTTTGGCATCCAGACCCTCGATGCCCAGGTCAACATTGCCCATGAGCGGGGTCCCCAGGGGCTGGAGGTCATCGAGCGCCGATTCACCGAGCTGGCAGAACGGGGCATGGATGCGGTCTCCTGTGACTTCCTGCTCGGCCTGGCAGGCACCACGCCGGAACAGGTCTTCGAGGAGATTGGCACCGTCCTGGGACGATTTGGACCCCAGTGGGTGGATGTCTACATGGTCACCTCCACCCAGGCCTATGTCGAGGGTCATTTCAAGGGCTCCTACGACGACTTCTGGGCCCACCTGAAGCCCTTCCAGGATCGGGCCAGCCAGGCCCTGGAAGAACTGGCAAAAGCCCACAACTACCGCCTGCTTGCCGGTGCTGGACACCGCATGTCATTGATCCGGTCCGTTGCTCCCAGCTCGAAGACCGCGCGCTACAGCTACAGCCAACTGGTCAGCGAACAGCGGCGTCCGCTCAACCTGCTGGGGCTGGGGCCATCGGCTCGCACCCAGATCTTCGGGGTGGCCCAGGTACAGACCCGGGATCCGGGAGAGGTTCCAGATGTGGAAGGACCGGCCTTCTACGAGGGGCACGAGGTCTCCCTGGACGACGAGGTGCGCACTTTTCTGGTCCACCACTTCCGGGACCAGGACGCCCTGGACCGGGATTTCTTTCGAGGGATCTTCGAGGAGGACATCCTGGACCGGGTGCCCCGGGCGGTGGCCGCCTGGAAGGAGGATGGGCTGTTGTCGCTCACGGACAGGGCCCTGAGCCTCTCTCCCCAGGAGCGCCTGGCACGAACCCGAAGCCTCCTGTGGCTGGTGCCGGAGTCCCCCCTGGAGCACGAGCTCGCCCGGCGCATGGGCCTGGATCTGAGTCCCGAGGGAATCACCCGACTTCTCTCGCCCGTTCCCCCCGGCCAGGTGCTGGCATCAGGCACCCGGTACCTGGGTGCCGGACAGGCCCGGATCCGCCTGCAGGCCGGCGCCAGGGAGTGCAGTGTCCGGGTTGCCCCGCCCCTCACGGGGAAGGGCACGGTCCGGTTGGTGCTCGACCGGGTTCCGGAGGACCTGGTCGAGGCAGTGGCTCCCGCGGTGCGGCAGCTGACCCTTCTTGCGCGAAGGAATCATGCCGCCATCCGTGCCCGTCAGGACGAGGAGCGGGCCCGGGGAGAGCGCCCGCTGTAGCTATTCCCCGTAGGAGCCGTCCGGCAGCAGGGTCGGGAGCCGGAAGCGCTCGTCCTGGAGCAGGGCGTGGATGGTCGGGTCGGTGTTCTCCAGGGCCTCCGGTGTGCAGGGCTCCCACTCGTGGGCGATCTCGTCGCAACGGTTCGCCTGGGCCCCGAGCCAGGTGGTTGTGGCCCAGTAGACGTACTCGGTGATCATGCAGCCATAGTCACAGGTGTCGTCGTCGTAGTGGTACCAGGCCTCGTCTGGGTAGCTGTCGGGCATCTCCTCGAAGTGACCCCCCCGGGCAAGATCCATGGCCTCGGCCACTTCGCTGCCCGTGGTCTCGGCCCAGGAGTCTGGCCAGGCATTGGACCAGCCCACGTGGGTCACCAGGTGCAGGACCTCCTCCAGGCTGGCGTCAAAGCGATCGCTGGGGTGGGTCTCCTCGCCATAGAGATCCTGGGCCGCCAGCCCGTCCAGGAGGTCCCAGTTCCGGAAGAAGCGAGCCTCTCGCTCGGTCTCGAACATCACGATGGTGGCGCTGCGTGCGGTCATTTCCTGGACCACCTCGGGGGCATCCACCGTGCCGTCTTCGTTGTCGTCCAGGTACTGGGCCATCACGTTCACCGCCCAGAGCAGGTCGGCGTCGGACACGTCTTCAGTGGCCAGGACATAGACCCCGAAGGCGGTCGCGAAGCGGGGAAAGGCGTCGGCTCCGGGGTTGTCCGCCGGGGTCTCCTGGATCACCCGGTCAGCCTCTGTGGGAGGCAGGGTCATGGCATCGCCACCGCCACAGGCTGTCAGCGACAGGGAGAACAGGAGTGCAGTGGCGTGGGTCCTGGTCTTCATCGGATCCAGCTAACCCTGTCCCGGACAGGGTCAGGGGGCCTTGCTTTCCAGGTCCATGTCGACCATCTCGTCCCCGTCGAAGATCCATCGCCCATCCACGCGCTTCCCCTCCAGCACCAGGGGGAGCCAGTGGCTGTCGTCGGCCCACATCTCCTCGTAGGGAATGGCGTCGATCGGAAACCACAGGGGAATCGCCTCGTCGGTCTCGATGGGGTCCCCTTCGCAGTCCGTGGCGGTGAAGATGTGGCAGTGCAGGGTGTAGCCGTCCACGAAATGGAAGCGGTGCTCTCCGTGGTTTCGCAGGCCTGTGGGGGTCACCCCCAGCTCTTCCTGGACCTCACGCACCGCGCACTCGGCCGTGGTTTCACCGGGCTCCACACGGCCCCCTGGACCGTTGATCTTCCCGGCGCCAAGACCACGCTTCTTGCGGATGAGCAGGATCTCGCCACCCCGGATCACAAAGAGCAGGGTGGCCACGTCCTGGGCCTGCCAGGTGTCCCAGTCGATGTCGGAGATGCTCTGGGGGGAAGGCATGCCCTGCCCGTTAGCCGGCCCGAAGGGCGACCGCCCGTCCTCGAGAGACCGAGGACGGGCGGCGTGGGTTCGGGGGTGGACTAGAAGTAGTAGTTCAGGCCCACCGAGGTCTGCAGTTGGGTGTTCAGCGTGTCCGGGTGGCCCTCGACGTAGCGGATTCCGCGGCCTTCGATGTCCAGGGCCAGGTTGTCGCCGATGGCGAACTCGATGCCCAGACCGGCGTGTGCCCCCCAGGCGCTGTCCTTGATGGGCTGGGCCTGGCCATTCACACCCCGGTCGGCGTCATAGGTCGTGTCGAAGGTCAGTCCGACGGTGCCGTAGGGGCTTACCCGGGTCCAGGGGAACAGGAAGAACTGGACGCTTGGCTGCACCATGTGGGTGTAGCGAGTGGGGTCGTCCGGATCCGTGCTGCTGCTGTAGTTGTAGGCCAACTCCAGCCCGATGGGCTCGGCGAGCCGGTAGCGAGCGGCCACGCCGATGCCGGCATCGCTGTAGCTGCCGCCACCGCCATAGGCACCCAGGGTCGTGCCGAGCTTGGCACCCAGGGAAAAGGAGTCGTAGCGGTCGACCTTGCGATCGATCTGTGGCGCGACGTACCCGCTGCTCCCGCTGCCGACCACGACGTTCGTGCCGGCGTACCAGTAGGGGTGTGGGTAGACGAACCAGCCCAGGGACCAGTGCAGGCGGGACGGCAGGGGACGGTAGTGGTTGGGGCGCCAGGAGTGCCTGGCTGCGTGGGGCCTGGCTGGTGCCGGCCGGTCCCCGGGACGCACATGGGCGTTGTTCTGGGGGCGTGCCTGTTGGGGTCCCGTCCGGGGCACCGGCCGGTGGTCCGGGGCACTGTGGGGGGTCTGGCCTGGCGCGGGCCGCTTCTTCTCGGCCTTGGCTCTCTTCTCGGCCTTGGCCCTCTTCTCGGCCTTGGCCCTCTTCTCGGCCTTGGCCC
>CAZMNK010000266.1:0-4685 GCA_964567625.1 uncultured Enterobacterales bacterium | reverse complement strand
CGTGATTGTCCATGAGCACAGCGTAGCGGGAGCCTCCGTAGGGGACCAGCGTCGGGTCCATGTTCGAGGGCCACAAAAACGCTGACGCGTCAAGATGCATGCTCATGTAGAGCTTTGTGGCTCTCGAAGATTGCCCGGCACGGTGACCGACCGCCCCTAGGGCTCTACCTACGAGTACTACTAGTCAGTGAACTAACGGGAGCGAGCGTGCGGACGTTCACCTGCGCCATCTGCGGAACGACCACCACGGACACCATCAGGCCGGCGTGGTGCCAGAGCTGCCACGCGACCGGGACGATGAACCCTCCTGTCCGCCGTCCGGTGGGGCAACACCTGGCCGCCGCTGCCAGGAAGCTGACGGCGAGGGAGATCGTCCAGGCGTCGTGGGACGTCCAGCTCTGCTCCGCAACTGGGCTCTCGTGGACGGCGGGCTCTGTCGTCTTGCTCTACGGCTTGCCGGGGTCGGGGAAGTCGACGCTGGCGCTCCAACTCGCAGCCCAGGTCACACCGGTGTTGGTCTGCTCACTTGAGGAGGCCCCGGGCCCTCTGCTCGCCCGCAGGCTGAGCATCGCCGGCATGGGTGCTCGGACCGACGTGGAGATCGCCACCTCCGCGACTGTGGCCGACCTGACCTCGGCGGCAAGGGCCGGGGCGGCGGTTGTCATCGATTCGGTCAGCCACAGCTCACTTCTCCCGGCTGACCTCACGGCCATCGCAACGATGGGCTCGCCGCTCGTGATCGGTGTCCTGCACTCGACGAAGTCGGCGGGCATCAAGGGTGACTCTGGGTATGGCCATGGTGCCGATCTGGTGCTCCGCGTGGAGCCCGGAGGCCGCTGGATCGCTGAGAAGACGCGCTTCGGCGCGTCCGGTGTAGAGGGCTGGGTGCGTGGCGTGGCCACGGCGGTCGCGCCCCAGCCCACTGACCCGCCGAACCCTGAGGTGACCCCGTGAACCAGGAACAGCTCGTGCGCTGCCCCCTCTGCCTGCGGGAGGACACCTGCGCCCTCCGGTACGACAAGAAGGGGCGTCCCTACCTTCGATGTGGGGGGTGCGACACCCGTGCCTTCCTGGGCTCGATCACGGCCCTGACGTCGACCATCTTCCTGTCCCCGCACATCGCCCGCATCCTGTCGTCCACGGGCTCCTCCGTCCGCGAGCTGCACGCTGAGACCCTGCGCCGGGCGGTCGGCGGCCGGGTGGACCTCGCCGAGCAGGGGGAGGGGTAGGTCATGGCCAAGAAGATCGACGACGTGCTCAGCCGGGTGGCCGATGAGGCCGTCGACCAGGCCCGCGAGGAAGCCGAGCGCCGCCGCAAGCAGCAGGAAGAGCTTCGATCACAACAGCAGGAAGCCTATGGAGCGTCGGTCGACGCGTCTGCGTCACTGTTGACCAAGGCGGGCGGGCACCTGGTGTCCAATGCCCGCTACACCCTCCAGACGGTCGCCTCGGCCGTCGTTCCTCTCGGTCTCGGTCTCTCGGCCGGGGTGATGCTCTCAGCCCTGCTCGACCACCGCTCGAAGGGGCGGAAGGAGTAGGTGATGCGGTCCGACCCCTTTGCACGTGCCTTCGACGGTGCCGCAGAAGCCTCCCCTGGCATCCGGCGCGAGTCCTGGTGGAGTCCGGCCGCCGGCCAGGCCGGCGTCGTCCCTCCGGCTGGCGACGTCTGGCCCTACCTCTTGTTCGACCCAGCGACGGCCGGCGGGCTCACCAAGATCAGCGCGGCAGTGCCCGAGCCGGAGCCCAAGCAGGCAGCCGTGCTGACGTCGAGGCAGCAGTGGGCGCTCGGGGTGATCGGGGTCGGCTTCGGGGTGCTCCTCTACAGGAAGACCACAGGATGAACCCCGACAGGTTCGACCCCCTCCTGGCAGGACTGGCGGAGCTGGGAGCCCTTCTCGCGGTACTCCTCCTCGCTGGGCTCGTAGAGAGTCACGCCGCAGATGCGGCACCGAGCCATCTTCACGGCGTACAGGGCGCCGCTCACAGGACCATCCCCAGGCCCGTCATCATGGTCATGCTGCGGCCCAGGACCCAGGCCTCGACCGTCTTGCGGTGCACCTCGTCCATCGCCACCAGGTCCCGGATGGGCACGAACTGACCCAGGACCGGCGCGGCCCGCTCGGCGGCCGTGAGCATGAACCGGGTGCTGGCGCGCTCCAGGTCGGTGCGCTCAGGCAGGGTTCCCCAGCGCTCCAGCTTGAGCGCGTGCCACGGCCGGAGCCCGTCAGCGCGGGTCAGGCAGGGCAGCCCGGCAAGGAGGTGCTCCAGGTGATCGGGTGGCACACTCCTGTGTCCGCGAGGCCTGGTGTTGCCGGAGAGGAACTCCACGTAGTCCTTCCCCCCCAGGTCGGGGTGCACCCACCGGACGGGGCGCTTGGGGCGTCGGTCCCGCTCCGGGCGCTCCTCGCGCTTGGCCGTGCGCCGCTTCCCAGCCGGCCGCTGGTAGGCCTTCAGCCGGGTCTCGTCCCAGCCCAAGCCGCGAACGCAGACATCGGGCCAGTCGGGGTGCGGCGGGGCGTTGAACTGGGCGTCTGCCAGCCAGGCCTCGGGCTGCTTCTTCAGGTACTTGGCCGCGTAGCGGGGGGCCAGCTTGTACAGCCCCTTGCCTTCGGGCGTGAAGGGCGCGGAGAAGCCCCCGTGGCGCTGGAGCGAGATCCAGACCACGTGGGCCTCTGTGGCACCCAGGAACTGGAAGAACTGCTCGGCCGGGACCGGAGTGAACACGACCCGCACGCAGCGATCCTGGCGGCCCTCCTGCCGTACCTCGATGTCTGCGATACGGATCGGGATGTAGGTGCCGGAGTCGCGGCGTTCGCCAGGAATGTGGACGCTGAACTGACGCACGCTGTCCGGGCGGACGCGAAGAGTCATGCCAGCCTCGTCGAAGAGGTGGCGGTCCACCTTGGGCGCCTGGAACTCGTAGGGGTCGTCCAGCGCGGACAAGGGGAACAGGGCATGGTCCTGGCCGTAGTCGCCGGTGAAGACGAGCAAGCCACCCTTCTCGGGACGATCAGGATCGAAGAAGTCCCGGGGAAGCTGCTTCTCGGCGGCCAAGAAGGCGAGGTTGGAGCCAACCCCCGGGTCGGCATGGACGCCGTCCGAAAGCTGGAAGGACTGGACGAGGTGCCGCCAGTCCGAGGGGAGGGTGAAGTGAGGGCTGATCTTGCCGAAGTCGGGAGTGTTCTCTGTGAGGTTCATGTGGGATGTCCGACGATGATGTGGTATTAGACATGCCGCGAATCGGCTGTCTGCAACCGCCTATCTACATGGCATGACAGATCAGACACGCTCAACATGTCAGATTCGGAGACGACATCATGGCCGGAGAAGTCGCACTGCTTCAGCGAGCTTCCCAGATGAAGTTGTTCCCGGGGGGCACACCCGAGACGCTTCAACTGGTCGAGCGGGCACATGACCAACTTGTGGCCGCCGGTCGGCGGGGGCCCGTCCGGGCGCTTGCGGCCTACCGCCGAGCGCACCTCCTCTACCGCCTCGACGGTGAGGGGACGGAGAAGCGTCTCCAGCAGATCGACTCATTGCTCCAGGAGTCGACTGAAAACGACACCACCGAGTTTCTGGGCCCTTGGCCCCAGATCTACAGGCTCCCGGCCCTGCACAGGCTCGGTCGCGGCGAGGAGGCGCAGGTAGTCTGGGCGGATGCCCACGCTGACTTGGTGCCCTGGCGGGAGCGGATCACGAGCCAGCTTGGAGACTCCAAGAAGAAGGCGGATGTCCGCTGGCGGGCTCGCACTCAGGACGAGGGGTTCTCGCTGTTGGAGATCGTCGGGCATCTGCTGGGCTTCCCCTACCAGGAGGACCTCCACAGGGGCCCGGGTCGACCGCCCCGCATCCCCGAGCCATTCACCCTCGCTGGCGACGAGACGTGGGCGGTCCTCGACACCACGGAGGAGGACGCTGTCAGGGTTCCGAGGGCACTGGCGGTCCACGTCTTTCGACATCGCCAGACCCAACTCCGAGAGGAGGGCGTGGAGGCAGTGGTCTACAGCCTCACCCGTGGTGGCTACTCGGGGTGGCTGGCCCCCTTGGCTGGCCCCCCCGAGCGCGTCAGCCACTCGGAGCTACGGTTCCTGGCCAACGTTCAGATGGGTGCAAGCCGCACTCTCGACCACCAGAGGCGTTGGTTCGAGGTCGACGACCCTGCAGGCGCGCTGCGCACTGCAAAGTCGAGAATCCTGGGAACAATCCGAGAGACCATGCACAGCGAGGACTTGAGCCCCTTCGTGCAGAAAGGTAAAGGGCAGGTGATCCGAGTCGCCCCCGGAGTCCCTCTCCTTGGGCTAGTCAATCTCAGGGCCGCCCACCAGGGAGGCCGCCTGGGTCGCCCACCGCGGGACGCTGAGCCGGGGCACTTCTACGGCTGGGTTGAGCCTGATGAGCCGAGTCTGGTCCCGTAGTCCCCGGTGAGCATGGGCCCTTCGAGCCCAACCCCGGGCTGCTACGGTCCCGCCATGAAGATCTAAAATCAACTTCTATCCAATGTCCGCGCAGACCTCGTAGACCTGATGGCCGTTGCCGACGGTCTGAGGGTGGATCGGTCAGGCAGCGCACGGTCGTCCACGCCGTTTCCAAAGAGCACAGACCTTGAGTTGGCTCTCCGTCCGCTTCTTCGAGCAGCAAGAGTTCGACATCACACCAAGCTGACCCATCACCTGACAGGCACGGGC
>CAZMNK010000265.1:0-4726 GCA_964567625.1 uncultured Enterobacterales bacterium | reverse complement strand
GTCCGCATCAGCGTCGGTGTCGGTGTCGGTGTCGGTGTCGGTGTCGGTGTCGGTGTCCGACTCGACCCCACAACTGGCTTCGAGGCAGGCCGCGTCCAACAGCACGCCGTCATCATGTCCGATGTAGATGCTCGAGATGTTGATGGAGTCCGGGAAGATGTCCAGCGCTGTGGTCCCCATCAACTGGGGCTCACCGCCAGTTTCCATGACCATCCACGCTTCGATTGTGGCCCGGCCTGTGGGGACCTGCATGGCGAGCCAGAGGCCGTCCTCCGAGGTGTGGGGCTGCTCGCGGTGGGGGAAATCCTCTACGAAGTACCGAACTTCCTGCCCATCGACGTACTCTCCATCGATCTTCACGATGATCTGGCCCCCCTCGATGGGGTCCTCGTTGCAGTCGTAGAGGGCTCCTGCCACGACACCATTGGCCGGGTCCGGGCTGATGCCCAGCAGTGCCTGGATGACGGTGTAGGTGGCCTCGGAGACCGAGTTGAACTCGGCGCCTTCCAGGCTCGACTGGTACCCGTACGTTTCGTGGGCCTCGATGGTGATCTTGGTCGGATCGTCGGCGGTCTCGTTGTCCGTGGTCGCCTTGTAGGAGAAAGGTGCGCAGGTCTGCAGGGTTCCATCCAACTGGCCGTTGTCATCGGAGACCAGCGTGTGGGTTGGGGTTCCTTCGACCTGGTCGCTGTAGAAGATCTCGATGGTGGCCTCGGGCACCTCGTCATCGGATTCGAAATCGATGACCTCGCCGGTGAACGGCACCTCCTGCACGCAGTTGACGTGAGCTTCCTGGACGATCCAGTCATCGCCGGAGGCGTAGCAGCTGTTTTCGCCGGTCGCTGGCGTGGTGGTGTTGATGATCTGACTGAAGACGTCGGCTGCCGTGCCGGTGTCCTCGGTGGTGTCGTCGCCGTTGCACGCGACGAGCAGGGCCGCGATGGCGCAGGTTGCCCTGGTCATGATTGTCTCCTCCGGGAAGTCACGGCTTCTAACGCGCCAGTTCAGGGCAGCGAGAAGTTGGCCCTTGGATGTTCTTCGTAGAGTTCGTCCAGCGCCTGGGTGAGTTCGGCCAGTCGATCGTCGTCTCCTCGGGGGAGTTGGGGCCGAAGGACCAGGTACAGGTCTCCTCGGGCGTCCTTCCTTCGAATGCCATGGCCTCGAATGCGGAGGCGTGCGCCATTGGAAGTCCCTGCCGGCACATTGACCCGCACCTCCCCCCAGGGGGTTGGCACCGGGATCTTGGCACCCGCCGCGGCTTCCGAGAGGGTCAATGGCAGCTCCACCTCCAGGTCGTCTCCCAGGCGTCGCAGGAGCGGATGGTTGTGAACGTCGATCCGGACATGCAGGTCACCGGGCCGACCCCCGTCCCGGCCTGCGCCGCCCTGGCCCTTCAAGCGCAGGGACTGACCGTCCTCGATGCCAGGAGGCACACGGATGGTGAGCTTGACCGCTTCCATGGCCCGTCCCGTTCCCGCACAGGTTCCGCACTCGGCCGCGAAGACGTGGCCATCGCCACCACAGCGATCGCAACCCACCAGGGCGTCCAGGCCCCAGTGCTGCGCTCGCACCCGGCCGCTTCCCTGGCAGTTCGAACAGGACTGTCGCCCGGTGCCCCCCTGGCCGCTGCAGAGGGCACAACGGGTGGGCTTGCGGACCCTTAGTGGTACCGAGCCACCCTGGATGGCTGTCCAGAGGTCGATGTCCAGGCTCGACCGGAGATTCGGGCCCTTGCGCGCACTTCCGTAAAAGGTTGCTGAGCTTCGTCCCTGGCCGAACAGGCTGCTGAACAGGTCTCCCATGTCCATGCCGCCCCCGCCTGGGCCCGGCATTCCGGAGGCGCCGTATCGCCGGGCGAGGTCGGGATCGAAGCCCTGTCGCAGGGAGGCCTCGCCGAATTCGTCGTAGAGCGTTCTTCGCTCGTCGTTTCCCAGCACCTCGTATGCGGCCGTGACCGCCTTGAAGCGCTCGGTCGCTGACTGGTCCGGGTTCCGGTCCGGGTGGTTCTTTCGGGCCAGGTCCTTGTAGGCCTTCTTGATCGAGGCCTGGTCAGCGTCCCTGGAGACTCCGAGGACGCTGTAGAGGTCACGCATCATCCCTGCCAGTCCAGCAGCAGGGCGGCGGACTCCTTGAGGATCGGGACGGTCTCTGGCCCCAGGGAGTTGGTCTCCTCGTAGTGGTCGCCCGGGGCCTCACCGATGTACGGCGAAAGGTCGTCCAGTTCGAAGTCGTAGGGAGGGATCATGTAGCCCAACTCGTCATTGCCCAGACCGATGATCCAGGTGTGTCTGGTTCCCATGTCCTCCATGAGGTAGGGACCGGAAGGGGCTTCGTCCAGGCTGGGAGGGTTGGGGTTTCCGGCCGAGATGAGCTCCACACCGGGCGCATTGACATGAGAGCCATCGTAGCCACCGATGGCCACCTCGGGAAAGAGCTCTCCGGGCACGGACAGCAGGGACCACTCCCCGAGTCGGATCGAGGCCATCTCGGTGTTTGTGTAGGGAATGTTGTCAGTACTGAGGGCCCGATCCGGGTCATATCCGTGGGCGTTTCGGTCCAGGACCCCGGTCAGGAACATCGCCTGGAAGCCGAAGTTCTCGATCGGAAAGGTGACGGTGGCCACAGCAAAGGAGAGTTCCGGGCCCGAAAGCACATCGCCGGAAGCGATGGCATCCATCGACATCTCGGCGACCTGCTTGCCGATGGCCTCGGCCTTTTCAAAGGAGGGTTCGGACCAGCTGTCTCCATTGGGGTCCACCGTGGTCGTGTGCAGGGGTGTCATCAGACCTCCGACCATGCCCTGGACGTAAATGGCAACGCCGCCCAGGCCCGGAGTGGAATCGTCGTTCCAGGTCACCCCTTGCTCGACCCCTTCTCGCAAGTAGTGGGCAAAGTCGGAAGTGATGGCCAGGTTGTCGCTGGAGAGCACCTCGGGGTGGTTTCCCCAGTTGATCAGGGTGGCGATGGTGCCATCCGCCCCCTGGAAATGCGCGGCCTTGATCGCCTCGTCCAGCACGACCGGGTCTCGGCTGTCGTCGAAGATGTTGTAGGTGCCCTGTTCCTGGTAGGTGCTGCTGTCGACACTCCCGACGGTCAGGGCCGTGACCTGCTGCAGGCCTTCCGTCGCCTGGCGGACGGCCTCTACCGTCGCTTCCCGGACCAGCAGGGCGTAGTCCTCCTGGTAGCCAGTTGCCCCCAGGCGGCGGCCCCACATGCCAATGGTGTCCGGGCCTTCGTGCTGGTGGGTGGCGGTCACCAGCAGGTAGTCCACCTCCACGCCAGCCTGGACCAGGAGCTCGCGCGTGGCCACCACGTCGTCGAAGAACCATCCCACCAGGTCCACGCTGACCAGGGCGAGTCGCGTGCTTCCCTGCTCGAGCACGATGGCCCGGGCCCAGAGGTCGTCGTGGATGGATTGGGCGGCACGCCCGTTACCAAACCCGGCCATCCAGACCGCCTGGAAATTCTCGTCACCCTCTCCCTCGTCCGGGCCCGAATACCCTTCATCCCCCTCGCAGAGCCGGTCGCACCCACAGTCGTAGTAGACATCCGTGGTGGACTTGTACTCGGCATTTCCATCCACGTCGTCCCAGGTCTCCCAGCAATTCGGTGTGATGGTGACGGCCGCGGCGCCGGCACTCAGGGCTCCCTGGTTGTCGGCGCAGGAACCGCCCGGATCTCCCGGGCAATACAGGTCGGGCTCCCATGCAACGCTCGAGTCCGGTGCATCACTGCACTGGCAAGCGAGGGCGCTGAGAGCAAGGATGTTGAGGCGGGTGAACATGACCCCTCCGAGAAGAGGATTGTGCTATCCGGCTTCAGGGCGTTTGACCGTGCCCAGAGGCTGTGTCACGCTACATTGCCGGACTGCGACAGCCAGCCCTCCGGTTCGTCTGTCTTAAAGCCGGGTCAGGCTCAGGAAATCCAGGAAAGGACGCATGAACAAAAACCTGCTCGGTCTTGGGTTTTTCGCCTCGGCACTGTTGTTTCAGCCCGGTTGTTCTCTGCTCAGTGACGGGCAGGGTTGTGATCAGACGGACTTTCTCTGCAAGGACGGCACGTCCACTGACGACACTGGGATCGACACGGGTGACACCTCCGAGGCGGATGCGGACACGGATGCGGATGCCGACACCGACACCGACACCGACACGGACTCGGGCAACGGCACTGGAACCCACAACACGGATAGCGGGTTCATGGATGACCCCGGAGACTATGTCGAGGTGAAGAGCGGGGATGAGTTCATCCCGCTTGTCGACGAGTCGGGGGACTCCAATCGCGACCAGCAGTTCTACGCCATTCTGGTCAACGCCAGCGACGCAGAGGTCGGCTTCCGACTGAGCTACTCGCCTTCCGGGGATAGCGACACCCACACAGACGACTCGGGTTCGGCGAGCACAGGCGGCGGCAAGGGCGGCGGCAAGGGCGGCGGCAAGGGCGGCGGCAAGGGCGGCGGCAAGGGCGGCAAGGGCGGCAAGAAGGGCGGCAAGGGCGGCGAGAAGGGCGGCGGCAAGGGCGGCGGCAAGGGCGGTAGCAAGGGTGGCAAGGGTGGCAAGCCTCCCGGACCCCCGCCCGGCACGGGAACCACCACGGACACCGGGGGAACCGATACCTCGGACTGTGATGCCGTGTGCTCGGACATCGGTGTCTGCACCGAGGAGTTCAGCGTCCGGTCTGACTTCACGAACGAGGAGGAATACGACACGGTCCGTGCGACGTTGTG
>CAZMNK010000264.1:0-4736 GCA_964567625.1 uncultured Enterobacterales bacterium | reverse complement strand
GCACCCTTCGGACCACCCGTGAAGGCGACCGTATTCGCCTGTTCGCATCGACTCCCGAGGGCGAGGAAGAGGTCGCCATCGCCCGGGTTGCAGCAGAGGCCGCGACGGCACCTGAACCATGGCCTTCCCTCGAAGGGGAGCGGATTGAAGACCCCTACGCCGACGGCGTTCTATTCCATGGACCCGCCTTCCAGCTGGTGACCTCGCTGGTTCGCGCCTCGGGTGGCGCCTCGCTCATGCTGGATGCCGGCCGACGGGACGTACCCCTGGGCCGACTCCACCCGGCACTCCTGGACGCGGCGACCCACGGCATCCCCCACGACGCCCTGCACACATGGAGCGACCGGGTCGACGACACCAAGGTCGCCTACCCTGCCATGGTCACCGAGGTGGACTGGTGGGGCCCGACGCCCACCTCTGGGAGTGTTCGTTGCGAGGTCCGCTTCGACGGCTTCCACGGCAGCACCGACTTCCCGGCCTTCCGGGTGCAGTGGATCCAGGAGCGCCGGGTCTTTGCCGCACTGAGGCTGGTGGAAGCCTGTTTCCCCAAGGGTCCCCTGGGCCAGGCCGCTCCCCAGGACAGGGCCGCATTCCTGCGCGATCGTTCCTGGGTCTCCGGCGTGTCCCTCAGCGAACTCGGTCCCACGGAAACCCGGCTGGACCTGGCCGACGTGCGCCGAAGCGACTGGTTGCCCGGCACCCTGCAGGGCGTCTATGGAACCTCGGAACCGGCCCAGATCGCCCTGAAGGAACACCAGGCTGCTCGGGTATCACTACACCCCGCCCTGCTACCCGAAGGGCTGCCCTACACACGGGTTCCCGCCACCGTGACCGAGGCAGAGGATCACGTCCTGGTCGAGCAGGCCGGGCCGGTCCAGATGGACCTGACCCTCGTCGAGAAGTTCTGGGGCAAGTGGTTCGGCCAGGAGCACTGGCCAGTCGCCGATCTCTACTACGGGCTGATCCGGCGCTTCGTTCGTCGGGTGGTCGTCGAGGACCGCGCAGCGCTGGAAGCCACCGCCGGGCGCCCATTGCTGCTGTTGGCAAACCACCAGACCATGCTGGAGAGCCTGTGGTTCTCCGTGCTTGCCGGTCCCCTGGTCGGTCGTCCGGTGATGACCCTGGCCAAGGCCGAGCACCGGACCTCCTGGCTGGGCAACCTGATCCACTGGTCCTTCTCCCAGCCGGATATCCAGGACCCGGAGCTCATCCGCTTCTTCGATCGGTCCGATCGGGCTGCGCTGCCGGGAATCCTCCAGGGCCTTGCCCAGGACCTGTCTGCCGGGTCCCGGTCGATCATGGTCCATGTCGAAGGCACCCGGTCCCTGGACTGCAGAACACCGGTGCAGAAGATGACCGGCGCCTGGCTGGACCTGGCCGTCGCCACCGACGTCGCCGTGGTACCGGTCCGCTTCACCGGTGGCCTGCCCGTGGAGAGCGCCGGTCAACGGCTGGACTTCCCTGTCGCCATGGGCCAGCAGGACGCCTGGATCGGACGTCCCCTGCTCCCGGCGGAGTTGGAGGGGCTCAACTATGGGGACCGCAAGGCACTGACCCTGGAACGGCTCAACGGCCTGGGCCCGGCCCAGGACAACCCTCTGCCCGGGGACCTGGACTTTGCGGGACGGGTCGAGGACCAGGCTCTGAAGACGGGGATGAACCTCGCCCAGACGGTGCTTACCCGCGTCCTGGCCGAACTGGATGACCCCTGTGAGGACACCCTCGCCATCCTCTCCGGGGAGTTTGATCCCCAAACTGCCCAGGGGGCCTGGCTCGCCGAGTTCGCCCAGTGGCTGGGAATCCGCTGAAGCCACTCCCGGGCCGGTCAGACCGCCACATCGCGACTGCTCGCAATCCCCAGTCGTCGCTGCAACCAGGTACCAGTGCCCTTGGCATCTTCCAGGACAAGGTAGAGGCTGGGCACGATCAGTAGCACCAGCACTGTGGCAAAGAGCACACCGAACCCCAGGGAGATGGCCATGGGGATCAGGAAACGGGCCTGCATGGACGTTTCCAGGATCATCGGGAACAGTCCGAAGAACGTGGTCAGCGAGGTCAGCAGGATCGGACGGAAGCGTCGGGCCCCTGCAGCCACGATCGCTGCCAGGTGGTCCATGCCCTCCCGCCGGTTTCGGTTTGCCCGATCAATGAGGACCAGCGAGTCGTTCACCACGACCCCCGAGAGGGCCACGATGCCGAACATGCTGATCAAGCTCAGTTCGTACCCCATGATCAAGTGGCCCCCGACGGCACCCACGAAGCCAAAAGGAATGGCAGACATGATGATGAGCGGCTGCGTGTAGCTCCGGAAGGGCACCGCCAAGAGGGCATAGATCGCAAAGAGGGCCAGGATGTAGTTCTGTCCCAGGACCTGGATGGACTCGGCCTGCTCTCGCTGCTCGCCCGCCTTTTCGATCTGGAGGTCCGGGTAGCGGGCTCGCAGCGCGGGAATCACCTGGCCCTCCAGGTCAGCAAGGACCTCCTGGGGGGACTTCACGCCAAAAGCCAGCTCGGCGGACACGTTCACCGTCCGTCGACCATCTTCCCGCTTGATGGCCGTGGGAGCACGATCCCGCTCAAAAGTAGCCACCGAGGACAGCGGAGCGAACCCGCCTTCTCCGGTTCGAACACGCAGTTGGCCCAGGTCGTACTCCGAGGTCCGTTGGTCCTCGCTGAGCCGGACCATCACCTTGAGTTCATCTCGCCCGCGCTGTTCCCGCAGGGCCTCGGCACCATAGAACCCGCTCCGAATCTGGCGAGCCAGTTCCTGTCCTGTGAGCCCCAGGTTCCTCGCCTCATCCGACAGGTGGAAGTCCAGACGGGGCTTTCCCAGGTTGAAGGTGGTCTGGACATTCGTCAGGTCCGAGTAGCCATTCAGGCTCGCCTGAAGTGACTCCGACGCGTCCGCCAGCACCGCGACATCGTCGTGGGCCAGTTGCAATTCCACGGCTGCACCCGCGCCGGGCCCAAAGGCGGACGTGATCACCAGGGACTCCACACCAGCAAGGTCCGGGAGTGCTGCTCGCCAGGCAGCCACGAGATCGGCGGATCGAGCCTCCCGATCGGCGGCAGGCACCAGCAGCAATTCCATGGTGACGAAATGGCCACCGATTTCCGGAGGGCCAAAGCCCTGAGGAGGCCCCTCTCCGATGCGCGCGAACTGCCCGCGCAGGATGTCCGACTCCCCCACCGCCTCCAGCGCAACGGGTACCGCCCTCTCCAGCTGCTCCTTCATGGCCTGGGCCTGGTGCATCGGAGCCCCATAGGGCAAGCGAGCCGCAGCAGTCACCAGGTCTCCTTCAATCTTCGGGAAGAAGCTGAATGGCACCAGCCCGCTTCCCACGGCACCGACCGAAGCAATGAAGGAGGCGACGGCGGCCGCGATGGCCGCATACCGCCAGTGAAGGACACGGCGCAGGAACGGCGTGTAGACATTCTTGATGAATCTCATCAAGGCATTGGCCACATGAGCCTGTGGCGCCGCCAATCGATCCAGCCAGGGGCGTGACTTGAGGTGGCTCAGGTGTGCAGGAAGCACAAAGAAGGACTCGATCAGGCTGAAGAGCAGGACCGAGATGACCACGGCCGGGAAGAGCCGGAAGATCTTGCCCATCAGCCCGGGCACGAAGAACATGGGGGAGAAGGCGGCAACCGTCGTCAAGATGGCAAAGGTGACCGGGACGGCCATTTCCCTTGCCCCCGTGATCGCGGCATCCAGCTTGGCCATTCCGTTCTGCATGTGGCCATAGCCAGCCTCGCCCACCACGATGGCGTCATCCACGACCATGCCCAGGGTCACGATGAGGGCAAAGAGCGTGATCATGTTGATGGACAGGTCCAGACCTGGCATCAACAAGAAGGCCCCCATGAACGAGACGGGAATTCCCACAGCGACCCAGGCAGCGAGCTTTGGCTCCAGAAACAAGGCCAGAATCAGAACGACCAGCAAGCCACCCAGCCTGGCGTTGTCGACCAGCAGGGCAATGCGGTCGCGGAGGATCTCCGACTGGTCATTCCAGACCGCAAACCCGACCGTCCCCGGAAGCTCGGCCTGCAGCTCGTCTCGGACCGCACGCACTGCAGCGGAGACTTTTTGCGGCGTCTCGAGTCCGACACGCGACACATTCACGCGCACTGCCGGCTGCCCCTCGTAGAAGGCTGCCTGGTCCGTGTCCGCGTATCCATCGGTGATCCGTGCCACATCGCCCAGCCGAACACTGGCTCCTTCCAACGTGCTTCTCAACACGATGTCCTCGAAGTCACGACGTTCGATGGCCCGGTCCGCCACGCGCACAAGAATGTCCCCGCGGTCGGTCTGGAGGGCACCGCCTCCGAGTTCCAGCGACGATGCGCGGATCTGCCCCGCCACCTCGTCCAAGGTCAGCCCCAAGCCCTCCAGGGTCTCCCGGGAGAGTTCGATGGCCACCTCCAGGTTGGGCAGACCACTGATGGCCACCTGGGTCACGTCGGGGTGCTGGATCAGCCGCGTGCGAGCCTTCTCGGCCACCCCGTGCAGGCTTCTCAGGTCCTGTTCTCCATGAATGACCAGGGAGACCACCTCCTGCACAGTGGCCGGCATGATCACCTGGGGGCGTTCTGCCTCCTCCGGAAAGGTCCGGATCCGGTCCACTGCAGCCTTGACGTCCGAGAGCAGACGGTCGGGGTCCGCCTCCAGGGTCAGGTCCAGGGTGACCACGGCCGCCCCCTCTCCGGCACTGGACTTGACTCGCTTGACA
>CAZMNK010000263.1:0-4938 GCA_964567625.1 uncultured Enterobacterales bacterium | reverse complement strand
ACATCCAGCGCAGTGGTCGGTTCGTCGGCAATGAGGAGCTTGGGATCGCAGGCCAGTGCCATGGCGATCATCACTCTCTGGCGCATGCCCCCGGACATCTGGTGGGGGTACTCATCCACCCGCTGGGCGGGCTCGGGAATGCCGACCTTGTCCAGCATCTCGATGGCGTATTCATGGGCTTCCCGCCGGCTCATCCCCTTGTGCAGTCGCAGGGACTCGGCGATCTGCTCTCCACACTGGTAGGTGGGGTTCAGGCTCGTCATCGGCTCCTGGAAGATCATCGCGATGTCGTTGCCGCGGATGGCCCTCAACTCGCGCTCCGAGGCCTGGCGCAGGTCCCTGCCCTCGAAGAGGACCTGTCCCCCCGCCTTGACGCCCGGCGGTGTGTCGATCAACCCCATGATCGAGAGGGCCGTGACCGATTTCCCGCAGCCGGACTCGCCCACGACGCTCAGGGTCTCTCCACCATCGACGTGGTAGGTCACCCCGTCCACGGCCTTGGCGACCCCGCCTTCGACCCGGAACCAGGTCTTCAGGTCATTGAGCGCCAGCAGTGGTCCTGTTTCCGTCGCCACTAGCGCCCCCTCAGCCTGGGGTCCAGGGCGTCGCGCAGGCCGTCTCCGAACAGGTTGAAGGCCATCACCGCCATGACGATCATCAGCCCGGGAGAGATGGTGATCCAGGGTGCCGAACGCATGTATTCACGGCCGTCGTTGACGATGGCTCCCCAGGTGCTGGTCGGGGGGGGCACACCCAGTCCCAGGAAGCTCAGGGCCGCCTCGACGAGGATGGTGGAACCGATGGCCAGCGACGAGTAGACGATGACCGGGGCCATCGCGTTGGGCACCAGGTGGTTGAAGATGATGCGAAGGTTGGACAGTCCCAGGGCCCTGCCGGCCTGGATGAAGTCCTGTTCCTTGAGGGAGAGCACCTGGGAACGGACGATGCGGCTGACACCCATCCACCCGGTCAGGCCCAGGATCACCACGATGAGGAAGATCGACTGGGCGCCACTGGTCCGGAAGAATCCGACGATGGCCAGCAGGAGCACCAGCCGGGGCATCGACAGCAGCAGGTCGACAAACCACATCAGGGCCTTGTCGGTGGTCCCCCCGAAGTAGCCGGCCACGGCCCCCACGATCGTCCCGATGCTCGCCGAGAGGGTCACCGCGATGAAGCCGATGCTCAGGGAGATGCGAGCGCCGTACATGACCCGGCTGAAGACATCCCGACCGAACTCATCCGTTCCCATCAGGTAGCCGAGCTGGGGAGCCAGTCGTTGACCCCCGACGTCGATCTGGTCAGGGTCGAAGGGCGCGATGAACGGGGTCAGCAGAGCCAGGAGGATCAGGCAGTTGACCAGGTGCATGCCGAAGACCCCCACCCGGTTCTTCACGAACTGCTTCTTGAAGTCCTTCCAGTTGCTGGACTTGTCGGACTCTTGGGCCTGGAGGGGGTTTGCGAATCGCCAGGCGACCCACCAGCAGACAACGGCGGTGGCGAGCCCGCAGAACAGGCCGATCCAGGGGTGAAGATGGAACCCTCCGGCTGCGGCCGATGGGAAGAGCAGCGCCCCTATGCGGCCCGCCCCTGAGCCCAGCGCCCAGGCCAGGACCAGCAGGTAGGAGATCAATCCCAGGCCATCCAGCAACTTGCCTTCGAGCAGGTGCCCCAGGCCGGGGATGACCAGGCCGAACTTGCGCGTCGAGGGGACCGTTGTTCCCATCAGGAGTACCGGATCCGGGGGTCGACGATGGCGTAGAGAATGTCGGCGATCAGGTTGCCCATCACCACGATCAGGGTGAACACGAAGAAGCAGGCGATGACCACCGGGGTGTCCTGGGTGAAGATCGCCTCGACGATGAGCCGGCCCATGCCTGGCCAGGCGAAGATGGTCTCCACCAGGACCGAGCCGCTGAAGAGAAACGGCAACTGCAGGCCCAGGATGGTGATGATCGGCAGCAGGGCGTTGCGCATGCCGTGTTTCACGGTGATGGTCGTCTCCGAGAGGCCCTTGGCACGCGCGGTCCGCATGTAGTCCTGGCGGATGACCTCGAGCAGGCTGGACCGCATGTACCGGGCAATGCCGGCGGCGCTGGCGACTCCCAGCGCAAGTCCCGGGAGAATCAGGTGCACGCAGTAGTCCATGAACTGCTCAAACGGCGTCATGTAGTCGTGCATCACCGCGTCGGTCATGCCGCTGGACGGCAGGATCGGCCACAACAGCGCGAAGATCAGCTGGAGCATCAAGGCCAGCCAGAACCGGGGCATGGAGTAGAAGAACAGGGACACCACCGAGATTCCGGCATCGGATGGCGTGTACTGCCGCATGGCCTGGATGGTGCCCAGGGTGATGCCGACGAGCTGGATGATGAGCAGGCTGACAAGGCTCAACAGGATGGTGTTGGGCAGGGCCTCGAAGATGATGTCGAAGACCGGGCGCTCCTGGAAGATGGAACGGCCAAAGTCCCCACGGGCGAGGTTCCCGATCATCAGCAGGTACCGATGGCCGGCGGGCTTGTCCAGACCCCACTTCTGCTCGATGAGCTGTCGGACTTCGGGGGGAGTCTCTGGTGTGAAGAAGCGATCTGTCGCGTCGCCCGGGCTCAACTCGATCAGCCCGAAGATCAGCGTGATGACGCCTATCAACAGAGGAATCGCGAGCAGGAGCTTGCGAATGGTGTAGCTGAACATGCCGGTGTGCCGGAGGAAGCGAGGAGTCTATTTGAGGGCTGCGGAGCTACCGCTTGTACTTGACCTTGTCGGCGGGGACGGACCAGGTCCATAGCTGGTCGAAGGGGGACATCACGTTTACCTGGGCGTTTTCGAAACGGCTGTGTACGCCGACGATTTCGTCCATCCAGTACAGGAACATGTAGGGCTGATCCTCGTAGATGAGGGCCTGGACCCTACGCCAGAGCGCTGAGTTCTTGGTGGGATCGGGCTCGGTGAGGGCCTGCTCGATCAGGGCGTCGACCTCGTCGTTCTCGTAGCTGGGGAAGTTGAACTCGAACTTCTCCCCCGACTTCCACATGTTCGACATGTCGACAAAGAGTGCGGCGGACCAGCCGGACAGGGCCGCTTCGAAGTCCTTCTTGCGCATTCGCTCGAAAAAGGTGTTCGACTCGACGGTCTCGATCTCGACCTTGGCACCCACGTCCTTGAGTTGGGCCTGCATGATGATGGCGCCCTTGGCCCGGCGTGCATTTCCGGAATTCGTCATCAGGGTGAACGCCAGTTCCTTGCCATTCTTTTCCCGGAGACCATCCCCGTTGGTGTCCACCCAGCCGGCGGCCTCGAGCTCCGCGTTGGCCGCAGCGACGTCGTAGGGCATGGGCTGGATGTCGTTGTTGTGCGTGTTGCACAGGGCCGGCGTGATGGTGGAGACCGACCGCCTGGCAAAGACCTCGCCGGTTTCGCTGGTCAACAGGTCCGCCATCAGCTTGTCGACACTCACGGCCTTGGCAAAGGCCCGGCGCACGGCACGGTCCCCGAAGATGTGGTGTTCCTCGACCGTGCTCCAATCCAGTTCCTGGGCGTCGGCGCCCAGGGCAGTCTTCTTGGACTTGTCCAGTTCCTGGGCGTCGGCGCCCAGGGCAGTCTTCTTGGACTTGTAGTCGTCGAAGTCGAAGCGATTCCAGGCGACGTAGTCCATGGAACGCCAACCCCGGCGATGGAGGGTGATCTCCGGGTGCTCCTTGAGGAGCCGGTCTGCATCGGCCACCAGGATGCCCTGGGCGACGTCCGTGGCCCCGTTTTCGAGTTCGACCAGCCGGGTCGCGTACTCGGGGAGGATCTTGAAGATGACGCGGTTGAGTTTCGGTTTGAACTCCTCCGGGCCCGTGAAGTTCTCGTTGGGCACCAGCACGATCTTCTCGTTGGGCTGCCACTGTTCGAGCTTGAAGGGTCCGTTCACCAGGGGCTTTCGAACCAGCGGATGGCCGCGCAAGGTGGCGCGGTCGGCATCCTGGAGCATGTGGGCTGGCACCGGATCCAGGCCGACGTGGGCGGTCATGGTGATCCGGTCATAGGCCCGGGTGAACTTCCACAGGAGCTCGTAGTCGCTGAGCACCACCGGGGAGTCCTCGGTCATGTGTTCGGTGTACGTCAGCCTGGGGCTCGCGACAATGGGGTCCCGGATCAGGTCATAGGTGAAGGCGAAGTCCTCGGCGGTCACCGGCGTACCGTCGGCCCAGGTGAAGCCCTCTTGCAGGGTCATGGCGATCTGCGTGCCATCCTCGCTGAAGGTCCACTCCTTGGCCAGGTATGGCTCGTAGGTCAGTTCACACCCCATCTGAGCCCGTTGGGTGTGGGCAAAGATCCCGGACATGACATGGCCGTCAGAGGCGGTCTGGTAGACCACGCTCATCAACTGGTCCGCGTCGGACTGGAACCCGATGACGAGCGTGTCCCGAGGTCCATCTTCTCCGGTCGTGGCAGCCGTTGACGGCGAGGTCTCCGGGCCATCGCAGGCCACAAGTGCGAGGAGGCTGGTAAGGGCCAGTCCAGTTGGGGAGAGCGGGTTGGACAGTGGATTCCGCGTGAACATCAGCCGCACTCGCCGGAAGGGGGCAGCACGGGTAATCTTCGAGACGGTCGGGGTCCAACCGATGGGAGAGGGGAAGGGGCGCCAGTGTGCTTCCTGGAATGGTAGAGTGACCCGGATCGGTCCTTCGTTCGTTCCCCAAAGGAATTCAAGTGGCAATCCAGAAGTCCCGAATCCTGTTCATCAAGTACCACGAGGCTGCGGACCAGCAGCCCCTGTCGAAGAAGGCGGCGGAGAAGCTGGGGATCTTTCCCAGCCTTCCGTTGTTGGGCCTGGCGGCCTGGGCGCGGCAGAACGGGTACCCGGTCGACTACCTGGACATGCATGCCCAGAACCTGCTGCCCGAAGAAGGCGAGCGGTACGTCCGGGACTACGACCCCCAGATCGTGGCG
>CAZMNK010000262.1:0-5068 GCA_964567625.1 uncultured Enterobacterales bacterium | reverse complement strand
TCCGTGAAGACCAACGTGACGGTGCCGGTGGGGGCCTGGACCATGGGGGAAGACTATTCGGTCAGGAGCGAGCGGGGCTCGGCGAGAGTGGAGGCCGTTGCGGGAGGTTGTTCGGGGAACTGACGGTGGGAGAGGGCTGGGGTAGGCTCCGGGTTGGAGTTGCCGTTGCGTCCTGTCCTCTCTCTTGCGTTGTTGTCCCAGATTTCCCTGGGGTTGACGGGGTGTGGTGACGACACCACCACCGAGGATTCTGGGGGGACGGACACGGGCACGGCCACGGTGATCGACCTCGATGAGGACGGCTGGTCGGTCGAACAAGGGGACTGCGATGACAGCGATCCCCTGAGTTTTCCGGGCGGTATCGAGACCTGCGATGGCGTGGCGGACGAGGACTGCGACGATGTGGTCGACGAGGACTCTGCCGCGGATGTGGTGACCTGGTACCAGGATGAGGACCAGGATGGTTTTGGTGACCCGGACGTCACCGAAATCGACTGCGAAGAGCCACCGGGCTTTGTGACGGACAACACCGACTGCGACGACGGGGACGACACGGTCTTTCCCGGGGCCTCGGAGCTCTGCGACGGCCAGCTGAATGACTGCGATGGCAGTGGTCTGCCGGAGACCGAGTCGGACGTTGATGGTGACGGCCACGTGGCGTGCACCTGGGACGAGGATGGCTGGGATGGCAGCCCTGCGGTCACCGGCGAGGAGGACTGCGACGACGGGGATGCCAACAGCTACCCGGGCGCCGACGAACTCTGCGACGGCGCCGACCGGGACTGCGACGGAACCGTCGACGAGGAGAATGCTCTCGACGCCTGGACCACTTTTGTCGACGCCGATGGCGATGGCTACGGAGATTCGCTCGACTCAGGTCAGACCGGCTGTACCCACCCTACGGGCCGTGTCGAAGAGGCCACCGACTGCGATGACGACGATGCCTCGGTAAACCCGGGAGCCACCGAGATCTGCGACGAGCAGGACAACGACTGCGACGGGCTGGTCGACGGCGAGGACCCCGACCTGGGCGAGGCCAGCACCTACTACATCGACCACGACGGGGACGGGCACGGGTCCACCGACTACACCGCCGTCGCCTGCGAGGCCCCCGGCGGCTTTGTGGATGTGGACACGGACTGCGATGACACCGATGCCGCGGTGAACCCGGATGCCAGCGAGATCTGCGACGAGGTGGACAACGACTGTGATGGCGATGTGGACGACGCCGATACCGGTGTGACCGGGCTCAACAGCTTCTACGCCGACGCCGATCTGGACGGCTACGGCGACCCGGACAACAGCAGCCAGTCCTGTGAAGCGGTCAGCGGCCATGTCGACGACGCCACCGACTGCGACGACACAGACGGGGCGATTCACCCCGGTGCCAGCGAGGTCTGCGACGAGTTGGACAACGACTGCGATGGCCTGGTCGACGACGAGGACAGCGTCCTGGATGGCGCCAGCAGTTTCTACATCGACCACGACGGCGACGGTCACGGGTCCACCGACTACACCATCGCCGCCTGCGAGGTCCCCAGCGGCTACGTCGAGAACACCTCGGACTGCGACGACGCCGATGCCGACAGTCATCCCGATGCCTCCGAGTTGTGCGATGAGGCGGACAATGACTGCGACGGAGACATTGACGAGGACGGGGCCGCCGATGGCTCGACCTGGTACGGGGACGGGGACGGGGATGGCTACGGCGACCCCTTGAGCACCACCGAGTCCTGCGAGCCGGCCAGTGGCTATGTCGACGATGCCACCGACTGTGACGACGACGACTCGGCGATTCACCCCGACGCCACCGAGATCTGCGACGAGGCGGACAACGACTGCGACGGCCTGGTCGACGACGAGGACACCCACCTGGGGGGCACCAGCACCTTCTACATTGACCACGATGAAGACGGCTACGGGTCCACCGACTACATCGTCGCCAGCTGCGTGGCCCCCAGTGGCTATGTCGAGGACGCCACCGACTGCGACGACGCCGAAGCCGACACCCACCCCGACGCCACCGAGGTGTGCGACGAGCTGGACAACGACTGTGACGGCCTGGTCGACGACGACGACACCGACCTGGGCGGCACAACCACCTTTCACAGAGACTCCGACGGGGACGGCTACGGGGCCAGCGAGACCACCACCGACGCCTGCGAGATCCCCAGCGGCCATGTCGAGGACGCCTCCGACTGCGACGACGGTGACGCGACGATTCACCCCGAGGCCACCGAGGTCTGCGACGAGACGGACAACGACTGCGATGGCGACACCGACGAGGACGACGCGGCGGATGTGGTGACCTGGTACGCCGACAACGACGGGGACGGCTACGGGGACCCGGCCAATACCACCGACGCCTGCGAGGTCCCCAGTGGCCATGTGGACGATGCCACGGATTGTGACGACGAACGGAGTGGGGTCTACCCCTTCGACTCGGATGGGGACGGCGTCTCCGAATTCTGTGGCTTCACGGCGGTGAGCTCAGGCTTCTACCACTCCTGTGTCCTCGATCTCGCCGGTACCATCGAGTGCTGGGGCAGGGACGACTCCGGCCAGGCCTCAGGTGCTCCGTCGGGTAGCGGCTACACGGCGGTGAATGCGGCCGGGTATCACAGCTGCGCCATCGACTCCTCGGGCGGTATCGAGTGCTGGGGGAGTGACGCCGATGCCCAGGTCACCGATGCGCCCACCGACACCGGCTACACCGCTGTGAGCGGTGGCTCCTACCACGGCTGCGCCATCGACAGCGCGGGCGTCGTCGAGTGCTGGGGGTCAGACGGCAATGGCAACGTCTCCGATTCCCCCTGGGGGACTGGCTACACCATCCTGGATGCAGCACATCGCCACACCTGTGCCATCGACTCCTCGGGCTACATCGCCTGCTGGGGGGACGACACCGAGGGACAGGCCTCCGATGCCCCCTCGGACAGCGGCTTCCTCGCCGTGAGCGGGGGTGGGTACCACACCTGCGCCATGGACTCCGTGGGTGGCATCGATTGCTGGGGCGTGGATGATGGAAAGACCCTGGACTACGGCCAGGTCTCCTACGCGCCGACCAGCATTGGCTACCTGGCCTTGAGTTCCAACGAGTTCCAGAGTTGCGCCGCCGACGCCACGGGGACCATTCAGTGCTGGGGGGCCGAGAGCGACGGCCAGATCACCGACGTCCCTGTGGACACCGACTACATCGATCTGAGCGGGGGGTGGTCCCACACCTGTGCCCTCCACTCCTCGGGCAGCATCGACTGCTGGG
The DNA here is from genome assembly GCA_964567625.1 of uncultured Enterobacterales bacterium. Lineage (GTDB taxonomy): Bacteria > Myxococcota_A > UBA796 > UBA796 > CAJQPC01 > CAYFPX01. The sequence goes on along the minus strand of CAZMNK010000262.1, from coordinate 1,806 downwards.
GCTGGGACTTCTACGGGCAGGTCACCAGTGCCCCTTGAATCGACCCCACTTTCCGCCCAGCCCTTCCTGGCCACGCCGGCTGGCTCGTCCATGCGTCCCGTTCTCTCCCTGACCCTGATGTCGCTGCTGGCCCTCGTTCTGCCCGGGTGCGGGGGCGACAGCACCATGGGCGAGTCTGGAGGGTCGGACACGGACACGGACACGGAAGCGGACACCGACACGGTGGTGGACGCGGGAAGCTGTGTCGCCAACCTGGTGCTGACGCTGCCAGACGGCACCTCGACGACCCTGGACTACTGCCAGGCCTACTCCCTGGATGCCACCTTTGCCTTCGACCCGGAAGCCCCGCCCGAGGTGCGTTCCCCCACCCTGGAGTTCCACGCGGTCACAGACGCTGCTCTCGACTGCTGGGTCCAGATCACCGAACCGGCGCTCTGTGGCGAGGGCTTCTACTGGATGGAGGGTTCTTCGGGGAGGGTGATCGTGGACACCCACGACTGTGGCGGGATCCCCGATGGCCAACAGGGCCAGTACGTCACCAGCACGGGGTATCTGCGACTGGATACCGTTCATGCTGGCGACGAACCAGGCGATCTCTCCGGGGAACTCCTGGAGACCACCATGGCCGGGCACCTTTCCGTGGAGACCAACGCCGGGATCAGCCTGGTCGGGGACTTCTCCATCTCCCGGGAGGTCTCAGCCACGGAAGCCGAGGAAGCGGACTGTGTGGTGACGGATGGGGACGCCGATGGGGACGGGTGGATTGCCAGCGACCTGGGTGGGGACGACTGCGACGATGGCGATGCCAGCCTGAACCTGGATGACGCGGACGGCGACGGGGCCTCCAGCTGTGACGAAGACTGTGACGACAGTGACAGTGCCCTCAACCTCGCGGATGCCGACAGCGACGGCTACTCCAGTTGTGACGACGATTGCGATGACGAGGACAGCGACACCTTCCCGGGAGCAGCGGAATCAGACGATTCTTCCGCCTGTATGTCCGATGCAGACGGCGATGGCTGGGGAAGCGATTCGCCTGTCCCGGGTGTGGACGCAGGGACGGACTGTGACGACAGCGACAGCGCTCTCAACCCGGCGGATGCCGACAGTGACGGCTATTCGACCTGCGACGGCGATTGCGAAGACAGTGACAGCGCCCTGTCCCCCGAGGATGCCGACAATGACGGGTACGCCAGTTGTGACGATGACTGCGACGACGCGGACGCCGCCAGACACCCCGGCGCCACCGAGACCTGCGATGGGCTGGACAACGATTGCGATGGCCTGGTCGATGACGATGACACCGACCTGGGCGATGCCAGCACCTTCTACATCGACCACGACGGGGACGGTCACGGGTCCACCGACTACACCATCGGCGCCTGCGAGATCCCCAGCGGCTACGTCGAGAACACCTCGGACTGCGACGACACCGATGCCTCGGTGAACCCGGATGCCAGCGAGGTCTGCGACGGGCAGGACAACGACTGCGATGGCGATGTGGACGATGCCGATGCTGGACTGACCGGTCCCCTCGACACCTTCTACGACGACACCGACCTGGACGGCTACGGGGACCCGGCCAGCAGCAGCCAGTCCTGTGCTGCGGCCAGTGGTCATGTGGAAGACGCCACCGACTGCGACGACACCGATGGGGCGATTCACCCCGGTGCCACCGAGGTCTGCGACGACGAGGGTCGGCCGTTGGTGGAGGAGTGGGACATCGACCTGGACGGGACAGACACCTTCTACATCGACCACGATGGGGACGGCCACGGGTCCACCGACTACACCACCGAGTCCTGC
>CAZMNK010000261.1:0-5080 GCA_964567625.1 uncultured Enterobacterales bacterium | reverse complement strand
GCAGCTCCCACGACCAGTTGATGGCGCCGCGAAGCGTCGCCTGCCGGGCGCTCTGATCACGCCGCTGCCCACGAAGCAGCTTGAAGCGCTGGGACAGGCGCTCCAGAATCTTCTCCGGCGTGAGCATCCGAACCCGCGCAGCAGCAAGCTCTACCGCAAGCGACATGCAGTCCAGGCGCTCGACGATCTCGGTGACAACCGGCTCATTATCTTCTGTTCGCGTAAAGCCAGGTTTTACCGCCCGCGCGCGGTCACAAAACAGGTTCACTGCCTCGGCGACCGGCAGTGGGTCGAGGTAGAGCACCTCCTCGCCTGCGATGCGCAGCAGCGTCCTGCTGGTCACCAGGAAGACCGCTTCCGGCGCCCGCTGCAGCCAGCGTCCGATCGTATCTGTGGCGTGGTCCACCACCTGCTCGAAGTTATCGAGGACAAAGAGCACCCGACCCCGACCCAGGATGGCGTCGGCAAGCTGCGCCTCGGGGTCTATGCTGGTCAGCGGCAGCTCCAGCGCAGCACTCATCGCGCTCAAGATCCCCGCCTTGCTTCGCGCCTCGCACAGATCACAGAACCACACCCCGCCAGAGAAGTTCGCGAACTGGGTGCCGCCAAAATGCTGCGAAAGCCGGGTCTTGCCGGTGCCACCAGCACCGAGCAGCGTGATGAGGCGCTGCCCAGAGACGATCCGCTGCTTCAACTCCTCGATTTCCGGCTCGCGGCCGAAAAAGGAGTCGAGGCGAGTCGGCAGGTTGGTCTTCCTGAGGTTGGGCGTCTTCAGGCGGGGGAAAGTGCGCCCCGCCAGGGATGCGGGTAACAACTGACGCAGGTGCTCCCGTCGCTCGAGACCCTTGAGCACGTGCTCGCCGAGATCTTCGACCGCCGTGCCCGCAGGTGTTTCGCCTATGCCAAGTGCTTCCCAGGTCGCCTCGCTCACCACCAGCTGTCCGCCGTGTCCGACACCGCCCACCCTTGCTGCGCGGTTCACGGTGCGACCGAAGTAGTCCATGCGATCCGTCACCGGATCGGGCTGGGCATCGACGGGGCCGGTGTGGATCCCCATGCGGACGCGAAGTCCCCAGAACAGGCCGTCTTCGCTGGTGCCTGCGAACTCAGAGACGGCATCGTCGTTCAAGACATCCGGCCACTCGGCTCCGTGGAGCCGCTCCTGCATTGCCAGGCACATCGAGACGGCAGCACCGGGCTCACTGAATGCGACCATGAACGCGTCGCCCTCGGTCTTGACCTCGTAGCCGCCGAACTCGGCGATGGCGGCACGAAAGAGGCTGTTGTGAAGGGCTAAGAGTGCCTTGAAGTCCTCCCCGAAGTGCTCCCACAACGCGGTCGAGCCCTGGATGTCGGTAAAGACCAGGGTAACGGTGCCGGTGGGGGGCTGGACCATCCGGCCATGCTAACGCACCGGGCTAAGGGGATGGATGCTGGGGGGTATGCGCCAAGTGCCGAGCGAGCCTCGGCGAGAGCTTCATGCTCCGCACCTGCAGCCCCCACCATCACGTGCAACCATCAGGCGATGCAGAGACCATCGTCGACAGGCCTGTCCTTCCTCGCCCTGCTGGCAATCCTCGGATGCGATCGCCCCACCGCGCAGTCCCAACCCACGACCCCCGGGACGGACACAGGCAGTGGCGACGACACCGACACCGACACCGACACCGACACCGACACCGACACCGCCTCGCCCGACGACACGGGCGAGATCGACGAGCCCCCCGAAGTGGAACGGCTCGTCTTCACGCCCACTGAGCTGAGCGATCCCATCGTCAACCCAAAGATGGGCTGGCTCAGCTACGCGTTCTACCCGACCGAAGGTACTGAGCTCGTCGCCCTGTCCGACTACTCCACTGTGGTCTACAGCAACTACTGGTGGTGGCGGGAGCTCGAGCCGGACTTCGACGGCGACTACCGCTGGGATCTGGTGGACACCTGGATCAGCGACTGGTCTGCACAGGGCCGCCAGGTGGCCATAGGCGTCCACCTCACCGACCCGACCTCCAGTCCCTACTGCATGGAGCTTCCGGACTGGCTGTTCGCTCAGGTCGATGGACGCTGGATCGACAGCTTCTATGGGTACCCGGTCACCGAGGCCTGCGGCTGGGAGTTCGAGCCCTACTACTGGGATGAAGTCCTGATCGAGGAGCACGCTGAGCTGCTCGGTGCGCTGGCCGATGAGCGGGCCAGTCGCCCCGAGTGGCAGGACAGCATCGCCTGGATCGATGTCTCGTCCTACGGCTACTGGGGCGAGTGGCACAGCGAGATCACCTGGCCCAGCCAGACGGTGCATGACGACACGCTGCGCACCCTCCTGGAGCAGTACGTCGAGGCCTTCCCCCGCAATGCGGCCGACCCCCTCGATCTCTCCATGAACGCCATCGACGACGAAGCCGTCTCTCGCGCCTACGCCATTGAAGACCTCGGTGCCCATATGGTGCGACGGGGGATGGGCTACTACACCGCCGTGAGTGACGATGAACGGGCCTTCTTGGCCGATCATGCCGACAGCAGTCGCGTCCACGGCGAGTTCGGTTCCTTCACCGGGGGGCTTTGGACCGGCGACTTCCCCGACCCGACCACCACCACAGAGGACGCCGTCAACGACGCGCTGAGTCAGCAGGCGAGCCTGTTGGGTTGGTTCGTGGCCGAGCCACTGCAGACACAGACCGAGACTCACAGCGGGGAGACCCTCGAAGACTATTTTCAGAAGCGGGCAGGCTACCGGCTGGTGCCTTCGGAGGTCGCCTTCCCCAGCGCGGTGGCTCCGGGGAGCAGCCTGCTGCTCGAGCAGGTCTGGTACCAGAAGGGTGTCGGGGGGCTGCGGGACCGCATGTATCTCCGGGCCTGGCTGGTACAGGGCGACGAGCGGATCGCACTGGGTGTAGACGAGGACTTCGACCCGAGTTCCTGGCCGGCGGCGGAGCCGTATTGGGAGCCCAGCGCGGGGCCATACGACGCGAGCAGCCGCTTCACAGTGCCCGAGGAAGCCTCAGCGGGTCTGTACACCCTCGAGATCGCGGTGGTGGACGGCAGCGGCGATCCAGCGGTCAACCTGGCCATCGAGGGCAAGCACAGTAAAGACGCCTTCACCTGGGGCCGCTATGCCTTGGGCGAGGTCGAGGTCCACCCCCTCGTCGAGCTGGTTCCGGCCCCGGGCGCCAGCTCCTCGGTGACCGAGGCGCCCACTGGAACCCTGAGAAACGACTTCACCACCTGGGCGGGCATGCACCTACGCGTGGGTGACGAGGCGCTTCGGGTCACCCGCCTGGGGCGGGCGTACGCAGAAGGGGACCGCCGAGCCCATGAAGTCCGCATCCTCGATGTCGAGGCGGATCATGAAATCGTGATCTCCACCTCCGTGAACATGGCATCAGGGCTCGGGGAGGGCTCGGGCTTCCGCTACGGCATGGCAAACGGCATCCTCGAGGCGGGCCGGGAGTACTACGTGCTCGTCTACGAGACCCTCGATGGCGACGCCTGGCTCGACTACGACACGGCGGTCACGACCACCGATAAGCTCCAGGTGCTCGGTGGGGTCTGGAGTCTGGACCTGGAGAGCTTCAACGTCGGTGCCCAACCGGGAGCGGGCTATGATCCGGTGGATCTCGTGGTCGAGGTGGTGGAGTAGGGACCGGCTCAGGTGTCGAGTCCAATCTGACAGCTCACTCTAGCGGCCTGAGACTCGTAGAAACACACACCGACGTTGTTCAGCGGCCGGCAAGCTGCTCCGCCAGGCCGAGCAACAACAAGGCAGCCGAAAGGGCAGGACGCATGGGCAACTCCGACCCCGAGCCTACCCCAGCCCCCCCTCCGCCAGGGCATCGGGGTGCTCGGGGGTCAGGGGGCGAGCGGTCGCTATGCCTGGCGAAAGGGCTTTGAATTTCCCATGCTCCATTTGCCGCTCAATTTTCGGTACCTTGGGGCCGTATGCGTGCCCCTGAACCCAACCCCTCAGGCATCAGGTGAGGGTTCGGCACCGGTGCTCGCCGCCACGATGCGTCTCAGGCTCTCTGTGCATGGCGGCAGCCAGCGGAGGATTGTGTACATGAACCGCACGAAGCTCGGCAAAGAGAAGTGGGCGCTGACGGCCAGCCGACTCCAGGTCAGCCACCAACCAAAAGGCCCCGACCAGGTCGCGACGTTCTCTAAGGAAGCCAGGGTGCAGGTGAAGAGGTCGTCGGGGTACTCCGGATGAGGCACGGGTCTGCAGTGGCTGTTCTTGCGCGCATCGTCGGCACAGCGCATCTCCACCAGGGCGATGAATGCGCTGCTGAAGGCCGGCTGGCACAGGGTCACGGGCAAGAGCGTGATGCGGTCGCCGTCGAAGATGGGGCGGGCAGGGCGCCTGGCCAGGCCGTGGGCGGTGCAGTCGATGTGCAGCACGTCTGCGTTTGTGGGGATGGTGCCATCGGCGAGCACGATCTGCGTGGCCTCGATGCGCTGGACCCGTCCCATGCGCACCTTGTGGGGCAGGCCCTTGAGCTGCTCAAGCTCTTCGTGGCTGACCGTCGCGCAGCGAAACCGGGTGGGCTCGATGTCTGGGTCCAGTCGCAGGACCCAGTCATTGGCCTCGAAGCACGCGTAGGCCTCAGCTGCATTCGAGCATTCGATCAAGGCCCGCATCTGCGGCAGCATCCGCCTGGCGGTCTCGTCGGGGCGGGTGTCTCTTCGCGGAACCAGCCAGCAGTCGTTGCTGATGATCCAGGTGATCTGGTCGGGATCGACGCCGCCGTTGAGCAGGAACAGTGCTGCGTCCATGCCGGTCTTGCCCGCACCGATGATCACGTAGCGAGACCACGGGCGGTCGAGATCGGCCAGGCCATTGATGGGGATGAGGGTGGCCCCGTCTGCTACCGCGTACTCCGGGGTTCGCGTGGAGGGGACGTCCACCTTGGAGTAGGTGGCGTCGACCTCTTTGGTGTGGACGGTGACCTGGTAGGTGACGTCGGAGTTTGCCAGGGATCGGACGTGCCCGTTGCCCTCGTAGCTGCACTGGGAGAGGAACTGCACCTGACCTGAGGCGCAGAGCTTGTCCATGACCCGCTCGTAGTAGGCCATGATCTGGGCCGCGGAG
>CAZMNK010000260.1:0-5207 GCA_964567625.1 uncultured Enterobacterales bacterium | reverse complement strand
CGCACCATCCTCAAGTCGGTCATGCGACGGATTGCGGACGAGCCAGATCAGGAGCAGGGTCCCGGCGGAAAACATGATCAGTGATCCGTACTGGGCCGGAGTCAGCCCGTACCAGCGCACATCGGCGTTTGGCAGGTCGGTATTGCGCAGGAAGTCGAGGCTGAAGCGGATCGGCGCGTAGAGCAGGGTCCAGAGCACGGCGTAGCTGCCGGGCCGCAGGTTGCGACCGCTCTTGTGGAGCCACAGAAAGATCAGGCAGATGCCCGCCACCGCGATCGCTTCGTAGAGCGCGACGGCGTGTCGGGGGCCCAGCGGCGCCGGGTAGTCGAGGGCCAACAACCAGGTCGACGGCGCCCCGATGTGGTCGTGCACCGCGAAGCAGCCCAGGCGACCCCACATCCAGCCGAAGGGGAAGCCGAACATGACGGTGTCGGCGTGCACCCAGAACGGACGAGGCCGCACCCACTTGTAGAAGATGATGATGCCGAGGACGGCACCCAGGAAGCCACCGTTGCTGGAGAAGCCGGCCCAGATCTTGAGCAGGATCCAGGGGTCTTCCTGCATCAGGTGGGGGTTGTAGGCGAGCACGTGGACCAGGTGACCGACCACGAAGCCCATGGCGACGGTGAACACGCCCCCGTCCACGATGTCCCGGGTGTCGAGCCCCAGCTTGATGCCGCGCGCCCGCCCGACCTCGAGCCCGAAGATGAAGCCGATGCAGACCAGCGTGGCCCATGGATCGATCGGGATCTTCCAGAGGTACAGGATCTTGGCCTGCCAGTACGGGATCAACAGCGGCAGCACCCAGGGCCTCCGTGGCCTCGCCATCGCGGCGGTCCGTTAGACTGCTAACGCCTCCCCGGAGCGAGTCGATGTCCGTGATCACGACTGACATCCTGCTCGAAGGCTACCGCCGCAAGCAGGTCTTCGAGTGGATGTCCGAGCCCGCAAACCACGCCCGCCTCTTGCGCGGCGCCTTCGACAGCGTCACGTCCAACGGGGCCAACGCCTGGGACGTGATGGTGGCTGCCAAGCCGGTCTCCAGGCCCATGGGCTACCACTTCGACCGGGCCGACGCGACCCATCGCGGCCGCCGCGTCCTGTGCCACACGACGGGCAAGCGCACGTCGGGCAAGCTCAGCTACAGCCTGCGCACCCCGCGCGGCACCAACGATACGCTCATCACGCTGCACGCGGACTACGACCCCGGCCGACTGGTCGGGCGGCTGCTCGACAGCTCCGGGCTGCGGGACGCCCTGGAGCTGCACTACGCGCGCCTGCTCGAGACCCTCGGCCAGGAGCTCGCCCAGGACCTGGGCTGACACTGCTGACGTGACACTTGACGATCGCCGCCCGCGGCGGCGATGGATGGAAGACGGGCCCTCGCCTGTTGCGCAGGTGCACCGTCCCCTCTTGGTGGAGAGCCTGTGCTCCTGACCGCCCTGGTCGCTGCGACCACGCTCGCCGCAGGCGTAGAGCACGCCGAGCTCGACCTGCTGCGCCCCTACCCCGGGGCCCCGAAGATCTACGTCCAGGCCACCCTGCCAGACGGGGAGCCCGGCCTGTTCATGGTCGACACCGGGGCCGGGGTCTCGGTCATCCACACGGCCCTGGCCGAGCGGCTGGGCCTGACGGTCGGCCCGCCCCAGGGCTACGTCACGGGGCTGGGGGGGCGGGTCCCGCTCACCCGGACGGTGGTGCCGTCGCTGCACCTGGGCGACGTGCGGGTCGGCGAGCTGACCGTGGCCGTGGGTGTGCCAGGCGTCCCGACCCACGCGGGCTGGATGCCCATCGACGGCATCCTGGGCAACGACGTGTGGCGGAACTTCGTGGTGGTCGTGGACTACCCGGCCGACGTGCTGGAGCTGCACGCGCCAGGGACCCTCGCCGTGCCCGCCGACGCGGTGGACATGAGCACGGACGGCTCCTTCCCTCGCATCCAGGCGACCTTGTCGGCGTCGACCGAGACCCGGAGCGTGACCCGGGAGCTGTGGCTCGAGGTCGACACCGGGGCCCGGGGCGTCATCCTGTCGGGGCCGACCGGGCACGGCTTCGAGGCGGTCGCGTCCGAGGGCGTCGAGCCGATCTTCGGCGTCGGGGCGCCGGACCACCTGCCGCCTTCGAGCTTCTACCGGACCACCCGCCGCATCCCACTCGAGGCCATCGGCATCGGCACCGAAGTGCTGACCGACACCGGCCCCGCCACGTGGATCAACTACAGCGGCGGCACGATGATCGGGCCCCAGGACCTGTCCGGGCTGCTCGGGTACTCCGTGCTCCAGGACCACCGGGTCATCCTGGACTACCCCGGCGAGCGGTTCGCGCTCACCGCGACGGAGCGGACGCCCCGCTCTGTGAACGGCCACCAGGTCCTGCTGGACCAGGATCGCGAGACCTACGGCCGCAGCCGGGATCGCGGGCTGGTGCGGGCCCAGTACCTGCTGGGCCTGGGCGAGGACGAAGCGGCGGTCGCCGAGCTCGAGCGCTACCTGCGCCGCCACGGCGACGACCCCGAGGCCCGCATGCTCCAGGCCCGCCTCACCCGGGCCTCCGGTGCGCTGGACACCTACCGGGCCCAGGTCGGTGCCCTGGGGGTCGAGGCGCTGGTGGACCAGCAGGAGATCGTGGCGGCGGTGAACCTGGAGCTGCTCCAGGGCTCCCAGACCGGCGCCCGGGCCCTCGCAGACGCCGCGGTCCAGGCCGACGCAAACGCACCTTCGGCCTGGCTGTCCCTGGCCGACGCCCTGCTCGCAGGCGGCGATCTGGCCGGGGCACGGACCGCGCTCTCCACGGCCACGGGCATCCAGGGCAACCCGGACGCCGAGCTGCTGCGCAGGGCCCGGCTGGCGCTGGCCGAGGGAGACCCGGTGGCCGCCGTGAGTCTGCTGCGGACCCGGATCCGGCTCTACCCCTCTGAGGGCGACACGTTCTGGTTCTACGGCCTGGCCGCGAGCGAGCTGGGGGACGACCTGGCCCTGGAGACCTACCGGGTCGATCTGGAGCGGGCGCTGGAGCGGCTCCACCCGGACCTGCGGCCCCTGGACTTCGCCGCCGCCGGCTACGCCTTGCTGGGCGACCAGGACCAGGCCGAGGCGCTCATGAACCAGGGCCTGGAGCGTGACTGCGCGGAGCTCGAGGGCCCCAGCGCCGACAACTGCGTGGCCTGGTACCAGGCCATGGGTGGCTCCAATCTCGAGGAGGCCCTGGCGCTGGTGACGGCCGCCGTCACTGCCGAGCCCCACCGGGCGGACTTCCAGGACACCCTCGCGGTCGTGCACCTGGTCCGCGGCGAAGACGAGCTGGCCCGCGGACCGGCACGCCTGGCGGCACGCCTGCGGCCCGACGTGGTCTACCACCTCTGGCAGGCGGACCGGATAGATCGCCCCACGGGTTCTGAGCCGCGCTGACCGGCCCGCCCCCCTGGAGGCTCCATGCGCCTGCTGCTCCCCCTGCTCGCCCTCGTCGGAGCCGCCCTGGCCGGCCCTCCGACCACCGCCTCGGTCGTCAGCGTCTACGACGGCGACACCTTCACGCTGGACACCGGGGACAAGGTCCGCCTCCAGTGGGTCAACACCCCTGAGCTGCGCCCGGCCGAGCCCTACGGCATCGAGGCCCGGGACGCCGCCGAGGCCTTCCTGGGCGACAAGCCCATCAGCCTGACCTATGGCGCCGTCCTGCGCGACGGCTACGGCCGACTGCTCGCCGCCCCCCAGGTCGAGGGCCGCTGGCTCGCCGAGCACCTGCTGGAGCAGGGCCTGGGCCACCTCTTCCTCATCCCGCCGGTCGAGACAACCGTCGACGTGGACGCACTGCTCGCCGCCCAGGAGAAGGCCCGCAAGGCCAACCGGGGCATCTGGAGCACCGACCGCTACCAGGGCGCTCTCCACATCACGTCGTTCCACGCCAACGCGGCCGGCGACGACCGGGAGAACGTCAACGGGGAGTACCTGCGCGTCTGCAACGTCACCGGCCGACCGGTGAACCTGGACGGCTACAAGATCGCCGACGCGTCGGGCAGCTCGTGGACCCTGCCGGGGGTCATCGTGCCGCCGGGCCACACCTTCAAGCTGCACAGCGGCCAGGGCGAGCACCAGGCGGATCCGAGCAGCACGTTCAGGTTCAGGGAACCACCGAATCGCTGCACCACAGTCACCGACCCCGTGCGCGGGGCTTTGCTCCAAACCGGACCGGTCTCTCGCCGCGATCCCCACGCCCGCATGAAGGTTGTACCCTTGATACACGGCGCATCTGGGCGGCAGCGAGAACGGACGCCCTCCCAGCAGCTGCTCCTGCGGCTGCACGACCCGACCGGGTTCTGGCCCGAGTCCGGGATGGCTGGCTCTGGGTTTCTTGGCCTGGCGCCGCCGCAGGAACTAGCACGTCAGGCTACTCGTAGTAGTTCCAGTCCAAGACCATCCGAGTGGCGACCCCTTCCTCGAACCAGGCGCCGACTCCCTGGATGATCGCCTCGCCATAGCCGGTCTCCCACCAGGTGCCGCCATCATCCCGGGCCCGGCCCTCGCCAAGCGCCCCCTCGAAGCATCCCCGAGAGGCTCCCAGGCCCAGCCCGGCGGGAATCGATACCTCGGCGAAGCCTACATCCGCGTCCATGATGATCGTTCCCTCGGCGGTCGACCCATCCCATGGGGGCTCCATGATGATCTCCTGGTCGTAGAACTCCATGTACTTGGAATAGAGGTCTCCTTCATCAGGTAGAAATTCCATCGAGATGCCCGAGGCCCAGCTGCAGATATGCCAGGAGTTCTCGTCCCCCCCCTCATCCCTTGGAACGCAGGAGTCCGGCTCACCCAGGAATGCCACCACGTCCACCAGATCGCTCCCCCCACAGGCCCCGTCCACACACAGCGGGTCGAGTTGCAGGCGACCGTTTCCTTCCTCGGGACAGTCCACTCCAGCGGGATCTCCGCTGTCTTGCGTGTCCGAATCCTCGCTGGTGTCAGTGGATGAGCCCGAACAGGCCACGAGCACCAGCAGAACGATTTCTCGAAATACCCTCATTCTCCCTCCAAAGGCTCTACATGCTCTCGCGGCCCGGCCTCTTTGGCATAGGTATCCGCCCATTCCAGCATCTCCCAGAGCGTATGGCCGATGAAGGATAGGAAACATTAACCCAACTCCGAGCCTAATAAGAGCTCTTCCTGGCGCGCGAACGCCGTACTCGGTGATTCTCATCCGCTAAAAACCGC
>CAZMNK010000259.1:0-5234 GCA_964567625.1 uncultured Enterobacterales bacterium | reverse complement strand
TCGGCTGCGGCCTGTCCGACAAGCCCCAGGACTGGTCCTACCGACTCCAGGACCACGTGGAAAACCTGGAGCGACTGGTGGAACACCTGGACCTCCGCGACATCGTGCTGGTCGTTCATGACTGGGGAGGCGCCATCGGCATGGGACTGGCCACCCGACAGCCTTCGCGCATCAAGGGCATGGTCGTCACCAACACCGCGGCGTTTCGCAGCCACGAGATCCCGCCTTCCATCGCCTCCTGTCGCATCCCGGTCCTGGGGTCCCTGGCGGTTCGCGGCCTGAACGGATTCGCCTGGGCTGCAACCTGGAAGGCGGTGGCCCACAAGCTGCCCCAGGACGTCAAGGACGGCCTGCTCCACCCCTATGACTCCTGGGCCAACCGCATCGCGACCCTTCGATTCGTGGAGGACATTCCCCTGGATCCCAGGCACCCCAGCTACGACACCCTGGTGGACATTGAGCGGGGACTGTCCGGACTGACGGACCGGCCGATGATGATCCTGTGGGGCGAGGACGACTTCTGCTTCACGCCAACCTTTCGCGAGGAGTGGGAGCGTCGCTTCCCGATGGCATCGGTCCAGTCCTGGCAGGACGTCGGGCACTACGTGATGGAAGACGCGCCCCAGCGAGTGGTGGGGGCACTGGAGACCTTTCTGGAGGGCATCGCGTGATCGTCCGACAGGCCGACGCGGAAGACCGCAGCTTCAACATCGCCTCCTGGCTGGAGCAGCGAGTCGAAGAGCGACCCTTCCAGAAGGCCGTGGTGTTTCCCCAGGGAAGAGACAGTCGCGGAAACACCGCCTGGACCCACCTGACCTTTCGACAGCTCAACACCCTCTGCGACGAGTACGCCCGGGGTCTCGAACAGGTGGGGGTCTGTCGCGGAGACCGGGTCAGCCTGCTGGTGAAGCCCTGCCTGGAGTTCATTCCCCTGGTCTTCGCCCTGTTCAAGGTCGGCGCCGTCCCGGTCCTCATCGATCCCGGAATGGGACGCAAGCCCTTCCTGTCCTGCATCGAGCGCATGGCCCCACGGGTGCTGTTGGCCGAGGGGGCCGTGCACCTGCTGAAGCCCCTGCTGGGCAAGGCGCTGAAGAGCGTCGAGATCGGCATCACGGTCGGAAAAACAACCGGCTGGTGGGCCGATGCCACCCTGGAGGGCCTGCGTGTTCCCGGCGACGAGCCCTACCTGGCGGCCCGAACCCGCCGGGACGAGGAGGCCGCCATCCTCTTCACCTCCGGCAGCACCGGTCCGGCCAAGGGGGTGACCTACACCCACGGCATCTTCGACGCCCAGACACGCGCCATCGGAGCGCTCTACGACCTCCAGCCCGGCGAGGTCGACCTGGCCTGTTTTCCCCTGTTCGGGCTGTTCTCGATGGCCCTCGGACTCACGGTGGTGATTCCGGACATGGACCCCACCAAGCCCGCCCTGGCCGACCCGGCCAGGCTGGTGGAGGCGATCCAGAGCCAGGGCTGTACCTTCGGGTCAGGCAGTCCCGCGATCTGGAAGAACGTCGCCCCCTACTGCACCGAGCGGGCCATCCAGCTCGGCTCGATGCGACGAGTGCTGATGTTCGGGGCACCGATTCCGGTCTGGATGCACCAGGCCTTTCGGCAGATCCTCCCCCCCGGAGCACAGATCCACACCCCCTACGGCGCCACGGAGGCCTTGCCCGTGGCCTCCATCGGGACCGACGAGGTGCTCGAGGACACCTGCCACGAGACGGCCCAGGGTGCGGGCATCTGCGTGGGTCGACCGGCTCCGGAAATGACCGTGCGCATCGTCGCAATCCACGACGAGCCGATCGCCACCTGGTCCGAGGACCTGTGCCTGCCCCAGGGAGAAGTGGGCGAGATCGTGGTCCTGGGGGACGTGGTCACCCACGAGTACAAGGGAGCCCCGGAACACACCGCCCTGGCCAAGATCAAGGACGGCAACCGGATCCGTCACCGGATGGGCGACCTGGGGCGGATCGACGAGCAGGGCCGGCTCTGGATGTGTGGCCGCAAGTCTCACCGGGTGCAGACCCGGTCGGGCAGCACGATGTTCACGACCTGCTGTGAAGCGGTCTTCAACGAGCACCCGGACGTCTACAGGTCGGCACTGGTCGCCGTCGACGGCGAGCCCGTCATCGTCATCGAGCGGGAGCCAGGCCAGGGGCAGGACAGCGAGGCCTTGACCCGGCAGCTCCTCGCCCTGGGCACCGAGAACCCGTTGACGGCCCCCATCCAGAGGGTGCTCTTCCACCCGGCCTTTCCGGTCGACGTACGGCACAACGCCAAGATCCACCGAGGCGAACTCGCCGACTGGGCGGCCACCCGGTGAAGGCCCTGGTCACCGGTGGTGGCGGGTTTCTGGGGCGCGGCATCGTGGCACAACTCCGAGCCCGAGGGGACCAGGTCACGGTGCTCTCCAGGCGACGCCATCCCCAGGTCGAGGCCCTGGGTGCCACCAGCGTGCAGTGGGACCTGACCCGGTCCGAAGGGCTGGCGAACGTGGTTGCCGGCCATGACGTCGTGTTCCACGTCGCCTCGATGGTGGGCCCCTGGGGCGACCGACAGGACTTCCTGGACGTGAATGTCCGGGGCACGGAGAACCTGGTCGACGCCTGTCGCGCGGCCGGCGTCCAGCGACTTGTCTACACCTCCTCCCCCAGCGTGACCTTTGGTCCCGAGCCCGCCGACGGGGCCACAGAGGCGGACTGCCCCTACCCCGATGAATTCGGTGGCCCCTACCCCGAGTCCAAAGCCCTCGCAGAACAGGTCGTCATGGCGGCGAACAGCCCCGAGCTGGCAACGACCTCCCTCCGACCCCACCTCATCTACGGACCCGAGGAGCCCCACATGCTTCCCCGCATCCTTCAGCGCCACCAGGCCGGCCGACTGAAGCGGGTGGGAGACGGCCGGAACACGGTGAGCCTGACCTTTCGAGAGAACGCTGCAGCCGCCCACTTGCAGGCCGCAGATGCCCTGGCTCCCGGCTCCCCCAATGCGGGCAAGTCCTATTTTGTGAATGACCCGGAGCCGGTGGTTCTCTGGGACTGGATCGATCGGTTCCTGGGCGGGCTCGACATGCACCCGGTCAAGGGGCAGGTCAGCCTGGGACTCGCCCTCGGTGTGGGGGGCCTCTTGGAGTGGGTCTGGCGAATCTTCAGGCTTCGAGGAGAGCCGCCGATGACCCGGTTCGCCGCCTTCGGCCTGGGCACCACTCACTGGTACCGCTGCACGGCAGCAGAGCAGGATTTCGGGTTCCACTGCCCCGTGTCCGGAGAAGAGGGGCTGGCGCAGACCATCGCCGGTTTTCGTTCTGCCTGGGGTCCCCCGGAATCCCCATCGAACCTCCGCTGAAAGGCTGAAAAAGATTCATTGACACTCGTCGATGAAGCCCGAATGTTGCCAAAATACCCCCGAAATCAAGGATCTGTGGGGTCCGGCCCGTTAGCTGGCGGGCTCCCTATGGCTGGTGTCCCAATGAATGGCACTTCGTACCAGAGCCTGTGGACGATGGGCGCAACCGCGCCTGCTTTTGATGGCGATGGACTAGTCGCGGCAGCCCAGCGCATTCGCGAACCAATGCACGTGGTCCAGGACCCCCACACCGGGCGTCGGGGAGTGGGCACGGGTGGGCAGTTCGCGACCAATCAGAACGGTGTCGCCTCCTGGCCCCTGGTGGCCACTTTGCCCCCCCTCTACCCGGAGTGGCTGGGCGACCGGTCCTTCTGCGAGGTCCACGGTTCCCGCTTTCCGTACGTGGCGGGTGCCATGGCCAATGGCATCGCCTCGGTCGAACTCGTCACCGCCATGTCCCGGGCGGGATTTGTGAGCTTCTTCGGCGCTGCCGGGCTGGGCCTGGAACGCATCACCAAGTCCATCGACGCCTTGATGGAAGCCCTGGGCCCCGACGCGCCCTGGGGCAGCAACCTCATTCACGCCCCCACCGAGCCAGCCCTGGAAGCCGCCACGGCGGACCTCTACATCCGACGGGGCGTGCGTCGGGTCTCCGCCTCGGCCTACATGGCCCTCACACCCCACGTGGTGCGGGTGGCTGCCAGCGGACTGCGCCGGGACCCCACCGGTCGCGTCCTGCGCCGTCACCGGGTCTTTGCCAAGGTCTCCCGCCCCGAAGTGGCCAGGCGCTTCATGGAGCCCGCCCCCGCCGCCATCTTGAGCGGCCTGGTGGCCGAGGGCCTGCTGACCGAAGAAGAGGCCTCCATCGCCGCCACCATTCCGGTCGCCGAGGACTTCATCGTGGAGTCCGACAGCGGAGGTCACACCGACAACAGGCCACTGACGGCGCTCTTCCCCACCCTGGTGGCCCTTCGAGACCAGGTGGTCGCGGAACAGGGCTACACGGAGCCCCTCCGCCTGGGGGCTGCGGGCGGACTGGGAACCCCTGCTGGCGTGGCCGCCGCTTTTGGGCTGGGCGCGGCATTCGTTCTTACCGGCTCGGTCAACCAGGGCGCCATCGAATCCGGCCTCCACAACCTGGGGCGACAGATGCTTGCCGGAGCGGATGTGGCCGACATGATCATGGCGCCCGCCGCCGACATGTTCGAGCTCGGCGTCGAGGTCCAGGTCCTCCAGCGCGGCACGATGTTTGCCGTCCGTGGCAAGCGGCTCTACGAGCTCTACCGAAGCCACGGGAGCGTGGAAGAACTCTCCTCGGACGACGTGACCTGGCTGGAAAAGGACATCTTTCGCAAGAGCCTGGCCGAGGCCTGGGACGACACCCGCTCCTGGTGGGAGAAGCGCGAGCCCGCCCAGGCCATCAAGGCCGAATCAGACCCCCATCACAAGATGGCTCTCCTGTTCCGGGCCTACCTGGGCCAGGCCAGCCGCTGGGCCATCCAGGGCGAATCCGACCGTCGGGCGGACTACCAGATCTGGTGTGGACCCGCGATGGGCGCCTTCAACCGATGGGTCCAGGGCAGTTACCTGGAGCCCACCGAAGCCCGCAGTGCGGTCCAGATCGCCCTGAACCTGATGGAAGGCGCGGCAGTTCTCACCCGCGCCCAGCAACTCCGCACCTCCGGCATTCCCATGCCCGGTGCTGCCTTTGACTTCCGACCCAGACCCCTCGCCTGAGGTCCCTGAAATGAACAATCGTGAACCCCTTGCAGTCGTCGGCGTATCGGCCCTCTTTCCAGGCACGGTGAACGCCACCGGTTTCTGGTCCGACATCCTGGCCGGGACCGACCGCATCACAGAAGTCCCGCCCAGCCACTGGCTGCTCG
>CAZMNK010000258.1:0-5304 GCA_964567625.1 uncultured Enterobacterales bacterium | reverse complement strand
TCGACCGCGCGGGCCTCAACGCCAAGACGCACCTGATGCCCGTCATCTCCAATCCTCAGAACCCCTCGGGCCAGACGCGCTCAGGGGAGGAGCTCAGGGAGCTGCTCCAGCTCGCCGAGCAGCCCAAGAACGGCATCCTGCTGGATGAAGCCTACGAGATGTTCCATTCGCCTTCGGTGAGCGGGATCCAGTACGTGGAGGACCTCGACAACAGCAACGTGTTCATAGCAGGCGCCTGCACCAAGGGCCTGCAGTCCCCGGGCATCCGCGTCGGATGGATCGTCGCCAGCAAGAAGAACGTCGAGACGATGGCCAACTACTCCAGCTTCGGCATGGGTGGGGTGAGCCACCCGGCACAACTCTACGCCGTCAAGCTTCTCGAGCCTGGCCGCGTCAAGCAGGCCCGCAAGGCGGTGGCGCAGCACTACAGCTGGCAGCGGGAGCGTTACGGAAAGGCCTTCGAGGACATGGGGCTCGGCGTGTACACGGGCACCGGTGGTTTCTACCATTGGCTCGAACTCCCGGAGGGGCTGACGAGCGCCGAACTCAACCGGCGGCTCTTCAAGCGCGGTGCCGCAATCCTGTGTGCTTCTGAGTGCGACATGGCCCGTCCTCATTCCAAAGACCCCGGCTACCAAACACCCTATTCACGATTCTTCCGCTTTTCTTTCGGACCGCTGTTGCCAGAGACGTTTGAGTCGGACATCCAGATTTTCAGTGAAGTGCTCGAAGAGTACAAGCGGTCATGCACAACGTGAGCAGCTTCAGAGAACAGCCATACTCTGGCTGGGTGAAGAACCCCTCGGAGTGAGGGGGAGAGAGACCTGGTATGCCCGGCGAAAGGGCTTTGATTCTCCTATTGCTCCGCACCTACCGCAACAGATGAACACGACGCCCCTTGCGGTCCCGGCGAAAAACCCAGCAGGGCCTGGAGTGTATGGAAGGCAGCGGCACATGACGTGTCAGCCCGACCAAGGCGAGGTTCCAATTCAAGACCGAATAAACCAAGACAGCAATGGAAGGTTCGCTCCATTCTCCCTTTCGGACAACAAGGCAGCCGAAAGGGCAGGGCGCATGAAATAGACAGGCGGTCGAAGGAGACGGGACTCGCTGTGGGTTGCGGCAGTGGAGACGAGTCTCCCGACATCACCGACGCCATCCTCACCAATCGAAGCGCCAACTGCGAGGACTACGTGGGTAGCTTCTTCAGTGATGTCCACGACGAGAGTCAGGGCGTCGACTTCGAGGGTTCGGTGGAGATCACCCTCGCGGACGGGAGTTCTACGTTGAGTTCAAACTCCATCCCGAACCACGACTTCGGTGGCGGCGATGCCGCCTTCGCCGAGCCGGCTGGTTGAGGTGCTCAGTCGAATCGGACTCCTGGAGAGGTAAAGCGGGTTGCGGTGGCTGCAATGGCCCCTGACTACAACCAGTGAGGGTCAACAGTGCTGTGGTGCAAATACGCAGTTCAACCTCCAGTTCCAAGTCCAATCCGTGTTCCGTGGAGAGTGCCCGGCTATCGAGTGTTGGGGAGAGGACGTCTACGGGCAGGGAAGAGTTGGTCTACCTATCTGGCATGCACAGATGACCTTGAATTGTATTTGAGCACCTATTGATGCTCACTGGCGAAAGGGCTTTGATTTTCCTATGCTGAGAGTACCGCTGAGCCTTTTGCTGGAGAGCCGTTGGACGTGTGGCTGGTCGACGTCGAGAATGCCTTTGAGCAGACCTGTGCCTGGATCGATGAGGCCGGCGTCACGCGCCCGGTCCTGATGGACATCGAAGGGACCGACTACGAGAGTGACTCCGGCCTCCCAGCCGACGCTTCGAGCTGCCCGCTGCACGGGGTGGTCGATGGCGACGGCATCATTCGCTGTCTGAGCCGAGAGAACCACCCCGACAAGGTCCGCAAAGCCATCCGGGCCGCATTGGGGTCGCTGTGAACAGCGCCTTCTTCTTCTTGTTGGCTTGCAGCGGGGAGGTGGTGGACACCTCCTCTGTGACGGGGACCTCGGACACGGACATCGACACGGACACGGACACGGACACAGACACGGACACGGACACCGACACGGACACCGACACCGACACCGACACCGACACCGACACGGAACCCGCTATCTCAGGTGACCTGGTCTCCATGGTGAGCGATACAAATGGCCCGGCGCTGTGGCTCGTGCGCGAGACCGGAGAGGTCTGGGGCCAGCAGTGCCTGTCGTCCTACTTCCCCGAACAGTGCACCAACGGCCCCTGCCGCATGCTCGGGTTCCAACACACGGTGGTCGACGACACCGACCTCATGACCTACGCCTACGTCCGTCCGCTCGAAGCCGGCCTGGACACCGTCGGCGGACTCCTGA
This sequence comes from uncultured Enterobacterales bacterium, assembly GCA_964567625.1. Lineage (GTDB taxonomy): Bacteria > Myxococcota_A > UBA796 > UBA796 > CAJQPC01 > CAYFPX01. The sequence goes on along the minus strand of CAZMNK010000258.1, from coordinate 2,944 downwards.
CCCTCGAACTGGGTGCACCGGGCTCGGTGGCCTGGGACCTCACGGAACTGGACTTCCACACCTACCTGGACGGCATCTACGACGGGCTCTGCGCCGAGGGTTCCGAGGACGCCAGGTGCTGGATGTCGAACCCGCATGGATTCGCCCAGGCCCCGGATGGCACCTGGCTGGTCGCGGACACAGCCCATGACCGGATTCTCATGTTGGAGGTCGACACCGAGAGTTCCCCAGTCCGAGGCGTCGTCCGCATCGTGCTGGATGCCACCACGGTCTCCCTGGACTCCTGGGAGCGCTGCCTGGGAGTCAGCAATGTCGAGGTGTGGCCCGACGGGGAGGCGGTCTACGCCCTGATGACCTGCCGGGGTGATGAGTCGAGCACCGGGACCATGACCCAGAAAGGGAGCCTGATGCTCTGGGACATCACCGACCTGGATGCAGTCACCCGGGTCTGGCGGTTTCCGGCGGAGGGCTACCTCAAGGCCGCCCATCACGGGAGGGTCCTGGAGGGACCAGAGGGCCCGCTCCTGGTCTGGGGCCACAGCATGGGGGATTCGGGTGAGGACAACCTGCAGCGGGGCACGGTTGGCATCGCCAGCTTCGAAGGTGCGGCGCCTCCGGTCTACCTGGGCGATGGTCGTCTGCCGGGGACGCTGGAGACCTTTGGCTTCGTCCGATCCGTCTCACCGCTCCCCAACGGGGCCGGGCTGTTGGTGGCGGACTCGGGCTGCGAGAAGCTCAGCGATCCCTGTGATGGGGATCCGCGGATGATCGAGGTCGCCTTTCCCGAGCTCGATCCGTCCACCCTGGGAGGGTCCTACTCCGAAGAGCACACGGACCAGGACTTCTTCGAGTTCGACGTACTCAGGGTCCTGGAGAGCAAACTCGGTCAGCCCTACGAGGCCGACGTCCTCCCCTATGACAGCCTGGGCTCGGCGCTGCGCACTGTAGGGGCTGTGACCTGCCCTCCCTGACGAAGCACAGGACGATTGAAGCCTGTTGACCAGGGCAACCCCACCTCTCTCGGCCTCACGCCGAGCCAGGGTCCTCGAGGGCCTCCAGCACGCCGCACAGGGACCACTCGAGGACTTTCCGGGCGCCCGTCGTGGGCGTCAGATCGCCTCGACGTGACACAGTATCTGACGCACCAGCCCGTCGACCAGGGCCTCTTCCGGCACGTGGCGGGGCTGCTCCGCGAGCCACTTGAGCACCGTGAACGCCGTGCTGCTGACGATCACGTAGAGGGTGGCCGGCCCACCGGTCGCTCGAATCCGGTCGCTAGAGGCCAACAGGTAGTCCCGGGTGGCATCGAGCAGCCTTGGCTCCAGGATGGACATGATGCCCCCGCGGCTGAGCATCGGCGCTGACGCCAACAATTCTCCGATCAAGGAAGCAAAAGGGGCCAGGGTCTCGACCAGGCTGTGCAGCAGGAGGCGGACCAGGTCCGAAGGTTCCATGGGGACATTCATCAAGTCGCGGATCTGGTCCTCCGCGGCCAACACCCCCCGCTCCACGATCCCGGAGATCAGCGCCTCCTTGTTGGCGAAGTACTGGTAGAGCGAGCCCACGCTGGCCCCTGCGACCTGGGCCACCCGGTTCGTGGAGAACCCCAGCATGCCTTCTCTCTCCAGAACCACGATCGACGCATCCAGGAGCGCGTGCACCATCTCGACAGCCCGAATCTGGCGGGGGACCTTCAGGAGCGACGTGACAGGGAGAGGAAGAGGATGTGACATGCGAGTAGAATACGAGCACAACTCGCTTTTAGGATAGGAACATGTGGATTCTTCCTCTCTTGTCCTGCGCTGTCCCCGCCGAAGACGCCATCCTCGACTTGACAGTCAACCTGGCTCTTCCGGCTTCCGGGTACCAGATCGTGACCCCGCCATAGGTGGTGGGGGCGTACTCCGAAGAGGAGATCTGCACCGTCGTGCGCATGGAACCCCAGGGCGACGAGACCCTGCTCTGGACCGACACCCTGGAGACGTTGATCAGCGCGAACAGTCACCACATGAACGTCTTCATCGGTCAGTTCAGCTTCCTCGACCCCTTCCTGGGAGAGGGCGCGAGCGAAGACGCACTTGGACTCCCCGTCGGGCAGTACGACTGTGCCGACCTGGAGATCATGGAGACCGCCTTTCCGGTCTTCCCAAGCCAGCGGGACAACCAGCAGATCACCTTGCCCCGGGGCGTCGCTGCGCCTCTCCTGGTGCCAGCGCTCTACATCTTCAACCACCACTATGTGAACCCAACCGACACTCCCGTCCGCATCAATGCCGCACTCAACGTCGAGACGCTCCCTGCCGACGAGATCGAACAGGTGGCCTCGCTGGTCTTCGACGCGATCCCAGAGATCGAGTTCGCCGCCGGCACCCGCCAGGTCGTCTCTCGAACCTGCGTGGTGGACCGCGACGTGAGCGTGGCACTGGTCAGCACCCACACCCACGAGTGGGGAGAATGCGCAACACTCTCGACCTACACCGACGAGTCCGTGGCCAGCGAACCGTTCTTTGTGAACAAGTGGTGGGAGACACCGCCCATCTTGCACTTCGCACCCGAGACCTTTGAACTCTCGGCCGGTGAGGGCATCCACTACGCCTGCCACTATGACAACGACACGGACCGCACATTGCTCGGAGACGGCACATCCCAGGGCGAGATGTGCGTGTTTGCCGCCGTGATGTATCCAGCCACCCATACCGTGAGCGAAGTGGAAGCGGTGGTCACCAGCGGGGATCTGACCGGGCTCATGACTCTGATGGATGAGACCCTGGGGGACTGCCCGGAACACGTGGAAGCCGTGAGCCCCTGGATCTCCGGCAGCACCTGCGACCCCTTTGAACAGACCGAGAGCAACACTCTGCGCTGAATCGTCGTGGCCCAGCCCGTTCCGACTCCGGGCTCAATGAACGGACTCAACTCCCGAGCCTGGAATCCACCGGAGGCA
>CAZMNK010000257.1:0-5318 GCA_964567625.1 uncultured Enterobacterales bacterium | reverse complement strand
CTCGACTCGGGCTACGACTTCAAGTTCCGGGGTTTCGCAAAAAACGATTACCTGGGCTATTCCGTCGCATCCGCCGGAGATGTCGATGGAGATGGCCTGCCCGACATCATCATGGGTGCTTATGGACACGACACCGGGGGCTCCGCCGCCGGCGCTGTTTACATCATCTCGTCGGGGACCATCTGGTACAACACGTTCTTCGGGCTCACCGATGACATCAAGGTGAGCGATGCCGACTACATCCTCACGGGGTCTGCTGCGAATGATCATGCTGGCAGGATGGTGGCCTCTGCCGGCGATGTGGATGGCGACGGGATGGACGACATCCTCGTTGGTGCACCCTATGGGGACACCACGGCTACGGACGCGGGCAATACCTACCTGTTGCTCGGGAGCAAACTCACCCTGGGGACCAGCGATCTCGAAACGGTCGCAGACTACGTGTTCACGGGTATCGCTGCATACGACTACTCGGGCTGGGCGGGAGCCCCAGCGGGTGACGTGGATGGCGACGGCCTGGGAGACTTCCTCATCGGCGCACCCAACAATGACAGCTACGCCGGCGACGCGAGCATGGGCTACCTGATCATGGGAGCCAGCCTTCCCGAGTCGGGGGCGGAGATCAGCCTCAACGATGCAGACTTCGGCTTCGCCTGTGGGGCTGCCAGCGCCAACTCGGCCAACGGCAATTCGAGCTTCGTTTCCTCGGCGGGGGATGTGGACGACGATGGACTGGACGACCTGCTGTTGGGCGCCATCTTAGACGATTCCCACACGACCGATGCCGGCTCGGTCCACCTTGTCCTCGGCGCCGACCTGGGGAACGGAGGCTGGGACATCGACCTCTACGGAGCGGACCACTACCTGACCGGCGAGGGGAGCGGTGACGTGGCCGGCTACGAGGTGTCCTCGGCGGGCGACGTGGATGGCGACGGGCTGGAGGACCTGTTGATCGGAACAGCTTTTAGCGACTACAACGGCACCTGGGCCGGCAAGGCCTACCTCGTCTTCGGAGACGAACTCCTCGGGGGGGAACTGAATCTCATCGATGTGCAGAGCTTCTACGGAGAGGCCGACTACGACTATGCGGGGGATACGGTCACCTCGGCGGGCGATGTCGACGGGGATGGGCTGGACGACCTCCTCATCGGTTCGCCCTTCAACGGCGAGGGGAAGTTGGCCGGCGGCCAGGTCTACCTGGTCCTCGGCGCGAGCCTGGCCCGAAATGGCGGCACCCTGGATGATATCGCCGACCTGGCGGACAGCGACTACCACTTCCTGCCCGAGAGCACGTACGACTACATCGGCTGGGCCATGGTCGGACTCGGCGATATCGACGGAGACGAGCTGGACGATTTCGCGATCAGCGCCCCCAATGACGACGACACGGACACCAACTCCGGCAAGGTCTACATCATCCTGGGGGCGAGTCTGGGCACAGACGCCGACATCAATCTCGCCGATGCAGACTACCAGTTCGTCGGCGAGAACCGCTTTGACTACGCGGGCTACACCCTCGCCAGCGGCGATGTCGATGACGACGGCTTCAACGATCTGCTCATCGGGGCCTATGGCAACGACGACGGGGCGAGCGAGGCGGGCAAGACCTACCTCGTGCTCGCCGCCGACCTGCCGGAGACCGGCTCGATCATCTCGCTGGCCGATTCCCACGCGGCCTTCGAGGGAGAGAGCGACGACGACCTCTCCAGCCTGGCGCTGGCCATCGCCGGCGATATCGACGGCGACGACCTTGGAGAGGTGCTCATCGGCGCCCCCGAAAACGACGAGAACGGAAGCAATGCGGGCAAGTGCTACCTGTTCTACGGGGCGACCGTGGCCGCCGGTGGCACCCTGAGCCTTGCGGACGCCGACCTGGTGTTCACCGGCGAGAGCGGCGGCGACTTTGCCTGTGCCACGATCGCAACCGGCGATGTCGATGGGGACAGGCTGGACGACGTGCTCTTCGGAGCCCCCTACGACGACGACTGGAACACCAACTCCGGCAAGTCCTTTCTCTTCTTCGCCGACACCCTTGCCGATCTCAGCGGGACCACGGACCTGGGGGGTGATGGCATGGACCGTGACTACGACTACGGCTTCGTCATCGGCTACAGCACCGATGATTACGCCGGCTCTTCCATTGCCACCGCGGACGTGAACGGTGACGGCCTGGACGACATCGTCATCGGGTCCCCGGAATACAACACCTACGGCCGGATCAACATCGTGCTGTCCGAGGGCCGCTGACCGGGAAGTGGCCCAAGCCGGACCCCAGCTCCCCAACTACTACGGCGGAATCTGACTGATCGTCCAGAACAGGCCGAAGATCCAGTGGAATGTAACGACCACGATCCCGCCGAGAAGCGGTGATTCCGAGAACCTCTCCTCGGGTGGAACATGCCATTCAAACCAGGCGGTCACGATGATCCAGGCGATGAACAGCCAGGCAATGCCGGGAATGCCCGCAAAGGAGGGAAAGAACATCGTCTTACCGTGGTTTCTGGAAGGAGACGCCCTGTCGGGTGTTTGATCGATGTACACACCGATGAGTCCGCGTCAAAGGGAACGCAAGAAAGCAAGCCCGGATGACCTTCCTCTACTTCACCATCGCCGTCGTGGTCGTCTGGATCGCCCTCTCTGAGTGGGGACACGACAAGAGGGGTCCAAAGGAGGACGCGTACCTGGGCACAGGAGTCTTCCTTTTCCTGTTTCTCCTGGCGACCTTTATGATCTGGACCTTCCTGACCAACCTGCCGGGCAGTTGAAACGCGGGTACCCTTCCGTGGGTTTTCGTCGCCCGAAAGGCCACGGGGTGAGCCGGGAGGACCACTGGCCTCGCCCACCACCGGGCTTCCAGGCCTACTCTTCCTCGGACGTCTCCTGGCCGGGGTTCACGAATGTCACGATGGTACGGCCGGCCCGGTTCTCCCCGCTGTTGACGAAGTGCTTCGGGAACGATTCCAGCGCCTCTTCCAGGCTCGGCACCGGGACGCCCAGGACTCGGCAGAATTCTGCGAACTGCTCGTCCCACGTACGGGTCGTTTTTGGTTTGGATTCTGGCATTTTCGTCTTCCTCTGGGGATGCTCCGTCGATGTCCTCGGAGCGTGATTGAACGAACGAGTGTTCCTGGTCTTTGCCTTTTCGAATGCGGCGTAGTCGGTGGTCTCCTTGACTACAGGAGGTAGTGCTTCACCCGCTGCCACTCCGCCTCGTGCTGTTCTTCCGACATCTCCGGGTGCTCGGCCCGGTACTCCGCCTTCACCTGGGCCTCGTACTCAGGGGTCACCAGCTGCGAGCGTCCCGGGTTCACGAATGTCACCAACGTCTGGCCCGCCCGGATCTCCCCGCTGTTGACGAAGCGCTTCGGCAACGATTCCCGCGCCTCTTCCAGGCTCGGCACCGGGACGCCCAGGACTCGGCAGAATGCTGCGAACTGCTCGTCCCACGTAGGAGTCGTCTGGGGCTCGTTGGATGATGTCGTCTTGGGCTTGGATTCTGGCATTTTCGTCTTCCTCTGGGGATGCTCCGTCGATGTCCTCGGAGCGTGGTTGAACGAACGAGTGTTCCTGGTCTTTGCCTTTTCGAGTGCGGCGTAGTCGGCGGTCTCCGCGAACCTCACAAGAGGAGGTCCTTGGTCCGCTCCCACTCGGCCTCGAAGTGCTTCTCCACCCACTCCGGGCCGTGGTCTTTCAAGGACTGCGCCCTCCACTCCGCCTTCACCTGGGCCTCGTACTCAGGGGTCACCAGCTGCGGGCGTCCCGGGTTCACGACGGAACGGTCCTCCCGGTCCTCTTCGTTCGGCTTCTTCTCGGGCGACAAGATCACGACTGAACGACCTACCCTCTCCAGTTTCCCTACCCTCGAACGTTGCAGCGTCCCTGCGTGGGCCTCCTCCAAGGTGGGGACCTTCACCCCCAGCTTCTGACAGAAGATGGCCAGGCGCTCCTCGAACGTACTGGTCGTCTGGGGCTCTGTGGACGAGCTCTTCGCAGGGGTTGGAATGTCTGGACCTGGTTCCTTACTCTCCGATCCCGTTGCCTCGGTCATTGAGTCCCAGATGTCCTGGTCCAGATCCATGAAGTCGGAGCCACCGCTGACCGTGGGCCCCACCCCCAGGCCTCCCGGGCCCAGGTCGCGCTGCGCGAATCTCGTCCCCGGAGGGTCCGGCGCCAGCGGAGGGGCCATCCCGAACAGGCTTTTCAGGAGATCTCGCTCTTCCGTGCTCGGCGAAATGCGCGTCGACTTCTGAGGTGTCGGTTCCTTCGTGTTTGTGACAGGGGGGCTCTTTGTTTTCGGAGTTCTTGATGCCATGGGGTTTCAGCGCCTTGTTGAATGCAACAGTGGGTTTGTTTTTGAAAGGAGGAGAGTGCGGACAGCCACGACCACTCAGAGCCGAAGCCGCTCCTGGCCCCGTCGAAGGGGTGCGGATCGGGCTGCCAAACAGGGAGTCGGCTGAGCCCGGTGTCCCCGCAGTACAGGCTGGGGGGTGAACGTCGTCACCCGGCTGGGGACGGGGTTGGTGAGCATCGGACCTCCGGGGGTGGAGGCGCTGCTTCGGTGGCCACTCCCCGAGAGGAGTGGCTTTCCGCTTTAGCGCCTTGTTTTACGTGGCGGCAAGCTGGAAATTCAACTGACCACGTATTCATCAGTATATACCGATGCACCGATGGGTCAAGAGCCTATGCCACTTTTTTCTGATCCAACCCGCTGGATCAGGGCATGGGCACGACCTGGAGGCCGTCTTCGTCCAACCAGAAGATCGCGTTCTGACCGAAGCGGGCGCCGAGGACCAGGGCGTCGGCGCGGCTCAGCCCGACGATGACCCAGGACGCCTCTGCCCACTCACCGTCCCGTGCCCGGCCCCAGGCCGGCCAGCACCGCCCGCCCAGGGTCGCGATCTCCCTTGCCAACGCCGCGTTGCGGGCGTCGTTGTCCGGGCGGCCGAACTCCCGGGACCCGGGGTTCCACGCGGTGATGATCCAGGCGCCTTCGGAGAGCTCGGGAGGCAGGTCGGCCAGGGGAGCCTCGTCGGCCGCCGGGATGCCAAGGACACCACCGGGCAGCTCCACGTCGACGCGGGTGGCGCGGTAGGCCTGGAGCAGCTCTGGCGGGAAGGCAGGGGCCACGGGTTCATCCTGTCATGGTTGAGGGGTCGGGCGGGTCTCTCCTCCCCGTCCGTCTCCAGTGTCCGCCTGGCGCTCTGTGGATGAGTCGGGTCCTGGCATTTCCAGTTCTTCCATCCGAGAACCACCGATCTCTCGATATCTCTGGACAAAACGTGTAGCATGTAGTACACAGTAAACATGTCCACCTTTGG
>CAZMNK010000256.1:232-5344 GCA_964567625.1 uncultured Enterobacterales bacterium | reverse complement strand
TGAGCATGAAGCGATCGACCTGGGCCTCTGGCAGGGGGTAGGTGCCCTCCTGTTCGATGGGATTCTGGGTGGCGAGGACCTGGAAGGGTGCTGGGAGCATGTGGGTCTCACCTCCCAGGGTGACCTGTCCCTCCTGCATTGCCTCGAGCAGGGCCGACTGGACCTTGGCGGGAGCACGGTTGATCTCGTCCGCCAGCACCAGGTGGGCAAAGATCGGCCCCTTGTGGGTCGTGAACGTGGCCTCCCGAGGATTGTAGATCTGCGTTCCCAACAGGTCCGCAGGCAGCAGATCCGGGGTGAACTGGATGCGGCTGAAGGACAGGCCCAGGGCCTGGGCAAGGGTGCGAACCGCCGTGGTTTTTGCCAGACCCGGCACCCCTTCCAGGAGCAGGTGCCCCCTTGCCAGGAGCCCGATGAGCAGTCGGTCCACCAGGGACCGCTGACCGACAATGACCTTGCCCACTTCCTCTCGAAGTGCGGTGAGCCACGGGGTGAGGGCCGCTACTTCGGCCTCCAGGGCTTCCATCTGCGCTTGCTGCATGCGCCTGCTCCAAACCTGCTGGGGAAGGACCTCAGTGAGTGATGCGATCCACCAGATCCCGCCAGAAACCCTTATCCGCCACCTTGGCGTCCTGGAGGTCGGCGAGCTTCCTCAACAGATCCTCCTCTTCCGCGGACAGCTCCGTGGGAACGGCGACGATCACCTGGACCTTCTGGTCTCCCTGGCGGTGGGAGGCATTGACGTGCTTGATCCCGCATCCACGCAGGGCAAAGACCCGCCCCGAAGGCGTTCCTCGCGGCACGGACAGGTTTTCAGATCCATACACCGTGGGGACCTCGATCTCGGAGCCCAGGCATGCCTGGGAGTAGCTGACCGGCACCGTGCAGTAGACGTCGTAGGCATCGCGCTTGAAGAACTCGTGTTCCCGCACGCGGAGGGTCACATACAGGTCCCCTGCCGGAGCTCTCGGGTCCCCCTCGTCGCCCTTGCTCGACAGCCGTAGCTGCATGCCGGAGTCCACACCTGGGGGAATCGTGACGCTGAGTTTCTCCGTCTGCCGGGTGCGCCCACGGCCGTCACAGCCAGGACAGGGCTCTTCCACGACCTGCCCCTGTCCCTGACAGGCTGGACAGGCCGTCCGAATGTGGATGAAGAGCTGCTGCTGGACGACCTGGCCGGACCCCCGACAGGTGCCACAAGTGGTCCTGCTCGTACCCGCCCTGGCGCCCGAGCCCTTGCACGGTTCACAGGAAATGTGCCGAGGGAACTCGATCTCCTGCTCTCCGCCGCGAATGGCATCCATGAAGTCCAGCCGCAGTACGTACTCCAGGTCAGCACCTCGACGGACCTGGGGGCCACCCCCGCCTCGACGACCTCCCCCAAAGCCACCGGACCCTCCAAAGAGGTCGGAGAAGATGTCCGAGAAGTGGCTGAAGATGTCCTCGGCCCCGGAAAAGCCCGGGTTGAAGCCTGCACTGCGCATGCCTTCATGGCCGAAGCGGTCATAGGTCGCCCGCTTCTGGGAATCGGAGAGAACGTCGTAGGCCTCGGAGATCTCCTTGAACTTCCCTTCGGCCTCTGCGTCTCCAGGGTTGCGATCCGGGTGGAATTGCAACGCGAGCTTGCGAAAGGACTTCTTCAGTTCCTTTTCATCGACGTCCTTGGCGACCCCGAGCACCTCATAGTAGTCGCGCTTGCTCATCGTTCCTCGATCCCGCGCAGCGAGCAGCCGGGCCTGGTTGTGACCGAAGCCCGGCCCTCATTCAACATTCAAGATGTGGCTGCTCAGGCCTCTTCGAATTCCGCATCGATGACATCGTCCTTGCCATCGGTCGGCGGCGGGCTGTCGGCTGCGTCACCACCCGGTTCTGCACCGCCGGCGTCCTCGGACTGGTACATCATCTGGCCGATCTCCTGGGCCTTGGTCATCAGGCCATCAAAGGCCGTCTTGAGCACCTCGGCATCATCACTGTCGAGCTTGCCTCGGGCCTCGGCCAGGGCCTCCTCCAGCTCCGTGGCCTTGTCCTCGGGGATCTTCTCCCGGTTCTCATTGAGCAGCTTCTCGACCTGGTTGTCCAGGTTGTTCCGGGCCTCGATGATCTCCCGCCTGTTCTTGTCCTCATCGGCGTGAGACTCGGCCTCGTTGACCAGGCGCTCGACCTCTTCCTTGGACAGACCACTGGAAGAGGTGATGGTGATGGTCTGCTCCCGCCCGGTGGCCTTGTCCTTGGCCTTGACGTTGAGGATGCCGTTGGCGTCGATATCAAAGGTGACCTCGACCTGCGGAACGCCTCGCTGCGCGGGAGGAATGCCATCCAACCGGAACTGTCCGATCAGGTTGTTCTCCCGAGCAATGGAGCGCTCACCCTGGGAAACCTGGATGTCCACTGCGGTCTGGTTGTCGGCCGCCGTGGAGAAGATCTCGGACTTGCTCGTGGGAATGGTCGTGTTGCGCTGAATGAGCACGGTGTGGACGCCACCCAGGGTCTCGATGCCCAGGGAGAGCGGGGTCACATCCAGGAGCAGCATGTCGGTGACGTCGCCACCCAGGATGCCGCCCTGGATCGCCGCACCCAGGGACACGACCTCGTCCGGGTTGACCGTGACGTTGGGCTCCTTGCCGAAGAGGGCCTTGACCTTCTGGACGACCAGGGGAATCCGTGTGGAACCGCCGACCAGCAGGATCTCGTTGATCTCGGAGGCGTTGACGCCTGCGTCCTTGATGGCCTGCCGGCAGGGGCCGAGGGTCTGCTCGATGATCGGATCGATCATGCGCTCGAACTCGGCCCGGGTCAGGTCCTTCTCCAGGTGCTTGGGTCCACTGGCATCCGCCGTCAGGAACGGCAGGTTGATGCTGGTCCGAGGGCTGCTGGAGAGCTCGATCTTGGCCTTTTCCGCGGCGTCCTTGAGCCGCTGCATGACCATCTTGTCCTTGGAGAGGTCGACCCCGGTGTCCTTGTTGAATTCGGCCACCAGCCAATCGATGAGCACCTGGTCCACGTCGTCGCCACCCAGGTGGGTGTCACCATTGGTGGACTTGACCTCGACGATGTTGTCCCCGACCTCCAGGATGGAGACGTCGAAGGTTCCGCCACCAAAGTCGTAGACGGCCACAAGCTCGTCTTCGCTCTTGTCGATGCCATAGGCCAGAGCAGCCGCGGTGGGCTCGTTGATGATCCGCTTGACCTCGAGGCCAGCGATCAGGCCTGCGTCCTTGGTGGCCTGGCGCTGGGCATCATTGAAGTAGGCAGGAACCGTGATCACCGCATCGGTGACCTCCTGTCCCAGGTACCGCTCGGCCTGGGCCTTGAGCTTCTGGAGCGTCATCGCCGAGATCTCGGGAGCGCTGTACTTCTTGCCCTGGATCTCGATCCGGCAGTCGCCAGTGTCCCCACGATGGACCGCGTAGGGAACCCGTCCGATTTCTTTCTGTGATTCATCAAAGCGGTCGCCCATGAAACGCTTGATCGAGAAGATCGTATTGGTCGGGTTGGTGATGGCCTGGCGCTTGGCCGAGGCGCCGACGAGGCGCTCACCGTCCTTGTTGAAGGCCACGACGGAAGGCGTTGTGCGTGCACCCTCGTCGTTCACGATGACAGTGGGCTTGTCGCCCTCCATGATCGCAACCACGGAGTTCGTGGTCCCCAGGTCGATTCCAATGATCTTGCCCATGACTAAATCCTCCTCAGGAGTTGGCACGATGAGGCCAACTGAGATGACGCCCCGTAGATAGGAACCGCTCCTCGAAGCGGCAAGTCCTCATGACAACATCGCCTCGTAAAGCTGCGCCCAACCACGACACAGGGGTCATGGTCCAGACCAGTGGCCCCACCCCGATCTGTATAATTTCAACTACTTAGATGATGGCACGGGATCTGCATCTACCCCACTCGTCCACTGGGGACACCAACCCGACCCTGCCCTGACCCGTCTCCAGCGGATGGACACGTGCTGGAAATCCCTCCACTGCGTGTTCCCTGAACAAGTAATCTCAGAATTGAGACCACTGACCCTCCTGGCGGTTCCTTCATGGCCCGACAGGGGGGTCAAGTGCGTTTAAGAACCTCCTGGAAAGTCAATTTCCCGGTCGCTCTGGTTGACGACGATGGGCCGGGTGCCTAACAAAGCTGCCGCCTGGGGTGTCTCTCCGGAACAGCCGGAACAGATCCCCTGCACACCAAGAATGGAGTTGCAAGAAATGGCCTTTCGTCCCCTGCACGACCGCGTTCTGCTGAAGCGCGTGACCTCCGAGGCACGCAGCGCAGGCGGCCTCTTCATTCCCGACTCCGCCAAGGAAAAGCCCCAGGAGGCCCTCGTGGTCGCCGTGGGTCCTGGCAAGCGCACCGACAACGGTCTTCGCGAGCCCTCCGTGAAAACGGGAGACAAGGTGCTCTTCGGCAAGTATGTCGGCGATGAGATCAAGCTCGATGGCGAGGAGCACATCATCCTTCGAGATGAAGACATCCTGGCCATCCTCGAAGGCTGAGTTCTTCCTGTCACCGGCACTGGACGTTCCAGTGCCGCGTGCACACCACTTCCTTTTTCCTTCCTTTCCCTTCCCTTCCACAAGGAGTCTGGCACCATGGCTGCCAAGGAAATCCACTTCCGCGAAAACGCCCGCAATGAGATCAAGATGGGCGTCGACACCCTGGCCAATGCGGTCAAGGTCACCCTCGGTCCCCGTGGCCGCAACGTCGTCCTCGACAAGAGCTTTGGAGCACCGATCACCACCAAGGACGGCGTCACCGTCGCCAAGGAGATCGAACTCAAGAACAAGTTCCAGAACATGGGCGCCCAGATGGTCAAGGAGGTGGCCTCCAAGACCTCCGACGTCGCCGGAGATGGCACCACCACAGCCACAGTGCTGGCCCAGGGCATCTACCGTCACGGTTCCAAGCTGGTCGCCGCAGGCGCCAACCCAATGGACCTGAAGCGCGGCATCGACGAGGCGGTCAAGGTCGTTGTCGAGTCCCTTGCAAAGCTCTCCAAGCCGGCCGAAAACAGCACGGATATCGCCCAGGTCGGAACCATCTCGGCCAATGACGACCAGGAGATCGGGTCCATCCTCGCCGAAGCCATGGACAAGATTGGCAAGGAAGGCGTCATCACCG
>CAZMNK010000256.1:0-222 GCA_964567625.1 uncultured Enterobacterales bacterium | reverse complement strand
GCGACCGTATGGAGTGCATCCTCGAGGATCCCTTCATCCTGATCCACGAGAAGAAGATCTCCAACATGAAGGACCTCTTGCCGGTCCTGGAGAAGATCGCCGAGTCCAATCGTCCCCTCCTGGTTCTGGCCGAGGACGTGGACGGCGAGGCCCTCGCCACCCTCGTGGTGAACAAGCTGCGCAGCACGCTGAACGTGGCCGCTGTCAAGGCACCGGGCTTCG
>CAZMNK010000255.1:3935-5372 GCA_964567625.1 uncultured Enterobacterales bacterium | reverse complement strand
GAAGAGCGTCTCGGACCCGGGACGACGGCGCAAAAGAGCCAGGACTCTCGCGCAACGCGTCGACCTGCTTCACGAAGCCCCCTCCGAGCGTTCGGGCCGAGAACTCCTGGCACTGGCGTGGGTCCGCCCCCTGCGCCAATGGCAGACCATTGCGGCTGTGGAGCCTGTGCAAAAGGAACAGGGAGACGCGGGCATGGTGGCCGGCGCACTGCTCGCGCAGTTGGAGTCCATCGCGAGAAATGCCCTGATCACCGGGAGGGCCCGCCGCCGGCTGGGGGTGGCGGTGTCGCTTCCGCTGGACGAGCGCAAAGGACCCATACTGGCGCGTATTCTGGCCGAGGGCCTGCCCATGACCTTCGGGGTTGCGGCCCTGTGGGTGGAGGGGCTGGAGCAGGGCTTCTGTCACCGAGCGCCGGAGTTCGTCGACTTTGCTCGGGAGCGGCTGATGCCGCCGAAGCGGGTGCTTGAAGAAAAACGCCTGTCCCCCCTGATGAACCAATGGCGCGAACTGCGCAACGAACTTGCCCACGGCCGCCATGGCGTCCTTGCCTGGCGTCGCTACGAGGAGCTCTGCCACAGTCTTCTTGGTGCACCCTCAGTGTCGCGCTTTCTCCAGCCCGGGGGGGTTCAGGCTGAGCCGCCGCTTGTTGCCTTGCTGTTGGCTCGTGCGAAACGCCGTGCCGCCATTGCTCGCGCTCGCCTCGGTGAGGCCTGACCGGCGTTCGCTCTGTACCTGTCGTTCAGTTGCCGGAGAACATTGGGCGCATGTCGGTGGTTCGGTAGGCTGCAGAGCGGTTGTTGGGAACCCCCGGAGCTGAGAGGATCTGTCAGGAAAGGGAGAGTGCGCGCGTCAGAGGGGTGTCCGAAACCATGGAGGACACCATGAACGCTCACATCATCATCCACTCGACCACCACAGCGGCAGCCGCCGTCGGCGCTGGCATGGCCCAGATTCCCGGTTCGGATGCCCCGGTGCTGGCGAGCCTCCAGGCCGCGATGATCCTTTCCCTGGCGGACCACTACGAGGTCAACCTGACCCAGGCCGCCGCCGCGGAACTCGTGCTCACCTTTGGCGCCGTCTACGGCGGCAGGTCGCTGAGCCAGGTCATGGTCGGGTGGTGGCCCGGGGTCGGCAACGCGATCAACGCGTCCACCGCGGCTGCGATCACCGAGGCGGTCGGGTGGGCGGCCGTGGAGTGGTTCGAGGACGAGAACTGACGGGAACGGTTCCCCTCGCGCCTGGGAGCCAGCTGACCCAACCGGCGGGCTCTCCGCGTGTGCGTCGGGAGAGGGTAGGGGCTCGCACCCACCACAGGGTGTGGCCGAGCTTGGGGCTGGGCCTGCGTTCCCCGCAGAAGGTGTGCTCGTGTCCGTGGATGTAGCTGTGAAAGCGGTAGGGCAGGAGTAGCCGCTCCTCCAGGCGACGCCGCCGACGGA
>CAZMNK010000255.1:0-3925 GCA_964567625.1 uncultured Enterobacterales bacterium | reverse complement strand
TCTTACTGGGCGAAGCCCCAAGAATGCTCGGGTGTTACTTGGCGAAGCCACGCAAAGCTTCGGGTTTTACTGGGCGTCTGATCGAGGTCGCAGAACCAGGGAGCTCCTCGATGGACTATCCAGGAAGTCCGGTACGGCAGGAGCAGGCGCTCCTCCAGGCGACGCCGCCGACGGATGGCGCCGTGCCGGTCCTGGTCGAGGGCCCAGAGCCCGCGATGGGTGACCAGGTGCAGGCGTTGTCCCTCGAGGTCGAGGCTGTCGAGCCTGGAGGTCGCCCAGTCCAGTTGCTCCGAGCGAATGCGGCCGATGCCCCTGAGTTTGGCCCACTTCTTCTGACCGCGGTGAGTACTTCGGAGGGCGACGAAGACATCGCGTCCACACACGGTGATGGTGTCGGCATCCCGACGTGCGGTGACGGCTGGTTGGCTGGAAACCAGGTCGACCAGCTCCAGGAAGCGGTGCCGTGCACTTGTCCCCACCAGGGGAAGTCTCTCACCTGGCACGGAACCATGGTCGTGGTTGCCCGGGGTCAGGATCACAGAGGTCCCGCCGAACACCAGCCGCTCGACGAGAGACCTGGCCTGGTCATACTCCGATGAACGTGCCCTCTGCGTGAGATCGCCGGCCAGCACCACCACCCGGTCCGGGTTGCTGCGCCTGTTCAGGGCAGCAGACTCGAAGCGGGTCAACAGGGTCGGGTCCTGGATGTCGAAGTGGATGTCAGAGGCGATCAGCATGGCCGTGCACCGGTTTTGAGTTCACCGCTCCGAGGACTGGCGGCGGTCGCGGGCCTTCCGCGGGCCGCCCTTCTCCAGCGTTGCTCTCCGATTCGCGGGAGCAGGAGAGACCGCGCACAGTCCCGGGCTGACTGCCAGCACTGGCGGCAGAGAGGATGGTCCGGAGCCCAGCGGTAAGAGCGCCGCGCGATGCTGAAATAGCGTGCTCGCCTGCCGCAGGGGCAGGAATGGCGAATGGCATGTTCGTGGCGGCGTGCGTTCCAGGACATGGATGCTCCAGTGCAGGGGTGCTCTGGTGACGACGGGGGTGGCGCTTCCTGACAGTTCCTCCGCTGCCTTGCGGGGGCGTTGACACCTTCCGGGCGAGTCCGAACAGGCCCGGGTGACCTCGGCAGGCCGACGTGTACCGAACTGGAGAGCCCGGGTGCCGTCCGTTCTTCCCTGGCGTCTGGCCGGCTCTGCCTCCACCGGTCCTTGTGTTGGTTTTCCTAGCCGAAGTTGAAGGGCAACAACGCCCAGGGACCCTCGCCGGATTCAATCGCTGCGCGCAGCCTGTCACTGTGGTGGGTCTGCCACCCAGCAGGCCACTTCTTCCTGCGTTCCGGGCCGTCCTCCACGCGGCTGAGAAAGGCATCGAGCTCGTTGTCGGTCAGCCTTCGGTCCCGGTGGGCCCACTGGAGGCGATAGAGGTTTGCCACGAACCCAGAGAGGCCTGGCAGGTCCGCCAGGCGGTCCATCAGGCCGCGAAGACGCCTTGGCAGACCGCCCGGGTGAACCAATCCCAGCAGGCCCACGATCTGTTCATAGGGGTTGGCTGAGTTGGGGGTCCAGTTTTCCGGACGCCCCGCCAGGGCCCCGGAGAGAGCCTGGGCGAGAGCATCGCTCTGTGGGAATGGCTGTCCCGATACAGCGGCGTGTTTCAGCAACAACGCCACCCCGAACGCATGGTGCCACTGACCGGTGTCAAAGGGGGAACCGATGACCTTCTGCAGGTCCGCCTGCGCACGCTTTTCGATGGTGTCCCAGCGGGCCTTCTGTTCCGGGGAGGGCTGCCATTCCGGGTCCCGGCGCATGCGTTCCACGTAGGCGTGCCCCCAGTAGCTGTCCTGGCGGGCCTGGTGGTGGGCTGCTTTGAAGTGAGTCCTGGCCTCGTCGAATCGAGCCATGGCCTCGTCGAGAAGGCCCGGTTCGTCGTCTTCCCAGGCCCACAGGGCGATGACCTGTCCCGAGGTGCCAAGAAGGGCTCCAAATTCGTAGTCGATGTAGGTGGGCACGCTGAAGGCTTCAGTCCAGCCCTGGATGATCCTGCGGTGATTCTCGACCAGTTCCTCGATTTTGAGGTAGGCGTCTTCGAAGCGGTAGGCGTTCGTCTGGGAGATGACCCAGCGGTTGTGGAAGTGGAGGATCGGGTCTGATGCCGCGGGCAGTTTCTCGTCCAGGAGCAGCTGCATGAGCTCGGGATCGAAGGGCAGGTCGGCCTGGTGTGGCTGCTCTCCCTGGTGGTTGCGGCGGGCCAGTTCGATGGAGGAGAAGCGCAGGCGCAGGTAGGCATTCTGCCAGGGCTCCATTCCCTGAAGTGGGTCGTCTGTGCCGGTCCGGTCGCGCCACCGGGTGAGTTCTTCGCTCATCTCTTCTCGTGCCAGGTCGATCCCGGCCTCGAGCTCGTTCAGTTCCTGGTCCCATTGGTCGAACCGGTTGGCCTGGAGAGGAACGGGTGCCTGGGGAACAGGCGCCTGCACCTGTCCGAGAAATTCCACCACGGGTTCTGGCTCGGTGAACGTGACGCCGTTCCCATCTCCGAAGTTCTGCTGAAACCAGTTTCCCACCTGCCAGGCGGCCCGGATGAGCGTTAGCGCCTCCTGTGTGGTGTAGTACGGATCGCTGCCATACCGGTGGTGCACGGCCCTGTTTCCACCCAGCTGAAGTCTCTGCAGGTTCATTACCGGGGTGGTTGTGCTGGGATCCTGGATCCCCCTGAGGGTGTCGATCCAGTCGTTGAGACCCTCGTGACCGCGCCCGAGGGGCCTGTCGAGCTTCTGCAGGATTCCCGTCGCGAAGACCTCTGCGAGCTGCCGGCAACGGATCATCGCGATGTCCGGTCGTTCCTGCAGGGCACGCTCGGCGTCTTCCCCCAGTCGATCGAAGAGCGGGTCGAAGGGGCCCAGGTGGCTGAAGTTCAGGGAAGGCATGGTGGCACCGCTGGGCTTGGAATCGGGCACAGGAACGGTCGGTCTCCGGAGCGGATCGGACTCATCCCTCTGCACCCTGTTTCGGGTAACATCTCCTCTTCGGAAGGAGATCCCCTGGCGCCTGCTCGAAGGAAGGCGGTCTTGTGGCCAGGTTCAGGCGTCCGCAGGATCCGGTCTGACCAGCACCGGGTTCCAGCCCCGCCGACCCCTCTCCGCATCGGAAGGCGTTCCAGCCTCGCTCTTTCCGCCTTGAATCAGCTCGAGCACCTGTCCGGCGGCTTCCGGGTTCGGGCCGGTGGCCGCCTCGACTACCCGGTCCTCCTCCTCCTCCTCCACTGCTTCCGCGGGGTCGGCCGGATCCCGTGGTGTTGCCTCCGGCATGGCGAAACCATCGCACAGCAGGTGCACCGGTCGTTCGAGAACCGCCGACGTGTAGCGGCGTGCGGTTCGGGCCGTGCGGTCACCGGCCTCTTCAAAGGCATCGCACAAGACCTGGCGAAATTCGTCATCCAGGTCTTCTGGCAGGGTCGACCAGATCTGCAGGATGGCACCCGTGATCGCCGGGCCCCCCTGCCCACGGCAGGCCACCTCGAAGTCCTCCCAGGCGAAGGACATCCCGACCTTCTCAATCCATTCCGGGTACAGGGCCCGTTGCTGTGCGCGGATCATCTCCTGGGCCTGCCGCCATGCTCGTTGCAGAGGACGGAATTGTGTCTTCTGCATGAAGGCGTCGATCGCCTCGTGTACACGTTCAAACGCGTAGCGGTTCAGGCGCCTGGTATCCTGGCTCATCCTGCTCTCCCGGGTACGAGGGATGGGGGGTCTCCGTGTGGTCTCACCACACATCCTCTACAGACGCTCGAGGCACCCGGTTCCGGACAGTTTGGATGGAAGAAAGTTCTGGGGGGAGTGCACGCGCCTGGAACACTCTGATGGAATTTCATACTCGATTATCATCGGGGATGAGTACGATATTCAGGCGGAAACACCAGTTTCTGC
>CAZMNK010000254.1:0-5389 GCA_964567625.1 uncultured Enterobacterales bacterium | reverse complement strand
CAGTACGCTGGTACTGCCAGTGCCGCAGCCCCGGCACGGGCGCCTTCACCGCGGGGCCCGCTCGACCCGTGAAGACCGTGAGGTCTCGGTAGCCCTGCCCGCGCAGCGCGTGAATGGCACCCCGTCCCACGGAGCCAAAGCCCAGCACGGCGGCGCGCCTGTGCCTCTCGTAGTGACCACACATGCCCGCAAGCGAAAGGGCGTGCAGCACACTGCTGTAGCCAGCGAGCTCGTTGTTGATGTGGAAGACGTGCAGGTGGAAGACGTCTCCATCCCAGTGGTGCATCTCCTCCCACGCGATCATCGTGAGGCGCTTGTCGATGGCCACCTGGGTGATGGCGGGTCCCTGCACGCAGTGTGGCCAGCCCCAGATCACCTGTCCCTCGCGAAAGAACGGAAAGTCCTGGGTGGTCGGCTTGGGAATCAGCATCACGTCGCAGAGGGCAAATAGTTGTGCCCGTGGCAGCAAGCCCGCCACCAGGGGGCGCAGCTCGTCGTCCGACACCGAGAAGCGCTCGCCGTAGCCTTCTTCGAGCCACATCACCGCCCGCAGGTCGGCGTCGATGATCGCGATCTGGGCAGGGTGAATGGGCGCTCTGTGCTCGTTCTCCTTGAAGGACGTGCCCACCACGCCCAATGACATCAAGCCCATGTCAGCCTCTCCGTGGTCCCGCGCTTCGCGCTGGACGGTGTGTGCGAACCATACGCCATCAGCCCTGCCTCGCGTCGCGCTGCTCGGGCTGTTGGGCGCCAGGAATCAAGGTGCGGTGTGGGTCACCTGGAGTGCAAAGGTCTCGAGCAGGGCCTGGCCATCGGGGTCGTGCCAGCGGCGAGCCTCGATCACCAGGGGCGAGGAACCGGGGCTCACGTAGGTGTGGCCGGACTCCAGGTGGTTGTTGTCAGTCTCGGACGGGTACAGCACTGCGTAGTTGTCGCAATTCCAGTCTGCGCTCTGCCCGGTGTTGAATGGCCACCAGTCATCGCAGGCCACCTTGTAGGCATCGAGCACCAGGGTGGTGACCTCGCCGGTGCTCTGGTCCACCACGGGCGGGGTGAGCTGGATGGCGGGGCCGTCCCACCAGACGCGCTCCCTGGGGCCCATGGTGCCGTCTTCGACCAGGAAGTACACGCTGGAATCCGGGCAGGTGACTTCTGGTTCAGTCCAGTAGCCGTCGGCCAGGTCGGCCAGGACAAGCTGGTGAATGGTCATGTCCACCCGCAGGTGGGTTTCGGTGGCCAGGACGCCGTCCTTGAATCCATCGATCACCATGTCGCCGTAGACCTGGTACTCGCCTGCCGGCAGGTCCTGGTTGGCCTCGTAGGGGGCCCAGACGCGCAGGCTCTGCTGGAGGTCGGGGGCCCCCAACCAGGGGGTGGTGTCATTGAGGGGAACGGCCACGGTCTGCCCGCCGGCCGACACCACCCGTTGTGCGTAGACGACCAGGGATTGAGCCTCGCCGTCCGAGGAGACCAGCGGCACATTCAGCAGGGTGACATCATCGGGCGTGAGACAGGACTCTGCCGCACCTGCCTCGCCGGCCCGGTCAGCAAAGTGCCGCACGGAATCGGCGCCTCTCCAGGTGGTCTCGTCCATGCGGGCGTCGCAGTCCACCCCTTCTGTGCACAACTGTTCCAGCAGCAGTTCACCGTTGGCCAGTTGCCCGCGGCCCGCGAAGACCGGCTCGGCGATGTCGTCTGCAGGCTCGCCGATCTCGCGGCTGTGCAACAGCGTGGCTCCTGCCACGTCGATGCCCGGGTAGCCCGACTCCGAGAAATAGAGATCGACTCGGGTGGGATCCCGTTCCAACGCCAACGTGAGCGAGTAGAGGTA
Organism: uncultured Enterobacterales bacterium; assembly: GCA_964567625.1. GTDB lineage: Bacteria > Myxococcota_A > UBA796 > UBA796 > CAJQPC01 > CAYFPX01. The sequence continues at coordinate 3,558 of CAZMNK010000254.1, read as the reverse complement.
CAGCGAGGTGTCCTCCACACTGGCTCGTGCGATGAGGGCACGCTCCGTGGAACCGTCGCCGTAGGTGATCTCCAGGAAATACTGCGCATCGTCATAGTCGGAGTCCAGGCCGTCCTGTTCGGGGTCGGCCAACGCGAAGACGTTGCCCATTTTCGCGAACTGGGGCGGGTAGGTCTGGTTGGCCTCCTCGTTGACGCCCAGGGTGCCCACCACCAGCGCCACGGGGACATCGATGGCAATGGGCTGGCCGAAGGCTGCGTCGGGCTCGGTCGATTCGTAGGTGCCCAGAGAGGCGTTCCACTGGTAGATGCCGGGCACGCCGTCGATCGACAGGAGGTTGGGGCTGTTCTGCTGCCAGGCCTGAATTTCTTGTGCATGGTAGGCGGTGAATTGCGGGTAGCAGGTGATCTCGTTGGCCGCGTCCCCGCCGTTCATGGGGTCGTACTTCCCCGAGTAGCTGTCGCCCTCTTCGACCGGCCCGTTCACATCCACCGAGTACCAGGTCCGGAACAGTCGCCGGGTGCTGTCGAAGCCCCAGGGGTGGCTCTCCTGATTGCGGCCGTCTTCGGGGTACTCGTCGGCGATGCCCCAGCTCGCCGCGGTTCCCGAGGTGAAGTGGCTCCGCGCAAACGAGTGGCCCAGCTCGTGGATGAGTGTGTTGTCGCACTCACTCAGCCAGATGGCCGTCCACCCGGTCCAGCCTGCCGCGTAGGGTGAGTTGTTGATGTCCGAGATATCGCCGTCGTTCACCACCCAACCCATCACAAACGAGGTCCCGTAGCTGTAGGGCGAACTGTCGCCCTCCCAGCCAATGGTCAAGGCCAACCCACGACCGGTGTTGGCCAGGCTGTGGCGAAGAGCGAACTGGTGCTTGAGGATGTTCCAGCGATCGGGGTCACTGGTGATCGCAGTGCGCTCGGCCTCGCTGGTGACCAGCTGGGGCCCGGATGCGCTGTTCACCACCAGCTCGTCGAGCCTCCAGGGCGTGTAGTCCACCAGGCGCAACTCTGCGCCGGGCACGGAGCCGAACATGTCCTGGAGCAGCTTGGGGCCTGCAAGGGTGGTGGTGTCTTCATCCCCCTCTCCAAAGAGGACGATCTTGCCCCGAGAGAGGGTGGTGGTGTGGGGCGCACCAAGAAGTCCAAGTTCGAAGGACTGCTCGGCAAGCTGGGCGCCGTCCTGGTGTCCGATGTGCAAGGTGATGTCGTTGCGAACCCAGGACCAGGGCAGGTGTGCGCTCCAGGCCTGTGTGCTGTAGGGGTCGAGCGCCTGGCCTGTGAGGCTTTGCTCGAGCGCTTCAGGAAGCTGTTCAGGTGGCGCCATGGCCAGGACACCGAGCAGGGTCTCGCCATCAAATGCGCCCACTCGAACATCCTGGCCGGATTCGATCACGGCCTCTGGTGTGAACAACAGGATTGTTTCACGTTCTGCCCCCAGGCCTGGCGCCTGTCTGTCCTCGTCAGCTTCGATCACATGGGTCTGACCGAATTCGATTGTGCCGGGGAGCTCGCTGCCTGGCGTGGTGTCGAACCAGTCGAGGGCAGGGACAAGGTCCTCTTCACAGTCCAGCGCCTCTTCGCCGCTGTCGCTGGTGTCCGAGGCCGTGTCGTCGGTGTCGTCGGTGTCGCTGGTGTCGCTGGTGTCGCTGGTGCCCGTGGCGGTGTCGTCGGTGGGATCGGGGGGGTCCACGTCACCTCCGTCGCTGCAGCCGAAGACAAGGGCGAGGAGCAGTGCGAACTTCCAGGAGCCGTGCATGGATTTTCCTCGAGCGGTCAGGGCTTTACGAACTCATCCGGTCAAGCCGCTAAGCTATGCGGAATCACACGGATGAGCACAATGGACGCCATGAGCGGCATGTACCACATCGGGTTGGGTCCCGAGCACCTGGCGGGGAACGAGGGTCGAGGGCGCTACGTCCTGCTGCCCGGGGACCGGTCTCGTGCCGAGCGGATCGCAGCACACTTCGAAGACTGTCGACGGATCGCCAATCCCCGCGGCCATGACAGCCACCTGGGGACGCTGCAATCCGAACACGGCTCCCCCGTGGATGTCCTGGCCATCTCCTCGGGGATGGGGACGCCCTCGGTGGAGATCATCGTCAGCGAGCTCCTGGATTGTGGCGCCCGGCGGCTGGTGCGGGTGGGTTCATCCGCAGCGTTGACCCCCCAACTGCTCCCGGGCAGCGTCGTGGTGGTCACCGGTGCCGTGCGCGACGAGTCCACCAGTGACCGCTGGACCCCGCCAGCCTTCCCCGCCTTTTCCCACCCCCATGCCGTCACAGCAATGCAGCAGGGAGCGACAGCTGTGGGCCTGGGCGAACAGACATTTTCGGGCCTGTGTCACTCCAAGGACTCGCTCTTTGGCCGCGAACTCGGCCGGGGACCGCTGGGGCCGACCAACCGCCAGTACGTGGAATCCCTGGAGGCCGCGGGGGTGCTCGCCACGGAGATGGAGGCCTCCACCCTGTTTGTTCTCGCCTCGGTGGCCTCGGCCGGGACGGTCGTCCCGATCAGCCAGGGCCCTGCCGCGATCCCGGTCCAGGCCGCCTGTGTCCTGGCCATCTACGGGGAGCCCGGCAGCGAGGAGTCTCGCCTGGCGGACGAGCGTGCCATCACCGTCGCCTGTGCTGGCGTGCTCGCCTGGAATGCCATGGACGCGGCCCCACCCCCCGGCACAGGTTGAGCGGGCCTGTCACCGCGACCGGGCCGGGAGCCCTGTCTCCTTCTTCGGTCTCGCGCCGGAACACACGAGAGTTCCCATGACCCTCCAGGTGATCGGCACAGGATTCGGTCGAACCGGAACCGCGAGCCTGAAGCGGGCCCTGGAGATCCTGGGGTTTGGCCCCTGCTACCACATGTTCGAGATCCGCAGCGCACCCTGGAAGGCCCGGGCCTGGCTCCGGGTCACTCGCGGGGACGCTCCGGACTGGCCCGCCATCTACCAGGGCTACGCCTCGGCGGTCGACTGGCCCACCTGTAGCTTCTACGCCGAGCTTGCCGCTGCCTGTCCCCAGGCCCGCTTCATCCTGACCACCCGCGACTCGGGCCGCTGGTACGACAGCACCCGCCGCACCCTGTACGCCCTGTGGCAGGCCATGCCTCGCTGGGTGGCCTGGCTTCCCCTGGCCGGCAGCATTCGCGCCCTGCTCGGGGAGCACATCTGGGACGGCACCTTTGGCGGCCGTTTTCACGAGCGGTCCGAGGCCATCGCCCGGTACGAGGCCCACCAGGCCGCGGTCATTGCAAGGCTGCCCGAGGAACGCTTGTTGGTGTTCTCGGTCGAACAGGGATGGGGCCCCCTGTGTGCCTACCTGGGGGTGGAAGTCCCTGACATTCCCTTCCCCCATCTCAACGAGGCGGTGGAGATCGAACGAGCCGTGGTCCTGGTCCGCGTCGGCACCTGGGCCGTCTACGGGGGACTGGTGCTGCTGGCGGTCTGGCTGTTCGCTGGATCGGTGTGTGCGCTATCGTGACGGTGCACGCCCCGGGTTTCCAGGACCACTTCCACCCATGAAAGCTTGGAACCCTGCGAATCCCCTCGGAGTGAGGCGGAGTGAGG
>CAZMNK010000253.1:0-5400 GCA_964567625.1 uncultured Enterobacterales bacterium | reverse complement strand
CTACAACTTCGTCCAGCCGCCCAGCGGGGTCAAACGCGAGCCATGCAACAACGCCATGCGGGTGTAGGAGAAGAAGGCCGTCGGGAACTTGGGTTCGGTCCAGCGTGGTCAGCGTCCTCCTATAAACGCCATGAACAGGCCTTGCTTCCACCCTCCCGCCAGACTCTCCTCCCTTCTCTGGACAACGGCCCGTGAAGCGACTCTGGATCGGTCTTCCCCTGCTGGTGATGCAGCCCCCCGCACTGGCGGATCCTGAACCCCACCCGGTGCAACTGCCATTCGCCCCCGTTTGAAGACGGCGAAGACCTGGGCGGTCCATCGAGCCCCCAAGTCGGGTCCTGAAGCCGGTGGGGGCAGAAATGTTTTCCACCCGGTCAGGCTCGCGGGTCTATGTTTCAACCCTGTGCAACAATACCCGCTTCCTGGAGCGTTTCCGATGACTCCCCTGCTCTTTGCAACCAGCCTGGCCGCCCTGGTCTCCTGTAACGGAGACACGGGTGACGACACGGGAGATCCCGAGGCGCCCACCTACTACCAGGACATCGCGCCCATCCTCTCGGAAAACTGCATGGTCTGCCACACCGAAGGAGGCATGCAGCCCGGAATCCTGTTCGACGACGCCGAGACCACAGGAATCCTGTCCGGGGCCATCGACCATGCCGTCAGTGACGGCCAGATGCCGCCGTTCTACGCCGAGGAGACCGACGAGTGTCCCAACCCCTGGGGATTTGAACGGGACCCCCGATTGACCCAGGAAGAAGAGGACCTGATCGCAGCCTGGGCGGCTGCCGGCGGGCCGGTGGGCGATGCGGACAACCCGGCCACCCTTCCACCTCCCCCTTCCACGGACCTGGCCGATTCGGACATGACCGTCTTTCCAGCGGGCAAGTGGACCACCTCCGAGTTCGGTGAAGCACAGGACGAGTTCATCTGTTTCTCCATCGATCCCGGGCTGACCAGCCAGGAGTGGCTGGAGGCCTTCCAGGTCATTCCGGACGACCTGGAGGTGGTGCACCACGTGCTGGTGGGCCTGGACACGGAGGGCACCTCGGCGGGACTGGTCGACGAAAATGGCACCTACCCCTGCTTCGGCGGGTTTGGAGCTGACGTCACCGCGACCTTCATCGGCGGCTGGATTCCCGGCGCGAGCCCGATCGAATTCCCCACCCAGAGCGCCCTGCGCATGACCTCGGACTCCCGCATTCTGCTCCAGATGCACTACCACCTGGTCAACGAGCCCCACGAGGACGGAACAGGCCTCGCCATGCGGTTCGCCGAGGACACCCCGGTCCGGGAGGCCTACCTGGGCCTGGCGGGCAACGCCAGCCTCCAGAACGGCGACGGCACTGGACTCCAGCCGGGCCCCAATGACGAGGGGGGGGTCGCGTTCCTGATCCCCGCCGACGTGAGCAACCACACCGAGACCATGGCCTTCAAGGTCTGGGACTCCCTGCCCCGACAGACGGAGATCTTCCTGGTCGCCAACCACATGCACTATGTGGGCAGGGACATGCGGCTCTGGATCGAACGCGGGGAGGACAGCGAGGACCCGGAAGACGCGTGCCTGCTCCACACCCCACAGTGGGACTTCGACTGGCAACAATTCTACCGATACGACGCCAGCGGCGGCAACGCACCGGTCGCCTATCCAGGAGACACCCTCTGGCTGCAGTGCGAGTACGACAACACCGTGGAAAACGATGGTGTCCAGAGAGCCCTGGACGAGTACGGGCTCGACGAACCGGTCGACGTGACCCTTGGAGATGGCTCCCTGGACGAGATGTGCATCGCGGTCCTGGGACAGGTGTACCAGGTTCCGATGGTGGTCGAAGACGAGACCCATTCCGGCGAACTGGACATCACGATCTCATCCACCGATTTTGGATTCGACACCGACTGTGCCGGGCCCGCGAGCTTCCAGGTCACAGGAGCCGGAGAGCTTGCGGGTCTTGCCGTCTGTGGCCTGGATCTCGGCACCTTGCTGGTCACCATCGAGTTCGATCTCGGTGGCACTGTCGAATCCGACGGCACCGCAAGCGGTGAGTTGACTGTGGGTGTGCTCGGGTTGAACGACAACGCCTCCGGGAGCTGGCAGGGCACCGTGGATGGCGACACCCTGGACATCACCATCGACATCGGCGGCACCTTCAGTGGAGGCCAGGTCGACTTTTCCGGATCCGCTTCAGGTTCCGAGACTCCCTAGGACGCGGTCCCCTAGACACCCTGTCCTGAACCGAGCACCTAGTTCCGGTCGGTTGCCGCCAGCATCCCGAGCAACTTCTCGTAGTCAAAGCCATCCGCGAGCTTCCGCAGTTCCGATCCTGCCACCGGGTCATGCTCCAGCGCCTCTGCCACGTAGGCGTCGATGGCCATGATGTCTCCGCTCTCGACCGCCCTGGACAGACCGTCGATGATCTCTTGCGGCAAGTCTCCTGACGGGGCGACTGGCGGCTCGACGACCTCGGCAGCGCTGCTGGAGGCATCCTCTTCGTTGTCCCCGGCGTGGCGGTAGGCCACCCCGGTTTGTTGTTCGACCATGGCGAACAGTTCGCTTTCACGCACCGGCTTGCTCAAGAACCCATTGGCGCCTGCTTGCTGGACGCGGAGCTGTTCGTCCGCCAGCGCACTGGCCGAGACGACCACGACAGCGAGATCGGCACCCTTCTCCGTGGCCCGTAGCCGTTCGAGCACGTCGATTCCGCCCAGCTCGGGCATCCTGAGGTCAAGGAGTACCAGGTCGACCGGCTCCGAGGCACAGTGGTCCAGTGCCTCCTGACCACCACTCGCGGTCCGAACGGAGAAGCCAACCGCCTGCAGCATGCTCGAGAGGACGTCACGGTTGTCGGCCAGGTCATCGACCACGAGTATGTCGGGAACTTTCGAGTTCGCCGCCAGGCCGACCACGGGCACTGTCGTCGATGCCTCGACGGAATCCGTTGTCCTGGCTGCAAACTCAAAGCGGAAGGTGCTGCCTACTCCCGGCGTGGAAGTGACGGTCAGTTCGCCTCCGAGCAGTCGGGCGAACTGCCGGCTGACCGCCAGGCCGAGGCCCGTTCCAGCTTTCTGACTGCCCAGCTCGGTCTGCGTGAAGACACCGAAGACGAAATCGAGCTTGTCCGCCTCGATCCCACAGCCACTGTCCTGGACCGTGACGGCGATTCGAAGTTCGTCTTCGTCAGTCTCCACCCGGGCAACCCGCATCGTGACAGTCCCCTTGTCGGTGAACTTGATCCCGTTGCTGAGCAGGTTGATCAGCACCTGCCGAACCTTGCCTCCGTCCGTTCGAATCGTGTCGGGCACATCGTCAGCGAACCCCACCGCGAGGGCGAGGTTCTTTTGCGACGCTTGCAGGCGGAACATTCGCTCGAGGTCGACGACCATTCGCGAGAAGTGCACATCCCGCTCGGCCAACGTCACCTGCCCGGCCTCGATCTTGGCCATGTCCAGCACGTCATTGATCAGCGACAGGAGGTGTTGACCACTGCGGTCGATGGTCTCGAGGTAGTCCTGCTGGCGAGCGCTCAGGCCAGGCTCGCGCTGCAGCAATTGCGCGTAGCCGAGGATGGCGTTCATCGGGGTCCGGATCTCGTGGCTCATGCTGGCCAGAAAGCGACTCTTGGCCTGGTTTTCGGACTCGGCCCGCCGGAGCCTGTAGCGCTCCGCTTCCGCCTTCTTTCGCTCGGTGATGTCCCGGACGAAGGCCTGGACATAGTGCTCATTCTGGAGTTCGAATGCGGTAATGCTCACCTCCGCGTCGAATTCCTTGCCGTCAAGGGTGGTGTGGCGCCACTCGATGACCTGGGCCTCGCCCTCGAGTGCTGCCGCGTGCACTTCAATCGACCTCTCTTCCGAGATCTGACCATCGGGCTGCATGGCGGGCGAAAAACGGCGCGGCGACTGTTCGAGGAGGTGCTCCCTGCTGTCAGCACCGAACATCTCGATCGCCCGTTGGTTGCAGTCGACAAAGCGGTCGTCGTGAATCAGGAAGATCGCGTCGTTCGCCTGTTGGAAGACAAGGTGGAACTTCTGCTCGCTGACGGTGCGCGAGATGCCGGCGACGAAGACGTAGTAGGCGCCAAACCCCACCATCATCATGACGAAGACCGTCATGTTCATCTTCGCCAGCGCATCGATGACATCGGCGCTCAACGGCATCTCGTTCAGCGCATTGGCCAATCGAGGAGCGCGCAGGTACAGCGCGATGAAGAGGGCGCTGGGGACACCGACATGGACCACCTTGGTGATGATGGGCAGCTGCCTGAACATCAGCCAGACCAGGACCAGGCACAACAGGTAGAGCTGGAAATTCGACTCCCAGCCCAGGCGACAGGTGGCAATGACCGCGTGGGCCACGACTTCCAGGGACAGGGCGGTCAGCGCGATGCGCGGGTAACCTCGTCGAACAGCGATGAAACAGGCCAGGAAGATCGCCGTGCTCGCGATGTTGATGGTACCCAAGACGAGATCGCCCAGGACGAAGAAGAGGGCCACCCAGGAGGCGTGGGAGACCAGCCCGATGAGTGAGCTGTAGACCGTGATCGAGTAGTCGGTCCGGTCCATTCCCTGCAGGCGACTCGGCAGGACGGCGACCCAGTGATGAATGCCCAGGAGTAGTTCCCACATGGTGTCTGCCCGAAAGAGTTGAACCTGGCCCGCGCCTGCTCCGCTCGTCTGGCGCTGGTGGCCAGGGAGCGATTGGCCGATGGTACCGAGACCTCCGATCCTGCCGCAACCGCCGCCCTTCGGTCAGCCCCTCAAACAGCCTCCAGTAGCCACCTCCGCCGGGTGCTTCTGCTCACGCCCGGGATCTTCGACAGGTCACAGGCCTTCACCCCACCGACGTGGCCGACAGGGCGCTGTGGTGGAAGCCCAGCCGGGTGTCGTCCAGCAGACCGATGTGTTGGGGGAAGTACTTTCGAATCGGGGGAAAGGGCACCCGACGGATCAGCTTCATGTCGGGGTAGCTGTAGACCAGGACCTGGTTCAGGCCACGGTGGGCGGTGAACAGGAAGCGGCCGTCGGGGCTCAGTTGGAGGCCGTAGCTGCCGTCGAGCATGCTCCAGCGGGTAATGCGCAGGGACTTGAACAGGGTGTGCCAGGCGCCGGGAAGGTTCACCCGGCTGACCGCTTCGGCCAGGTTCGAGAGGGCGGTGCGCCAGTAGAGCAGGCCCTTGAAAAAGCCCACCCGCTCGTCGAGGTACTCGATGTTCGACAGGGTCTCCAGGTCGATGCGGGCCACGACGCTCGATGCGCAACAATTGTAGAGAACGTGGTCTTCGGTGACGACGACGTCAGAGGTGAGGAAGCCGGGCAGGTCCTTGGGAATCGACGCATGCCGCAGCACCGTGGCGGTCTCGCCATCGATCTCGAAGAGGTAGTTCTTGAAGTGGGCCATGGTGT
>CAZMNK010000252.1:0-5427 GCA_964567625.1 uncultured Enterobacterales bacterium | reverse complement strand
GACTCCTTCGACCACCACCGTCACGGTGTCGGTGTCCGCCTCGTCGACGGTGCCGTCGCAGTCATTGTCCACTTCATCCGGGCAGCCCTCCTCGACACCGGGATGGATCGTCGCGTCGGAGTCATCACAGTCCGAGGCGTCCAGGGTGTAGCCATGGTCATCGCCGTCGGCATCGGCGTACCAGGTCGAGCCCGTGGAGGCGTCCAGGCTGGTGTCCTCGTCGTCGATGTCGCAGTCATCATCGATCTCGTTGCAGACCTCGGTCGCGTCCGGGTTCACCGCGGCGTCGCCGCTATGCCTGGCGAAAGGACTTTGATTTTCCTATGCTCGGATTCGGGTCATTGGAGTCGGCCTGGCGGTTCTGCCGGGCCTTCGACGAGTTGAGGAGCTTCTACCGAGTACCTGGAGTGAGAGGACCCAGGATGTCACTGGCAGCGGGGAGACGACACCACCAGGAGCGGACCGCAACCCTCGGTGACCTTCTCGTCGCTCACTGACTCAGCTCGGGACGACGATGACCCGTTGCACCGCGTGCGAGTTGCGTCTGAGCCCTCAGTTCTGACAGAACCAGAGAGATCGGTGTCCCTGGCGAAAGGGCTTTGGATCTTCTGTGTTCTGCTTTGAGAGTCATGTTTTCAGGGCTTCATCCATTGAACTTTCCGGGTCTCTGGAAAGACACGACCGCCCTCACGCTCATCTGGAGAGAGAAGCACTTCCATCTTGTTGCTGCCCTGGACCAGGTCAGCTTTTCCAGCGTAGAAGCACGCAAGACTTGCCGCTCCATCAGAGGAGGCCAAGGTGCCCACTGGCATGGTGAGGGGTGCTTCGAGCCATATGGGGGTGCCGGTCTTGATTCCAAGGATGGAGACGCGAGACATGGACCGCCGTCGCTGGAGCATGTCGCGAGGAATGCCTAGATCCTTGTTCAGTGTGTCGAGTTGCTTGAGCCAGCGCTCTTTCGTGGCAATGTGGTTTCGATCCACCGGGAGAACCCCGCCCATTGCACCTCGATTGAGCGCTTCGCGAAAGAGATCAAACGTATTCAAGGAGTCGATCCCGGGGGAGATGGTGATCTCCGTAATCCAGCTGCCGGCCTTGAGTCTCTTTAGTAGATGTGGATGCTGATTGGACAAGGAAGCAGCAGGTATTGAGCCACCGGTCACCATGCGGCTGAGAGGATCATTGCTGAAGCTCGCAGCGAGACTACGCATCAAGTCGGGTTCACCTTCTGTAGTCCAGAACATCAGCGAGGGGTGGTGTAGGGTGGCCAAGGCGAGGGCTTCGTGCTGCTGTAGAACCTTTGCCCGCTCTGCGCGTACGTTCTCAGACTGGGCCATGACTCCCCCGTCACAGCGAGGCAGCATCACCACCTGAACTCCAGCCTCATCGCTCAGTTCGAGCCAGGATCGAGGCGGATAGCTGCCGTGAATCTCGATGCTGTTCACTCCGGCCTGGAGAAGTTCGACAATATTCGTGCGGTTCTTTTTCCAGTTCTCCTCCATGCGTACTGCCACAAAGGGAGTGAGCTTTCCGTTTACTGTGAAGCCTTCCGAGCTGTGCTCGCTCTCTTTGAGCCCGCTGCGCACGATGCGCTGGTCCAGTTGTTTTCCCTCCCTGTCCAGGAGAGTCGCAACAAACTGGTAGAGCGCTCCAGATCCCGTGCTCGCATCCCAGCGCTCTCCCTGCCATTCAATGGCGCCCAGTTCAGCGAATTCATTCACTACAGGCGCTTCTCCGAGGCTTTGGCTCAGGGTTCCGTCCAGGCCCGCCTCCAGGCGCACGCGTGCGCCTTCGGGGGCGCCTGGGACAAAGGCCTTGGCGTGAAGGAGTCCCTTCTTGAGAGGAAGTGCAAGCCAGTCGATGTGGACAGCAGGTGCGAGATGTAGCTCGATCTTACCTACTGAGGCCTTGTCGAAATCCACCTCTTTTCGAGAACCGAGGAGAAATCCGGACTTCTTTCCAGGTGACCGCACGCGAAGGCCAAGCCGATGAGGGCCTGGTCGCAAGCGGTCACCGAGCTCAATCACTGCGGGAAAGCTGCCGCCGTCTACCTGGCCGATGAACTCTTCGTCTATCCAGACCTCTGCGCTGTACCAGAGGTCGTGCAGGCTGAGCTTGGCGCCTGCAAGGGGATAGCGATCATCCAGGTGGAAATCTATGTGGCCCTCTTTTTCGAGTGCTTCGTTGCTTTGCCGAAGCGCAATGCTTCCGAGATCCAATCGGGCCTGCTTGTTGGGAATCAGGGCCTGGTAGGGGGGAAGGGGTTCAGGGGCTCCTGGCGTTCCTCCTGATGAGCAGGCCGCGAAGAGCAGGAGCCAGCAGCTTTTCAGAGTAGTCACCACACGCTGTACTTACCCCATTCGAAGACCTTGGTGGCCTTCTTCGGAAGAAAGGCCAGAAGCTGCGAGGGCAGTGGTCCTGCCCGGCACCGGGGCCCTCCGAGTCCTCGATGGCCTCCAGCACGCTGCACGGGGACCACCAGGCCGCCTCGTTCCTGCCGCGTAGAGAACATCCCCCACTGCTCTGCTCCCCTCCCCTGCCCAGGGCCATGCACCGCTCTGCCTCGGAAGAGCAGGACTCCCGGAAGTGGGGGTGGATGTCCGGATCAGGGCTGATGCGGCGAGCTGTCAGGGACTTTGGGACCCTGCGAATCCCCTCGGAGTGAGGCGGAGAGTGGCCGGTAGACTCGGCGAAAGGGCTTTGAATTTCCTGTGCTCGTCAGGGCACCCGCGCGTCGACCCGGAAGAAGTGGGCCTTGCCGGAGCCGTCCTCGAAGTAGCTATAGGCGAAGTCGGCCACCTCGGTGAACGTCCCGATGATCGCCCCATCGCTCGTCGGCTCTCGCGCACCGCCGATCGAGTAGATGCCGTGCCAGTCCTCGTCGTTCATCGGGTAGCTCACGTCGCCCACGGCGTGCGACATCCAGGTCTCACCACCGCCGGCACTCACGAAGCTGTGGAGGCGCTCTCGGTCCCCCGTCACATAGAACAACGGTGCGCCAGGGTCCAGCGCCGCTGAGAAGAACCCACTGTTGTTCTTGCGACTCGTCGGGTCGTCGGGGAAGAAGGGTTGGCTGCGAACCTCGAGCGCTCCCGTCGAGACCGAGTAGCGCCGATACTGGACCTCATCAGGGTCGCCATCGACCCAGTAGGCCAGATGCAGCGAACCGTTTCGAACCAACATTGACGTCAGCCATGTATGCACCCCGAGCTCGTCGAAGTCCTGAATCATGTCGGCAGGGCCTGTGACGTCGTCGACCACTGGTGTTTCCAGATCTTGCGATCCGTCTAAGGTCGTCCATGTCAACCCACCGTCAGGCGACCGCATCGCGTGCACGCTCCAGTAGAGGTAGTCATGCCAGGACTGCGTGGTCCAGCCCGCGAACAAATTACCGTCGTCGCCCAGGACCAGCAGGGGGTACATCAGGCCGGCGGTAGCCCCGCCCAGGAGCACCATCATGCTGTGCTGGACCTCCCCGTTTTTTTCGACCACATGGAAGGTCCCGTTCTGTGCAAAGTAGTAGAGTTGGCCGCGCGCTTCGTCCAACACCATCGCGTACTTGCCCGCCGAAGCGTTGAGCAGTGTGGTCGTCTCGCCAGCATCAAAGCCGCTGCTTTCCGCGTAGTGGGACACCCGGGCGATGCCTGAAGTGTACGGGAGCGGATGGTCGAGCACATAGAGCGTTCCGTCTGCACCGGTCTCGACGATGGGTGCGCTGGTCGCAGTCTGCGCCTCGAGCACTGTCGTAAAGCTGGTTCCCCCATCGATGCTCTGTGAGAGCCTCCACTGTTGGTCGGTGTAGGACGCGTTGGCGCTACGCACATGGGTGGCGAAGATGCCATGGCTATTGGCGACCACCTTCTGGTTGTGGCTCTGGAAGGTCGCATAGGCGATGGCGTTGTCATCGAGCAGCACGTCGACGAAGCTCGGCTTCGGAGCTGAATCCCCACCTGTATCGGCACCGGTGTCGATGAGGTGGGCACCGGTATCCACGTCGCCGGGGGGTGACATGTCCGTGGAGGTGTCGGTCGCGTCTATAGACGGAGTGGCCAACGGACCGGAATCTTCGGCGAGCGTAGTATTGATCATCGATACGCAGCTGGACTCAATCGCCGGCCTGGTGTCGTGTCTGGTTCCGTCGGCGGGATTCGCGCTACTGCCCTCAATATGTGCTATTGGGACCGACCTAGCAGGGCCAGAGGGGCCCCAGCTGGTCACCCCGGCCCAAACACGACCCCTTGTTTGATACGGGGTCGGGCCTCCTCGAGCGTCCTCATTCCCACCACGAGAGCGAATCACCCATGGCCACGACCCCGAGCAAAGATCACAAGCGCAGAGAGCGGGAACTCAAGAAGATGTACAAACGCCTGGCCCGCCAAGAGGCGAAGGCGGCCAAGAAGGCAGCAGATGAGCTTGCCGCTGCAGAAGCCGTCAAGAAGGCAGCAGACGACAAGCAAGCACAGCTTGACGCGGAGTTCGATGCGGAGTTCGCCAGGGAGCTGGCGGCCGAGGCAGAGGACGCCAAGAAGGGCGCAGACTAGACCCCGATCCGCACTGTTCGGAGGTTGAGCAGAGGAAATTCAAAGCCGAGTTGTCAGGGCCTGTGGGACCCTGGCAGATCACCTTGGAGTGAGGGGGAGAGAGGCTGGTATGCTCGGCGAAAGGGCTCAGGGCTGGTGCGGCGAGCCGTCAGGGACTGTGTGCCCCCGCAAGCGGCTTTGATTTTCCTATGCTCTGTGGCGTAGAGGGCTTGTGGCCCGGTGGGTCAGAGAGGTCGGTATGCTCGGCGAAAGGGCTTTGAATTTCCTATGCTCGAGCGCGTCGGCAAGTCGAACGAGGAGTCGCAGAGCCGAGCAGGCCAAGGCATGGCCGAGGGCACACGCCGTCCCCCACCGGGGCTGGGATGTTGGACTCTGTCCGGCGCCACCTGGACCTTGGAGCTCCACCGGTCGCTGCTTGCTGCCCCCTCACCCGACCGCGATGACCTCCCAGATCGCACCGGAGAAGACCTGGCCGGACGGCGTCCACCCGGATGGTAAGCTCGGGCAGTGGCTTCGTAGTGCCTCTCCTCAGGCCTGCGTCCGCGCTCGAGGAGCCACCAGAGGTCCTCTTCCATGTCGTCGCTGTCGCTCCTGTTCGTGCTCTCCGTCGCCTGTCGCTCGCCCGCATCCGAGGACACCGGCACCCTGATCGTGGACCTGGTCCAGACCGAGCCCGACGTGTTCCTCACCGACGCTGCGTTGACCGAACACAGCCAGGTCGCCACGGTGGTGGTCGAAGCCCCGGCCGATTCCGAAGTCGAGGTGGTCTACGAGGCCGACGGCACCGGCGCGCTCTACACCGAGCGGCGGAGCCTGGACACCGGCGACAGCTTCAGCCTGACCGGCCTGAGAGCGGAAACGACCTACACGGTCCAGGCCGTCGCCC
>CAZMNK010000251.1:0-5455 GCA_964567625.1 uncultured Enterobacterales bacterium | reverse complement strand
CGGGGACATGGCGAAGGTGAAGTCTTCTGTGACTATGGAGGTGTCAACTCTACATTCTGTCGGCAGATCCGTACAATCGGTCAGGTCAAGACTCTCCGACCAAAGTGATCCTCCGCTGGGATAATTCAGTAATAGCGTGGGGCCCGTGGCAGAACAATTGGCGTCGGTTCCGAACGACTGGTCGAAATAGACATTCGAATAAATCGAATAGATGGCGTCGATTTCTCCAGCCTCCGTCGGTGAATAATCACCAGAAATCCATAGACCCGTTGTTCCAATAGAATCACTGGCATCAGTCCCATAAAGCGTGTTTCCCGCGCACTCGAGAGTCGCCGAGACCTGAATGATCGGGTCGCCACACCGCACCTCAAATGTATACAAGCCCCCCTGGCCGGAAGAGTAGTTCTCCACGTGGAAGATCACCTCGCTTGTCCCCGAATCTCCCGCCTCGAACATCTCCCAGTCGGCGTCCTCCATCCCGTCGCTTGCCGACCCGGAAATGCTCAGATCATCGCTGTCATCGTAGAACCTGTAGCCAACGTCTGCAGTAACTCTTACGCCTACCAATCGGGGGTCTGCGTCCGGCAGCGTCAATCGAATGTAGTCACTGTCATAATCGTAGTCACCATCGTGTTCAGAACCCGGCAGGACATCGAAGGAACCTCCGCCCGTGTAATCACAGGAAAGCTCCATGTAGGTGCCCTCGGGGTAGTCGTCTGATGGAGGAGCTACGGTGTCGGCGTCGGTCCCAGTGTCGGTGTCGGTGTCGGTGTCGGTGTCGGTGTTGGTGTTGGTGTTGGTGTCGGTGTCGCCGCCGCAGGCCAGCAAGCCCAGCCAGAGCGCAATGACTGTGTGCATGGTCAGCCTCTCCAGGAAGGCAGCCTATGCAGTTGGTCGACGTCGTGGCCGCTGGCGGCTCCACGCAGCCCGCTCAGGAGGTCGAGGGCTCCAGGACCAGCGCCTCGACGCGGTAGACAAGCCCCGGTGCTTTCCCGCGAACCGGCGAAGACTCCACCCAAGGCCACTCTCCCTCGAATCGAACACGCCACCCCTGTCCTATCAGGTCCCGGAGATGGCGAGTTTGAAGCATACGGTACCAGCCCGGGGTCGACCATTGCCCATCATCCTCTGCCGTCACCTGGCCTGTCTGGACTGTCGCTGTCAGGACCACACGCCCTTCGGGGGCGACGAGGCACTCCAGACTCTTTACAAAGGCCCGTTGTACTGCATGGGCCAGGTCAAGTTGGGCCTGTACCCAGGGGAGAGACGAGGTCAGGGGGGTGTCACCCAGGTCGGGAAACCGGCAGGCAAAAAGCGCTCGGGTCTCCCGGTGTAGTGCGATGCCAAGCTGACTCAGTACACAAGGGGCAATGACCAGGTCGACGCGGGACTGAGAGCTCGGGCGTGGGACCAGAACACCATCATGGCAAAGTTCCACGAGATTCTGAATTGCCTCTTCCGGCGTCTGGGAGAGCGCCAATCGCTTCTGGACTTGGGCCAGGTAGGGGCCTGCGGTACCGGAGAGCTCCACCTGGCGAGGGTGGACCTTGGTTCGAAGCGACGGTTCCAGCGCTCCCACAGCGCTACGCAGGCTCTCCGGGTCGCTGTCGAGCAATCCCACCTGATCGAAGTGGCTCGCCAAGACCGGGAGGGGAACATCGAGGCAAGCGCCAGCACCAAGCACCAGGGCGCGGCCCCCAGCAACCTCCTGTGCGGCAGCGCTGATCACCCCGTGGCTGCTGGCAACGTGGAGGCAGCGCATGGGAGCCAGGCGCCGCTCAGCGATCGGCTCCCCAGGATGGGGCGACGGGATTCCAGGGAGTCGGGCCATCAGGGTGCTCTGAGGCTCCGTCGGGCGCTCAACTCCCCCTGGGCGTTCAGCCCCAGAAGCTCGTCAGCCAGGGCTATCCACAGCCCATCCCCGACAGCGGCCATCGCGTAGGCCCGACCGGGGTGCTCCGCCACGGAATTCAGTCCTGGCAACTGATAGACGCGAACCATCTCGTAGTCCCCCAGGATCACGAAGCCGGCCATCAGGCCAGCAGCAGCTGGAGCCCGCATCGTCGAGAAGACGGACCCTGCTGCGAAGTCAGGGCCTGAAGCTCGCTGAACCCCTTGCGAGCCCATCACCAGCAGATCTCCCGACTGGAATTCCAGCCCGGTCACGTCGCCCACTCCCTCGAGGCGAGCGAGCTCCGTTCCTGTATCAGCCCGCCATATCACCACGGTCTGACCCGCGGCCGCGGCTATCCAACGGTTGTCCTCAGACACTGCAAGGTCCTGGACCATGCCCTGCGGGACTGAGAACTGCTGGACCATGACATCATCTCGCCACACCTTGATGCTCGGAACCAGTGGAGGGGCCTGGTCCCCAAGGGGGTCTTCGATTGCGGAGGCCTCCTCCGCGCTGTCCCCACCACCAGTCACGAGTCGTCCGTCCCCGCCCCAGGCCACCGCGGTGGCCTGGCCCGTGTAAGCCTGGAGTGTCCGAGTATGGGCCTCACCGGTCCAGACCTCAACAGCCCCGGTCCAGTCCGTGGCTACGGCCAGTTCGCCCGCAGACGACCAAGCCAGGCTGCGCACCCGACTGCGCGTGACGTCCTCGGGGGCCACCAGCTCCGTCACCGGAGCGAACTCGGAAAGGGACCAGATCAGGACCCTGCCTCGCATATCCCCTGTCGCCGCGCGGTCCAGGGCATCGGACGAAGCCAGGGCTGTGACCGTGTGTTCGTGAAACAGAGTCTGTTGTGCCTTCAATGACTTGGCTCCGATAGGCGAGCAGGAACCCAGTAGCCCTACGCTAAAAACAAGCACACGAATCAGGGTTGGCATTGGTTGATGGACCAGGAGAACAGCGAGGCCTTAATCGCGGTCACTTCAGTGTCGGTCAATCGGTCATCACTATGGGCTGTGGTATTCCGGCCAGAACCACGATGCATCAATGCCTCAGGGTCGTCTGTACCCGCCGTGTCGGTGTTTCGGTGGCCAGCGTCCATAAGAATGTGACCGATTTCGTGGGCGAAGGTGTCGTCCCGTGCAGTGGCTCCGGACATGGCCGCGATCTTGGGGTAGTTGTCCTTGAAATAGAACTCGGCGCCTGCAATTCCAAACAGACCCGCTCGGGTGAAGTCCTTGACCCAGAGTCCTCCAATGACGGAGGTTGGAATGAAGTTCTTGATGAGCTTCTCGAAGCCGTCGTTGGAGAAATTGTGATCCGAACCCGTGCCTTCCGTGCTGACATCTGCCTTGTAGCTATCTGAAAGGGTCGTTCCCATGGCGGTCTCTGCGTCCGCCTTGGAGATGGTGCGCTTGCTCACCTTGATGATGCCGATGCCTTCGTGGTTGTAGATTTCGTTGGCCCGCTTCACATCTGCATCGATTCGATCGTCAGCGTTCCACATTCGCCAACAGAAGACCGGCACCTCGGTGTCGATGAGAGCGTTGTCGACCTCGACATCAGTGGTTCCGGAGAGGGTGGCCTGGAGGAAGCCGAACAGGTTGCCGCTGGCATCCAGCTGGCGAACCAACGTCGCGTAGTCGTCATTGGACAGTGTCCCAAGGTGCTGGATCAGCCCGTCGCGGTTGACCGGATCCGAAGTCTCCGCGCCGGTGGCCAGGTCCTTCATGTGCTTGGCAAGCGCCGCAACGTCCATTGTCGAGAAGTCTATGCAGACCGCAGCCGTGCCATCACCGCCCCCGCTCTCTTCGTCCTGGTCGCTGTCCGCTTCCGTCGACTGTGCGGGAATGGTCAGCGTGTCACCCGTGTAGATCAGGTCTCCCCCGCGGTGGACCTTGTCCGGGTTGGCGTCCCGTATGCGCGGCCACAGGCGACCATTGCCGTAATAACGGCTAGATAAAGCCCACAGAGTGTCGCCTTGCTGGATGAGGTGCGTACCGCCAGCAAATCCGGACTGCCCGCCGGAGTCGGCGAGGGCGTCCTTGGCGAAGGCGTTCCCCCTTGGCTGTACATTTCCTTGATTGGTCTCCGTGCTCGTGTCGGCGACAGTGTCTGCCGAGGTGGCGTTGTCATGGGACTTGCTCACGATATCTGACCTCTTGAAGCGCTACGGGGCCGGCGAACGAGCACCCTTCATGGACTCATGGTGCCTGTAAGGGTAGTCGATTTACACACTGGAAAGACTAAGAATTTGTCACCATACATCTGCCAAATGGCGAAGGAGCTTTGGTTTGCCTGGGCTCGAACTCATCGGAGTCCGTGTCCGTGTCCGTGTCCGTCATGCCGGAGTCATCGGCGGTGTCGGTGTCGTCACCACAGCCAAAGAGGCCAGCGCTCCCAGTACGAGCCATCTCTACATGGGTTCTCCTCAGGGGAAGGCCTTCCGACTCTTCCGGTGAGCAGAATAGACGGAGCCGTGCTGTTCGGTTGAGCAGAATTGTCTCGTTGGAGGCGAAGGTAAGGTCCTGGCGCGGAGCCTGTGGGGCTGTTTCGGTCTGGAGGCAAGGTGGGCATTGAGAGGGTTCCTGGCTGCTGGTCTGTTTCTTGTGCTGATTCTGTAGAGTGGGGCTTTGTCTGCACAGGAGACGGGGACCATGGCTCACAGTCCAGACCAACATGGCGTCCATCCGGGCCGGCAGAGTGTTGGGGCGGACTCACCGGGCACGGGATGTCTCCTTCAACAAGGTGTCCTCGGGCAGCCGCTTGGCGAAGGTGGGTGAGGACTCCGCGGGTCTCGGGGTCTTGGTCAGCCGCCAGACAAGGAGCAGTTCCTACAGCGTGGCTGGACGCAACATCAACGATGGGATCAGCATCGTACAGACGGCATCCAGCTCGCCGACGTCACGGTCCCCACCATCGATGTCCAGGTGGGAATCGACTCGGACAGCGACAGCCCGATCACCCTGTCCATGCCCGATCTTCGCACACTGTTCTTCGCCGTCGGCGCGGAGTCGTTGGCCACTTCAGGGAATGCCGCGAGCGCCATCGACGGGCTCGACACGATGAACAGCAGCCGACCTGTCCTGGGGGCGGACCACAACCGCCTCCTTGCGTTCATGGAGATCACGGACCAGTCCAGGCTTGGCCTCACACGAGCGGCGTCGGAGATCGCAGACGTCGACTACGCCACCGAGCCCGCTCACCTCTCCAAGCTGCAGTTCATGCGGTCCGCTGGCGTGTCCCCCCTGGCTCAGTCCCGCAACCTGAGCCTCGCCACCATCGAGCTGTTGCAGTAGCAGATTCTCGTCCCTCTTGGTCTGTTTCTCGTTGACCTCGTCTTGCCGTGGTGCGCCTTCAGCGAGCCGCTCTACTTCTCGCCCAGCCCGAGCGCGACCTCCGGCCGCCACACCTCGAAGCCGTACTCGGCGCGAAGGTCTACGAGTGGACGGTCAAGCAGCTCGGGCGGTGGGTCCCAGGGCCACTTGCTTCGCATTGCGCGGCAAGAGAGCATAGGAAAATCAAAGCCCTTTCGCTGAGCATACCAGCCTCTCTCCGCCT
>CAZMNK010000250.1:0-5466 GCA_964567625.1 uncultured Enterobacterales bacterium | reverse complement strand
ATGCGCTACCAGACTGCGCTACACCCCGAGACCCGTGCACTAACCGGCTGCCAGCGACGAGCGCTGACGTGGCAAGACATCCCGGGACGATGGATTCCCGGCGCTCAGGCGTCTCAGTGTGTGGAAGGACGGGCACTCAAAGCCCTGGAGCCCCGGCCGCTGACGGACCAGCAGGCCGGGGCTCCTCACTTCGGGAGGCCCTCCAGCAACCCCACGGCCTGCTCCGCGCCATCCGCTCCCTGCGCGGCGTGGACCTGCAGCGCCGTCGGCTCGGTCCCGAGCGCCGCCTCGATGGCCCCCCGCAGCGCGTCGGCGGTGACCCGCTTCCTGGACAGGACCGCCCCCAGCCCGAGCTCCCGGACCCGCCAGGCGTGGAAGTGCTGGTCGGCGATGCGGGGCAGCAACAGCTGGGGACGGGCCGCACGGGCGACCCGCAGGAAGGTCCCGGCGCCCCCGTGGTGGGCCACCAGGGCACAGCGGGGGAACAGGGCGCCGTGGTCCAAGGGGGTCGACACCGCCAGGACGTCGCCCCCGCCCAGGTCCGTGGGCGCGGCGGTCGCGATCAGGGCTCGATGGCCGAGCGTCCGGGCGGCCTGGGTGAAGAGGTCCGGCCAGTGGTCCGGCCCGGGCATGCTGCCGAGCCCGAAGAACAGGGGCGGCGGCCCGGACGCGAGGAAGTCCTCCACAGCGGGCGGCAGCGGGCTGGGGTCGTCGAGGATCCAGGGCGTCAGCTGGGTCAGCTCCCCCCACAGCGGTGCCTCCAGCAGAGCCAGCGAGGCGGGGAACGGCAGCCAGGTGTGGGTTCCGCAGACGTGCGCACTGGCGCGACCTGCCCTCGGCAGACCCCGGGTGCGCCGCTCGGCCGCCACCGGCTTGAGCATGGTGCTGCCCGTGGCCAGGTCGCTCAGGCGCCAGCTCAGCCTGTTGAGCCAGCGAGGCAGGCCGTAGGCTGGAATGACGGGCATCGGGTGTGCCTGGGACGGCACCATGACCGGGGAGAGCAGCACCGTCCGGCGGGGCACGGCGTGGTGCTCGCAGAGGGTCGGGGTCGCGAATTCCAGGGAGCCGGAGACCACCGCGTCGGCCTCGAGCACCAGGGGCTCCAGGGCGTCGAACTGGGCGGGAACCTGGCGGGCCATGAGCGCGGCGATGTGGGCGGGGCTGGCCTCCAGGGCGGCCATGAGCGCAGGGTAGGGGTCGCCGGCTGGCACGAAGTCGGCCCCCACTCCCGTCGCGAGGCCGGCGTACTCCGGGGGCCCGCAGACCGTCGCGGTGTGTCCGGCCTGCACCAGCGCCTGGGCCAGTCGGACGAAGGGCGCCAGGTCCCCCCGGGTGCCGAAGCTCGTGATGAGGACCCGCACGCTCGCCTGCCTCCGTGGGCCGAGCTTCGCACCTGTCTCGGGCGGGGGCCACGGATGACCTCGCCCAGGGGGTCGAGCAAGTCCCGACCTCGGGTCCGCTGGAGCCCGGGGCGACCTGGGAGGGACTGGAGGTCGACCGGGGTCACCACGCCGCGCACGGATCTCCCGGCCCCTGACCCGGATCCAGAGGCGGTGCTGTTGCAATTGAAAGTCGTTTTCAATTTCAATAGAACCCCTTCATGCGCACCCTCTCCCATCTCCGTCTCGGTCAGTTCGCCACTGTGCAGCACGTGCGTGGCGAGCGTGGCTTCCGTCGACGCCTCATGGAGCTCGGGCTGGTGCCCGGCACGCGGGTCCAGCTCGTCCGGGTCGCTCCACTGGGCGATCCGCTCGAGCTGTCGGTGCGAGGGGGACACCTCTCCATCCGCCGAGACGAGGCCCGGTCGATCCGGGTGGACTCATGAGCCTGGTCGCGATCGCCGGCAATCCGAACACCGGCAAGACCAGCGTGTTCAACCGGTTGACCGGCGGCAACGCACGGGTCGGGAACTACCCGGGCGTGACCGTGGACCGGGTGAGCGGGACCGTGCGCCTGGAGGACCGCTCCGTCTCCCTGCTCGACGTGCCCGGAGCCTACTCGATCAGCGCCCGCACGGCCGAGGAGCAGATCGCCATCGACGCGCTGCTGGGGCTGCAGGGTCAGCCGGCCGTGGACGCTGTCGTGGTCTGCGTCGACGCCAGTCAGCTCCAGCGCAACCTGTACCTGCTGCTCCAGCTCCAGGAGCTCGGGCTGCCGCTCCTGGTCGCGCTGACCATGGTCGACGAGCTGGACGACGTCGCTGCCCTGCCCGAGCAGGTCTCTGACGCCCTGGGCTGCCCGGTCGTGGCGGTGAACGGCCGCACGGGGGAGGGGCTCTCGGAGCTGGGGGACGCCCTGGTGTCTGTGCTCGATGCACCGGCGCCTGAGCCTGCGTGGCGGTGGATGCCGTCGCCCCGGCTCGCGACCTGGATGACGGTCGTGGCGGCAGAGCTGCCGGACGACTGGCCGCGCTCAGACGCCCTGGCCCTCTGGCTGCTCTCCTCCATCGCCCCAGGAGACGAGCTGGTCGGGGTGCCCGAGGCGGTCCGAGGGGCCATCGCGGAGCTCGACGTGGACGGTCGGGCCGTGGACGACGAGGTCATCCAGGCCCGCTACGGCTGGATCGACCAGGCCGTGCCGGGTCCGCCCAAGGAGAGTCGGGTCGCGACCCGCACCGCCCGCATCGACGACGTGCTGGTGCACCCGGTCACCGGCTTCGCGACCTTCCTGGTGCTGATGTTTGCGGTGTTCCAGGCGCTGTTCTCCTGGTCGGACCCCGCCATCTCCGCCGTGGAGGAGTTCGTCGGTGTGCTGGGCACAGGGGCCGCCTGGGCCCTGCCCGATGGTCTGCTCGAGGACTTCGTGGTCCAGGGGCTGATCGGCGGGGTCGGCAGCGTGGTGGTCTTCCTGCCGCAGATCCTGTTGCTCTTCTTCTTCATCGGGCTCATGGAGGACTCCGGCTACATGGCTCGGGTCGCCACGCTGATGGATCGGGTCATGCGGGCGATGAACCTGCACGGCCGGGCCTTCGTGCCGATGCTGTCGGGCTTCGCCTGTGCCGTGCCCGCGGTGCTGGCCACCCGCACGATGGAGCGCCGCCGGGACCGGCTGCTCACGATGATGGTCGTGCCGCTGATGACCTGCTCCGCCCGCCTGCCGGTGTACACGCTGATCATCGCGGCGCTCTTCCCGGCCGCGACCGTGCTCGGTGTGTTCCCGGTCCAGTCCCTGCTGATGGTCGCCTTGTACGTCTTCAGCGTGGTGGTCTCCCTGGCGGCCGCGTGGGTGCTGTCGAAGACCCTGCTGCCGGCGCCTCCCACCCCCTTCCTCATGGAGCTGCCGCCCTACCGCCTGCCTCGGCTCCCGGACGTGCTGCGCATGATGTGGCGGCGGTCCAAGGTCTTCCTGACCGAAGCGGGCACGGTCATCCTGGCCTGCACCGTGGTGCTCTGGTTCCTGCTGAGCTTCCCCCAGGTCGACCCGGCGGCGCTCGCCCCCGGACCCGACGGCGCGGTCACCAGCGAGCAGGTCGCCGGCGCCCAGCTCCGGGAGAGCTGGGGCGGGCAGCTGGGCCAGGCCATCGAGCCTGCCATCGCGCCCCTGGGCTTCGACTGGAAGATCGGCGTGGGACTCATCGGAGCCTTCGCAGCCCGCGAGGTCTTCGTGTCCACCATGGGCGTCGTCTACAACGTCGGCGCCGACGTGGACGAGGAGAGCCTGACCCTGCGGGAGCAGATGCGCAGCGAGGTCCGGGCCGACGGCCGCCACGTCTACACGCCGCTGACCGGGCTGTCGCTGATGGTGTTCTTCGCGCTCGCGGCACAGTGCATGAGCACCCTGGCGGTGGTCCGGCGGGAGACCGCGGGGTGGCGCTGGCCGGCCTTCCTCTTCGTCTACATGACCGCCCTGGCGTGGCTCGCCAGCCTGCTCGTCTACCAGGGCGGACGGCTGCTCGGGTTCGGCTGACGCTCAGCCTCGGGCGCGCACGCCGTCCTTGACCTGGAAGTACTTGTCCGGGATCCGGGTGTAGCGCCACGCGAGCCAGCCGAGCAGCGCCGCGAGCAGCGCGGCCTGGAACCACAGGGAGCCGAGCAGGCCCAGGCGCTCGGCCACGAAGCCCACCAGCGGCGCAGACACGGCGAAGAACAGCCGGCCGCCGAGGGCCGCCAGGGACAGGACCGTGGCCCGCTTGTCCGCATAGGTGAACGCCAGGATGCGGTCGCTCAGCAGCGGCCGACCCATGCCGCGCACGGCCTGCTGCCCGATCACCAGCAGCCACGTGAAGGGCCCGACCACCAGGGCCATGCCCACCAGCGGCAGGATCTGGAGGGCGCCCAGGCCGAGCAGGGCCCCGCGGGGACCCAGCGCGTGGTCGAAGCGGGCGGCCTGGCGGCTGGCCAGCGCGGCGCACAGGTTGAACACGGCGAAGGCCATGCCGAAGGCCCAGACCGGCAGCCCGGTGAGCTGCATGTAGGGCTGGTAGAGCCACAGCAGCCAGACCGCCGAGCCGTTCAGCACGGCGAAGAGGGCCAGGTACCAGCGGACCAGGCGGTGCTTGAGCACGAAGCGCAGGGCGTCGCGGAGCAGCTGGTGGGGGGGGTCCCGGCGGGGCCCGGTCCGCGTCACCCCGGCCTCCTGGAGCTGCGCGGCCACCCCCAGCGCCAGGGCTGGACCGATCATCGACACCCACCACGTCCACCGCAGGTCGTAGGTGGCCACGAAGCCGCCGATCAGGTTGGCGACGGCGAAGGTGAGCAGGGACCAGCTCTTGGCGCGGCCCTCTCGCTCTCGGTACTCCGACACCCGATCCAGGGCCTTGAGGGTGTCATAGAGCAGGGCGCTGTCGGCCCCGGAGAACAGCGCTGCCCCGACCGCGAGCACGACCTCGGCCAGCAGGAAGGTCCAGAAGCCGCTGCCCAGGCCGTAGAGCGCCAGGCCCGCGAGCAGGAAGATCTCTGCGCTGAGCAGACTCGTCTTCTTGCCGAGCCGGTCCGCCACCATGCCGGTGGGCACCTCGAGCAACACGACCGCCAGGGAGAACAGGCCCTGGAGCCAGAAGACGTCCTGCAGATCGAGGCCGTTGTCCTGCCAGAAGAGGACCACCACGGGCACGAAGCACGGCGTGAAGGCCAGGGCCGAGAACCAGGGGTAGAGCCGGAGGTTGCGTTCCAGGAGGGGGCTCCCGAGGAGTGGCAGCCTATCGGAGCCGTGCGGTAGCACCCGGCCCGACTGTGCTCTCCGCCACAGCCAGGGGCCGTAGTGCCGCCTGGGTCGGTGGAACAAGTCTGGCACGATACGTGCTTGTCCAGATGGCGGAGGTCCCATGTCCGATGACGCCCCAGCCGTTCTCGTCGCAGAGCGCGACGGCACCCTGCTGGAGACCAACCTGGCTGCCGAGCAGCTGCTCGGGGACAAGCCGGCCGACACCTGTCGGGAGCTGCTCGAGCGCCAGGCGGGCACCCGCCACCTGCCCTGCCAGGACGGTTGCTGCGAGCTGTTGGTCCGCAAGGGCACCGAGCGCGTGCG
>CAZMNK010000249.1:0-5514 GCA_964567625.1 uncultured Enterobacterales bacterium | reverse complement strand
CCTGCCCGAGCGGACTGTCGATTACCGTCGGGCCATCCAGGATGACGTGAGCAAACGGCTGGAGTTGCACTTCCTGCGGTCCATCGACGCCGACGAGATGCGGGAAAGCATCCAGAAGGCCATCGACAAGAATCCGTCAGCGCGCTCTGGCATCCAGCCGGAGCTGACTCGGCTCAATCGTGCCCTGGATGCGATGGCTGTCGGAGACGTGATTCGATTCGACTACGTGCCCGGGCAGGGCACGGAGATCCGCGTTCGGAACCAGGTGAAGGACCGCATACCGGGCGTGGGGTTCATGCGAGCGCTGTGGACTCTGTACCTGGGTGCCGAGCCACCGACAGAAAAGCTCAAGGAGGGCCTGATGCGAGGGAGTCCCTCCGGATAGGGTCACCCCCGCACGGTCCAACAGCTCCGCGGCGGCACGCACCCGCACCGATCCCGGCTGCCCGGGGTCTACGAGCCAGCCAGACGACCTGGGAGTATGACCCAGAGCGGTTGGTATGCTCGGCAGGGGCTTCTTGATGTTCCCTTCTGCCTCGTCCATCCCCTTCCAAGGAAACCCATGACTGCCCTTCTCCTCCTAACGGTGCTCTCTTTCACCACCGCCAGGGCCCAGGACGAGGGCAGCGGGGAAAGCGAAGATACGCATGAGCAACAGGAAACCACCCCGGAAGATGAAGCGCCACCGAGGACACCAGAGCCCGCACACGCCGCGGAAGAGCCGGTCTCGGAGGAGAGCGATCCGGCGGACCTGGCCCCTGAGAACCCTGCTGAGGAATCAGAACAAGACGACGGGACCGACGAGGAACCTGCGAGCAAGGAAGAGAGTGAGGCGGAAGCGAACGAGTCGGAGGTACCTGTTGAAACGGAAGCCGGTGCAGAGAAAACCACATTCGAATGGAAGCAGGGGGATGGTTTCAAGTCCTTTCTCAGTGAGTTCCTGGAGGTGACAAAGGGCGACTACGCAAAGGAAAAGTACCCCGTCATCCCGAGCGCCTCTGTTCAGCTCTGAGGCACCGCCTTTGACATGGACCAGGATCCGCAGGCTGACGGCAGTGGCTACGGAGACCCTGAGGATGATGTTGGTTTCAAAGTTCGTCGTGCCCGCATCGGAATCGCAGGGATCCTGGACGACGTTCCAATAGAGGGTTTTACGAAGGACGACGTGAGGCCTTCCTACTCCGTTGAGTTGGGCTACAGCGCGCCCTTCGACGGGCTCAGCACACGGCCAGGCTGGAGTTGTTGGAAGCCTCTATTTCAAGCGTGCCAGACCAATTCCTGCTGAGCCCAAAAGACAAGACAGGCAGGTCCCACGACTTCCGCTTCAGCTGGATTGCAGGTCTCCAGCGGGTGCCTTTTGGTCGGGAGGCTCAGATGTCCAGCAAGGAGTTGGTGTTCCAGGAGCGCTCCATCATGTCCAACCACATCACGCCGCAGCGCGACGTGGGCGCCACATTCCGGTTTCAATACAACGAATGGCGAATGTCGCTGGGCGCATTCAATGGCAACGGCAACCCCCTGGGGGATGACAACCCGGGCATCCTCCTGGTGGGCCGCGCTGAGTACAACAATTCCGAAACACCCCTGGAAACCACCTACGGCGTGGTGGAAGAGCCCATCCTCCAGGCTGGCGTCGGCGCCTTCTACAACCGTGACACTGCGACGTCCGAGGTTGGAGCAGGAGGTGATCTCCTCTTCCGTTGGGACGGGCTTGCCGTTCTCCTTGATGCCCAGTGGATTCGAATCGACCCCACCTCCACGACCATCGACACACCTGGCGTCCTCGACAGGACCCACCGCCTGGGGGCTGTGCTCCAGGTCGGCTACTCGATTCGGGGTCGACTGGAACCCGCCGCCAGGCTCGAGTACTTCGATGACAACCTCTCCCTTCGAGACAACGGAGACCTCATCCTGGGCATGCTCGGTGTGACGAGCCACCTCCGAAACGACACCCTGCGCCTGGGGGCTGGCTACGTCCTTCGCTACGAACTGGCTGGAACCTCTGTGCCCAACGATACGCTGCGAGCCTGGGTCCAGGCTTCCTGGTAGAGACGGCGTCATTCGCCAGGGCTGGTGCGGCGAGCTGTCAGGGACTCTGGAACCCGGCGAAGGCGCTCGGAGTGAGGCGGAGAGAGACCGGTATGCTCAACGAAAGGGCTTTGAATTTCCGATGCTCCACTGATGCGGGCAAGGCGGTCTTTTTCTTCAGTGGGCTGAAGGATGGGCCTACTGAACCACTGCGACGTCGTCCACGAACCAGCCCTCGTCCACCGAGGCGCGGTCGCTGGCGAACCAGAAGCGCAACCGGAAGCTATCGGTGAGTACCGAGTCGTCCAGCTCGGCCGTGACCTCGGTCCAGCCGTTGCCGATGCCTGACCAGCCCTCCTCGCCGTCGAACTCGGAGTCGTTCTCGCACTCGGAGAAGTTGCCCCTGATGGTGCCGGAGTACGCCTCGCTGGGGTCCACCTGCTGCCAGGTCTCGCCGCCGTTCCCGGAGACCTGGATCTTGGCGCCGTCCCACCAGGTATTGCTGCTCTGATCCTCCATCCTGTAGAGATGCCAGAAACTGAGCAGGATGGCCTCTCCAGTGCAGGGGCTCAGATCGAGCACTGGAGAGACCAGTGCGCCGGCCTCGCAGTCCCCGTACTCGCCATCCAGCCCGGTGCCCCAACAGCCGTTCCCGGAGTGGCAGTCACGGTTCTCCGGACTGCCGTATTCCCAGGGATCGTCGAAGCCCACATCGGTCTCCTCGCTGGCGAAGTCCTGCTCATCGGCCTCGAAGTCAAAGGCCGCCAGGGCATCGGCGCAGCTCGCAGGAGCGGCGGTGTCATCACCGACCTGGGTGTCGTCGCCGACCTGGGTGTCGTCGCCGACCTGGGTGTCGTCGCCCGTCTGAATACTGCCACTCTGGTTGCAACCCAGCGAGCACGCAGCGACAAGAAGAAGAGTTGGTCTCATTGGTTCTCCTATCGCATCCTCCCACAGTGGAAGTGGTTGGCCTGGGCCAGGCTCGGGGTCGGAGTTGCCCATGCGGCCTGTCCCCGAGCGCACCGACCATGTACCTGGAATCAAGGGGCCCTGGCGTCGGACAGATAGCGATTGAAATTGAAGGGGGCGGCCAATCCTGGCCATCCTTCCTGGGCGAACGATTTTTCACGCCACTCCCTGACGATGCCCATCCCTGGTGATCCGTGGCGCGCACCCCCATGGTGCTCGGCGAAAAGGCTTTGATTTTCCCAGGCTCACAAAATCAGCCGTTAAGCTCCCTCCAGGAGGCGCCGAATGTCTGTTTATGAGCAATGGTCCAATGCTGTCGAGAACCGAGATGCTGAGGCGTTGATCGCCTGTCTTCACGAAGACTACACCTTCCTGCGACATCAAACGGGAACCACCATGAACAAGTCCCAAATGGCCGAAATGCTCCGAGGGTTCATGAGCAGCGACAGCGTTGAGGTCCTTTCTCAGCGCTGCCTCTACGAAAACGAAGAGGTGATGGTGGAACACTCGGTCATGGACTTCGCTGACGGCACGCGAGAGGCCATTATCGGTTTCAACCGTCTTCAAGACGGCCTGATCGTACACACCGAGTCCGGCGCGACGCTCGTCAACAAGTAAATCGGCGCTCGGCCGCGCAGGGCTCTGTTCGCTCTACTCTTCGACGGGCTCACCGGAAGGTTCTTTTTTGGGCTTGTGGCTGTGGCTATGGCCGTGCCCGTGCCCGTGCGAATGACCATGTCCCTTTACGCCTTCATTGGGCTCTGTGCTCGGTTCCTCGACAGGGGCGGGCTCGGGCGTCTCTACAGCGCTGGGATCTGAGACAGCAGGCATCGGTTCCTCGAGCGCTTCGACGGTGGGCGCGTCGTCATGGTGCGCGTCGTCATGGTGCGCGTCGTCATGGTGCGCGTCGTCGGGGGCGTGTTGTTCATGTGGGGCCTCATCACTCCCGTGACCCTGCTCGTGCATGTAGCCGTTCACCTGGTAGACAAAGAGGCCTGCGCCCGCGAGGACCAGGAGGCTGTTGGATAAATTCGAGAAGCGCTCAAAGGTTTGGCTGGCGCGCCACACTTTGAAGAACCCGAGCATGACCGTGAGCGCGGCCACCTGGCCGAGCTCTACACCGACGTTGAAGGCGAGGATCCGTGAGACCAACCCTTCATCCCCGAGCGGCAGCTCCTGGAGACGGGTCGACAGCCCAAAGCCGTGGATGAGCCCGAAGAGGAACACCATGGTCAAAAGGTTGGGGGCTCGAATGCCCAAGGTCTTTTCGAACCCATCCAGGTTCTCAAAACCCTTGTAGATCACGCTGAGCGCGATGACGGCGTCGATGAGGTACGCGTTGGCCGTGACGCCGGCGAGCGTGGCGCCCAAGAGCGTGATGCAGTGACCGAGCGTGAACGCGGTGATGAACCGGACCACGTCCCGAAATCCCGTAAGGAAGAAAATCACTCCGAACAGAAAGAGCAGGTGGTCGTACCCGGTCACCATGTGCTCGGCGCCGAGCCAGATGTACTCCAGGATGCCACCGTCAGCCATCGTCTGGCTGGACTCCTCGGAGAGGCCGTGGGCCTCGGCGCTCCGCGAAAAGCCCCCCAGCGCGGCGTACACAAGGGCCACCGTGGCGAGGAGCAGCGTGCGGTGTGAAACGGAACCGACAGATGGCATACGGAACATCAGCGAGACTCCCGCTCGTGGGCTCGCCCCCTCGTCTTTGGGGGGGCCTCTTTCCCTAACCCCTTAGTTTTACGCACGAGGGCGTTCAAGAGCGGCGCTATGGCTTGCGAGGGTCAGGGAACGCCCGAGACCCGCCCTACACACCGGAGGGCCCGAAGTGCCAGGTCCAGTCGAGCCAGGGGAGCGGGCCGAGCAAGGTGTTTGTGTTGTCGGCGCCAAGGTCGCGTCGCCCGCGCTGCCCGGCGCTGCGGTCGTGCTCACCGCAGGTGCCCAGGCCGGCGAGGTGGTCGTCTCGGAGAACACCGGGCTGTGGGGCCTGGCGTTCGATGCTGACGGCAATCTGGTTGATCGGGGCCGCCTGGCAGGGTGGGACGGGCTGGACGGGATTCCGGGCGCGATAGCCCTACAGCCCTGATCCCTTCAGGCACCGACGGGGGATTGGTGGGGTCAGCCAACCATGTCCTGTGCCCTCGACTCCTCGGGCTCCATCGAGTGCTGGGGGGAAGACACCTACGGCCAGGTCTCCGACGCCCCTGACCCCCGAGCACCCCGATGCCCTGGCGAAGGAGGCGGCGGGGGTGATCCTGCGGTAAGCTCCCTGTCTGTTCTGACAAAGATTGGGGTTCTGATGCATAGTCTTCTGGGTTTCTTGCTTCTTTCCGCCTTCTCTCTCGGTCTGACCGGGTGCAGGGCGGACATCACCACCGGAGACTCCGGGGACACGGAGACAGACGCTGACACCGACTCGGACGCCGACACCGACACCGACACCGACACCGACTCGGACGCCGACACCGACACCGACACCGACTCGGACGCCGACTCGGACGCCGACACCGACAC
>CAZMNK010000248.1:0-5533 GCA_964567625.1 uncultured Enterobacterales bacterium | reverse complement strand
ATACCTCGGCCTCGACGTGACCGGGCTCGGCGATACGAACGGCGACGGCATCGCATCTCTGTAGTATTTTGGAGGAATGGGGCTCTTGTTGGGCTTGCGTGGCATGCCCCCCCTATCTCGCCCCACGGCATAGAATCACCGCACAGAATCTCGGTGAGGTGAACCATGCTGCTCTTTCTCTTGTCCCCTGCCCTGACCGCCACCCTGACCGTGGGTCCTGCGGGTGAGTACAGCGAGGTGTCCGCCGCCATCGCCGCCTCCTCACCCGGCGACACCATCGAGATCGCTAGCGGCACCTACACGGACGACACGGCCAACCTTCCCCACGGTGACCTGCACTTCATCGGCGTGGGCGACACCCGGCCCGTTCTCTTGGTGACCGAGGACATTCCAAACCGAAAGGGCATCTTCGCCATCCCCGTCGATGCAGGCCCCGTGACCGTGGAGGGCCTGCACTTTGAAGGTGCGCGCATCAGCGATGACGACGGAGCCAATGGCGCGGGAATCCGCATGCAGGGCAGCGCGCTCACTGTGCGCGACTGCGTGTTCCACGACAACCAGATGGGCATCCTCGCGGGCGGAACGGACGGGTTCACCGTGTACGTGGAGCACTCCGAGTTTGATGACAATGGCCGCGATGGAAGTGGCTACGAGCACAACATCTACATCGGAACTGATGAGTGTTCCGAATTCACCTTCATCGGCAATTACAGCCACAATGCGAGCTCCGGCCACCAGGTGAAGAGTCGCTGCCAGGTGAACCGCATCCTCTACAACCGGCTGATGGACGAGGGCGAGGGCAACAGCTCCTACATCATCGATCTGCCCGAGGGTGGGCACAGCGTGGTGGTGGGCAACCTGATGCAGCAGGGCCCCAATGCCGAGAATTCCAGCGCCATCCTGAGTTACGCCGCCGAGAGCACCAACGATGTGATGGTGCTCTACGCCGCACACAACACCATCGTGAATGACAAGGCGACGAGCGCCACCGCCTTCATCCGCATGAACCAGGGTGAGGCCGTGGTCCTTCGCAACAACCTCTTCATCGGCCCGGGCACCAGCCTCCAGTTGGATGACAACGCGACCCTGGCGGACGACTTGGGCTCCTTGCACCTGGAGACCGGCGAGGTGCTGGTGGACCGGGAGGGCTACGACTACGGCTTGGTCGCCGGCAGCGCGCCCCAGGATGCCGGGGTCGAGGCCGGCACCGTGGACGGCGAGGCGCTCCGGCCCACGCTCCAGTATGTGCACCCGATGGCCACCGAGACCCGCTTCGACGACGACGCGCCCGACATCGGCGCCTACGGCCTGGGCGAGCCCCCTGCAGGGGACACGGGCTCCAGCGACACGGGCAGCGGAGGAACGGGCAGCGGAGGAACGGACACCGGCCCCGAGCCCGACAACGACAACCCGGGAAAGGACGACGGCTGCGGCTGCACCAGCGCGTCCACGGCGGCGACCTCAGCCTGGGTGTTCCTGCTCTTGGGCGGGGTGCTTGGGTTTCGGCGGTCAGGCCTGGTCGCGACGTCGCGCCCAGCCAAGGCCCAATAGCGGCAAGAAGAGCCAAGCCACCGAGCCCGTGTCTTCGGCCTCGATGACGATCTCCGTCTGGATGTCGTAGGTGCTGTCCATGAAGTCGAAGACAATCCCCTCGGAGTGAGGCGGAGCGGTGCATGACCCTGGGCAGGGGAGCGGTTGGGGGATTGTTCTCTACGCGGCAGGAACGAGGCGGCCTGGTGGTCCCCGTGCGGCGTACTGGAGGCCATCGAGGACTCGGAGGGCCCCGGTGGCTGGGGGCACGAGGGAAACCTACGCGATCGGCATCAACGCTGACGGCCCTCGCTCAGGTCTGCGCTCAAACCCGCACAAGTGTCCCCACAGGGTGGGGGGCCTGGTACCTGGATGACATTCAAACAGAATGCGCCTGGGCTAATGTTCCTAGCCCTGGTTGTACTACCCACCCCCTAGAGCTTGCTCATGCCCGAGTCGTCTCCTATCGACCAAATCACCACAGCCGACCTGCCTCTGCGCCTGGGGCGCTACGAGCTGCAGTCGATCCTGGGCGAGGGAGGGATGGCGCGGGTCTTTCGGGCGGAGCTGCGCGGCCCAGCAGGCTTTCGCAAGGCGGTTGCGCTGAAGGTAATCAAGGTCGAGGCTGGACAGTCAGTCAGTACCCAGCAGGTCCTGAGCTTGATCAAGGAAGCCTGCCTGGGCGGGCGACTCAAGCACCCGAACCTCGTGGATGTCTATGAGCTCGGCGAGGTAGGCAAGCAGCTCTTCATCTCCATGGAGCTTGTGGAGGGCGAAACCCTTCACAAGCTCCTCCGATCAAAAGACCCCATCCCACCTGCGGTCATGATGGAGATAGCCGTCTCGATGACCGCGGGCCTGGCCAGAGCGCACGGCCAGGTTTCTGAGGCCCCCTCCACAGGCATGGTCCACCGTGATCTGAAGCCCTCGAACATCCTGCTCTCGGTGGATGGAGAGGTGAAGATCTCTGACTTCGGGGTCGCAATCTCGCGAGAGGAGGCAAGAGATGCATTTCCTGCATCTGTAGGCGGCACAGTCTCCTACATGTCGCCCGAGCAGATGAAGGGCGAAGCACTGGACGGCCGCTCGGATCTCTTTTCGCTGGGCCTGGTGATCGCAGAGATGGTCTTGGGGTACAAGCCGCTCGGTGACGATGTGAGGAAGCAGCAGCTTGCGGGCCTGGCCCTGCGTTCACCCTTGCTCACCCGGAACCAGTTCTCGGCCTTGAATGATGTGATTTCCGGTATTGGAGAGCTGCTTCTCCGCTGCCTTGAACCCGAAAAGGAAAACCGGATACCGAATGCCGCTCAACTGCTGGAGGAGCTGCAGCAACTGCAGGAGCAGGTCGGCTATACCCCCCGGCTCCGCACCTGGTTCAGCCAACGGAACAAGTCCGCGAAAAAGTCGGCAGTTCCTGTTCGAGAGCCTGCAAAAGGTGGCGCTCGTTCACCACTCATGGATGACACGACGGCAATTTTGCCTCCCACAAAGGCTTTGGGAAATATCATTCCCTCACTGGACCAGTTCGTTGGTCGTGAGTCTGAGTTGGCCCAGTTGGCGAAGTGCTTTGAGACGGGCGCCCGGCTGGTCACCGTGAAGGGAACCGGCGGTGCGGGCAAGACTCGCTTTGCCCGCCGCTTTGCACACAGGCACAGGGAGGAACTGGCGGGTGGTGCGTGGTTCATCGACCTCACCGAGGCCCGCACACCGAAGAGCCTGTTGCACGCAACCGCCATGGCCCTGGAGGTTCCCCTGGGAGGGGAGGACTTTGATGGCATGGTGACGAAAGTGGGACATGCGATATCGGGTCGGGGGCCGGTGCTGCTGGTGCTGGACAATTTCGAGCAGGTTGTGCAGCACGCTTCGGTCACCGTAGGACCCTGGTTGAAGATGGCGCCAGAGGCGAGCTTCCTGGTGACCTCCCGGGAGCGGCTGAGGCTGGAGGGTGAGCAGGTCTTTGCCCTCGAGCCACTGCCGGAGGCCGACGGCGTGGCCTTGTTCGAGTTGAGGGCTCGTGCGGCGGGTGCGAGCCTGGGGGAAGATCCACAGACCCGTACCGCCATCACTCGAATCGTTACAGCACTGGATGGGCTACCCCTGGCTATCGAGCTGGCCGCCGCCCGGGCCGTCCTGCTCTCGCCGACTCAACTGCTGGAGCGCCTGTCCGAGCGTTTCGAGCTGCTGCGTGGCGGTCGGCGGGGGGACACCGATCGGCAGTCGAGCCTGGTGGGGTTGATCGACTGGTCCTGGGATCTGCTCGAGCCCTGGGAGCAGGCGGCTCTGGCCCAGCTCTCGGTCTTTCGTGATGGCTTCTTCATGGAGGCGGCCGAGGCGGTGCTGGACCTGTCGGCCTGGCGGGATGCTCCCTGGTCCTTGGACGTGGTGGGCTCGCTCCTGGACAAGTCGCTGCTGCACACCTGGGAGCTTCATGGACAGCCACGCTTTGGGATCTACGTGAGCATCCAGGAATACGCGGAGGAGAAGTTGGGTGAGGAGACCGCAGCGACGGCACTGCTACACGCACAGCACTTCGCATCCTTTGGCACAGAGGCCTTCCTCGACTCCCTCGACACCTACGGTGGCGTGGAACAGTGCAAGAACCTGGCACTTGAGCTTGAGAACCTCCTGGTGGGCCTCGATGCAGGCCTGGCGGCGGGAGAGCCAGAGACTGGGGCGGGGTGTGCGCTGGCAGCAGCTGCGGTGTTTGGTATGCAAGGCCCGTTTTCGGATGGTATCGCGCTCTTGGAGCGGGTCCTGGGACAGCCGGTTGGCCGCAGGAGACAAGGGCGGTTGTTTCTCAAGGCCGGTTGGTTGTTGCATTCATGTGGACGTCCTGTCGAGTCCTTGGAGTCTTTCCAACAGGCCCTCGCGATTCACCGCGAGGTGGGGGATCGCCGAGGTGAGGGCATTTCCCTCAGGGGCCTCGCGCTTCTCCATCGCCATCAAGCCCGCATTTCGGAGGCGCTGGAGCACTACAGCCAAGCCCTCATCATTGCTCGCGAGATGGGGGACCGTGGAAATGAGGGGGGCGCCCTCGCAGGCCTTGCGACTGCCCAGCATGAGCTGGGCCGCGTTTCGGAGGCCCTGGAGTCTTTCCAGCAGGCCCTCGCGATACATCGAGAGATGGGGGCCCGCCGAATAGAGGGTATCACCCTCGGAAACCTCGCTCTTCTCCATCATGACCAAGGTCACAACCCGGAGACGCTGGAGTGCTACAGCCAAGCCCTCGCGATTCATCGCGAGGTGGGTAGTCGTCTCTACGAAGGCAACATTCTCGGGGGCCTCGCGCTCTACCACCATGACCAAGGCAACATCCCGGAGGCCCTGGAGCACTACAGCCGGGCTCTCGCGATTCATCGAGAGGTGGGGAATCGTCGATTCGAGGGCGTCGCCCTTGGAAACCTCGGCGACCTCCTGTCATCCCAGGGAGATCTGCAATCCGCCGAGGCCAGCCTTCGAGGTGCCATCGCGATTGGCGACGAAACCTTGCCCGTCGCCGCCGGCGCCTTTCGCGGCTCTCTCGCGCTCATTCGCGCCCAGCAAGGCGCTCTCGACGAGGCCCGCGAACTTCTCGAGATGGGGGAATCCCAGGTTCGTGGCGTCTACCAGCTGGAGCTGGGCAAGCTGCTGTGCAAGAAGGCGCGGGTTGAGCACCTGGCGGGCGATCCTTCAGCATCTGCCACCGCCCTGGCCGAGGCCGAGTCCATCGCCGACGAGTTGAAGATTGGTCCCGAGTCAGACCTGGGCCAACTCATTGTTGAGGCTCGCGAGGCTATCTCGGGGTAGCCAGGGTTTCTTGTGGTAGAGCCAGGACTTCTGGGGAGGTTGGTGTGTCCGAGTTGGTAGACGATCTTGAACGCTGGATGTCCGGATCAGGGCTGGTGCGGCGAGCTGTCAGGGACTTTGGGACCCCGCGAATCCCCTCGGAGTGAGGCGGAGAGAGGTCGCTCGATGGCTTTGCCTGCCCCCACTGCGACGGACGAATGACCCTGAGGGCAGTGGT
>CAZMNK010000247.1:0-5684 GCA_964567625.1 uncultured Enterobacterales bacterium | reverse complement strand
CAATCGTTCCGATGTTCACGTGGGGCTTGGTACGTTCGAATTTTTCCTTGGCCATGTCAGTTCTCCGCTGGATTGGACTACTTGGGCAGGGCTGAAGGTATGGAGCCGATGATGGGAATTGAACCCATGACCTCCTCCTTACCAAGGAGGTGCTCTACCTCTGAGCTACATCGGCGGGATGAAAATGGAGCGGGAAACGAGACTCGAACTCGCGACCCTCAGCTTGGAAGGCTGATGCTCTACCAACTGAGCTATTCCCGCTCAGTACACTGGGGTGGGGGGTGGTGGATTTGAACCACCGTAGGCTGAGCCGGCGGGTTTACAGCCCGCTCCCTTTGACCACTCGGGCAACCCCCCGAAGACTGTGAAATAAAAGAACTTGCCAGTCCGCTGCGACGCCGTCGGAGAGCTGGCGGAGGGTCTCGAACCCCCAACCTGCGGTTTACAAAACCGCTGCTCTACCGATTGAGCTACGCCAGCCTACCGGCCACCAGGGCTCCAAGAGGGCGCCCCAGAAGAGACCGCGGACCTATAAGAATGCACAGAGAGGGTGTCAAGGTCGTTCAGACCACCCCTTCTCACCCCTCTGCAGGCCGACCGAAGAGAGACTCCCCGAGCTCTGGCTCCAGACTCAATTCATGGACTTCGATCTGCTCGACCAGGCGACCGTCCCGCCGCACTTCAAGGGAAAATGGCACCACTACGCCGGTGTCCGGCTCCCGCCAATCCCACAGCGTCAGTTCGACTCGCCCGGCCTCCGTCGCGAAGTCGACCCGCGCCGGCCGACCGTGCTCACTGTCGACCCAGATCCGGGAGGGCTGGTTCCCTCGAATGGCCGTGGAGACAAGCACCCAGCAGCTTCGGCCGGCCACGATC
Organism: uncultured Enterobacterales bacterium; assembly: GCA_964567625.1. Taxonomy (GTDB): domain Bacteria; phylum Myxococcota_A; class UBA796; order UBA796; family CAJQPC01; genus CAYFPX01. The sequence continues at coordinate 4,808 of CAZMNK010000247.1, read as the reverse complement.
TCCTGGCGAGCCACCCGGTAGGGTCCCATCTCGTCGATTCCTGCCGCGAACTGCAGGGGCCAGGCAAGTCGAGCCATGGGCGACAGGTCCTGGAGCACGGCCTCCGCCTGGGTGCTGTCGGCCTCTCGCAATTCCTCTCCCGCCTGAACCCAGGAACCCTCGGGCCCCATCACCACGACACTGCTCGTACCCCCCTCCCCTTCGACCACCTCGGTGGCCACTCTGCTCGCATCGCCGCTGGCGACCCAGTTGTGATGAGCAGTCCACCTTCCCTCGGTCGTGGTGATGGCACGCGTGTACCGAAAGCGGAGGGTCTTGGCCTCCGCCAGCCGTGTCTGGCCTCCGAGAGGGCCTCCCACAGACCGGCCGGCCTTCTGCATCAGCGTCTCTGCGTCGGGCAGTTCGCCCTGCGCCACCGTCTCCGAAGACCACTCGTCCCAGACCGGCACGGCTTCTTCGCCTTCGAGTCGATAGACGGCGATCCCCTGTCCGCTGCGCTCCGCAAGGTCCCGGGCCGACCTCTCTGCCCCCGCCCGGTCATCGAAACCCTCGACCACCACGATGAATTGCCAACCAGTGCCGTGGCGATACCGCCTCAACACGCGGGCATCAAGGCCGAGTTCCCGGGCCTGGGTCTGTAGTTCCACCGCGACGGCACGGGTATCCATCGGAGGTGCCTCCAGGTAGAAGCCCGACCCGGCAAGGGCGACACCGATCCAGAACCAAAAGCCGGTCATCGCAGTCCCATCTCCTGAAGAATTTCCATGTTCCGAGGGTCATTTTCCGCGCCCACTGCGGCAACCAGGGCGGGGCGTTGGGGGTCGAAACTCCTCCCCTGAAGCCCCAACCAGGCCGACCTCCGCACCTGGGGTTCCGGATCCGCCACCAGGGAGAACAACACCCCTTCCGCCTCCCCGGACTCCTGTTGTGAAACGGTCTCTGCGACCCAGCTTCTCACCTCGGGATCCGGATCGGCTGCCAGGGCGATCACGGCTTGCAACTGGCCGCGACTGACGAGACCAAAGCGATCCGCCAGTTCCACCCGACATCCCTCCGGCAGGCTGCCCCCTCTCCGAATCGCCAGAAGCAACTCCCGCAGCGCGTCCTCGGCAAGCTGAAGACGGAGGATTTCCAGCCCCGCCAGGCAGAAGATCAACGCATCCGGCCCCCCCCGAGCTGCGGCTTCAAACAGCATCGGAGCACCCTCCAGCCGTTCCGCGACGAGCAGGGCCTTGGCTGCAGAACGCTGGGCGGCCTCACTCCCCTCAAGAAGGGTCTGCTCCAGAAAGGCCAGGTCTCCGGCTGTGAGGTAGTCCAGGTCCATGACGGGTCCGTCTTCCAGGTCCTCGCTGTCGACCACCGGCGAATCGGGCTCCAGCGGCACCAGTGCCTTCCAGGTCATCCCACCAGCGACAAGCACGGCCACCCCGAGAGACGCGGTGAACAACCATGAACGTCGGCCCGCCATGGCCATGCACTATCCCGGGTGTACCGAGGGTGAAACCGGGTCCACGGGAAGATGGTCAAGCTCCAGCGGTTGGGCGCGAAAAGTCAGCAAGAAGACGACGGCAGTCACCACAGCTATCCACCGGGACCGCACACTCAGTCGTGGCTGGTCCGGCACCTCCAGGCTTCGCCAGGCCCCCAGCAGCCACAGCAGGAAACTCCAGAAGAACCAACCGTTCCAGAGAATCCCGGCCGCACACATCAGACCCAACACGATCCTGGAAAGAAGCAGGGCATGCTGGGGGAAGAGGGCATTGACCACGTGCCCTCCGTCCAGTTGACCGATGGGAACCAGGTTCAACGCGGTCAGAAAACAGCCCACCCAGCCCGCCAGAGCAAGGGGCCCCAGGGTGTCAAAACGACCGGGAGGCGCCCCCAGGATCGCGGACCCCAGCAAGTCCATGACCGGCGGGTTGTTGAAGATGAGCACCGGCAGATGTCCCTCGGGCACCGGGGAAGAGAGCCTCTCCGTGAGCCAGGCAACCGGGCCCCAACTGAACACGGAATCAAGCATCCTCCCGATGGCATCCAGCCAGGCACCGGGCTCCATGGTGGGCTCAGGCAGGGGCGGAAGGCTTGGCGGCCCCAACTCGGTCGCGGGAAGACCAAATCCCAGACACGCCATTGCCACCACCATCCCCGCCAGCGGACCCGCAGCGCCCATCTCCAGGAGCGCTGTCCGACTCTGAGGCAGGGACTGAAGCCGGATGATGGCGCCAAAGGTCCCAAAACCCGCTGGAAAGGGAATGAAGTACGGCAGGGAGAGGGAGAATCCGTGCCGGCGGGCCACCACCCAGTGACCCAGTTCATGGGCCCCCAGGATGGCCATCAAGGCCACCGCAAAGACGGCGCTGTCGCGCGCGGTGTCCCCCCACTTCAGGGGATCCCCATCGCCGCTCCAGAACCACCCATAGGTGAAGTAGACGGACAACAGCGTCGCGAGAAAGAGCACGCCAGCCGTGCGGATCTCCCGTCGCTGGACGGGTTCGGAGCCAGTCACGGGCGGTCTAGTTCAGTTGCCTCATGCTGAGCTCGTAGAAGCCGGTGTCTCCGCCCCCGCTCACGATGATCAGGTAGCGCTGACCCCCGGTGAGGGTCGCGTAGAGCAGGGCTTCCTCACCATCTTCCGCCGCCGTTCCGCCCACGTTGTAGAGCGTGCTGTAGGCCACCGCATCGTCCTCATCGCGTTCGTCAATGTCAAAGGCGCTTGAGTTGAGCCTGTCGATCCCCGAAAAGTTGCCGCCGTTGTTCTGGCACTGATGCACCAGGACCTGGTCCGCGAAGGTCGTGGGGTTGGGCTCGTCTTCCTCGGCGAAGCCATCACCATCCCAGTCCGAGGCGCACGAATCTACCCCGGTGTCCCCGGTGTCCCCGGTGTCCCCGGTGTCCCCGGTGTCAACGAAGCCGCCCTTTCCGCCCTTTCCGCCCTTTCCGCCCTTTCCACCCTTTCCACCGCTTCCGCTTCCGCTTCCGCTTCCGCTTTCACCACTTCCACTCTCACCACTTTCGGAGGAATCCCCGCAGTACGCGGAGGCGTCTTCTTCCCCGACATCCTTGGTGGGGCTCACTCCCGGCGAGCTGGAGAGGAAGTACTGGGTGTAGACCGACTCCAGGACCAGGCTCGGGTAGGCCCAGTAGTCAGCAGTGGCACAGGTCGAGTCGTAGTGGAATTCTTCCACCGTGGGGGTTGGAACGTCATCCTCTGGCACGATGGCCATCCAGGGGTCGTAGGGGCTGGTGTCGCCGTCGGAGTTCTCGTACTTGCGCTCCAGCCAGATGGCCATGGACACGATCGCACTGCTCGGCCGGTCCGTCAGGTCCAGCAGCCAGCGGTCCGTGTCCTCGACATCACCGTTGGAGATGCTGCCGCCCTCGCCCAACAAGCTCGTGCTTGTCTGGTCGGTGATCTCACCCAGGGCGTAGATCGGAGTCCCGTCGTCTGGCAGGGATGGCAGATCGACCGGGTTCGCGTCCAGGGCAGAGTAGATCTGCTCGACAGTGAAGTCCCACTCGTCCATGTCAGGCCACCGAACGACCGCCCCCAGGAGGGTGTTCGAACTGCCACTGGATGTGTCGGAGGACTCTCCCCCGCCCGGTGAGTCCATCGAGGAATAGCTGATCTGCAGGTAGGCGGTGTCGTATGGCACATCCACCAGCCGGGTCACAAAGGCGCTGTGGCCTCCCAGGGTGTACCCAAAGTAGGGGAAGCCGGTGACGTAGGTCTGGAAGTCCGTCCCCTCGGTGACGATTCGCCGAGAGACATTCTCCGAGGGCGCGGACGTGGTTCCACCCTCGAAGTAGGAATTGGTTCCCCGGACGTTGAAGCCGGTCTGGTAGCCATTGGCCCCGTAGAACTGCCCCGGTGCGCCGTCGGTGGGCGGCGTGGTGGGAGCGCTGATGATCGTGGCTTCGTTGAATGGCGTGACCACGGCTTCATCGACCAGCGAAGCCCCATCGTCCCCGACCACCCCAGAGGTGAACAGGGCAACGTGGAATTCCACGGCCAGGTCATCGAACTCTGCGCTCTCTCCGATGTCCGACAACGCGGACTCCACAGCGTCCACGCCCACTTCGCTGCTCTGGGTGATCGCCCCCAGGAGGTCAGTGCCAAACTTGTCGACCAGCCATCGCCCGAAGAGGTACTGAGCCCCCTTGGAGGAGGTGCTGAAGAAGGACTCCTCCTCCTCCTGAGCCAATGGCGTCAGGGTGTAGACATTCGGCGCATCCATGTAGGTCCATGCACCGCCGTACTTGGGGGCTCCAAAGCCAACGATGTCCGCACCAACCGAACCCATCGCCGCTATCAGCCAGCCCTGCTCGGCTTCGCCACCGTTGACGATGACGTGTTGGTTGTAGCTGATCAGCTTGTAGAGGCCTGTGGCGATCTGCCCCACAAGCTCCATGCTGGTGTACTCCTCGACCTCGGCGGTCTTGCCGGAGTTGTAGAAGCCATAGGGATCCGGAGCAAAGACGTAGATGACTTCCTGCTCGTCGGACCCCGGGTTGGAGTCGAAACTGAAGGTGTTCAGGTCCACCCCCGGATCGGCGTAGGACTTGACGATGCTGTCCCAGTCCGAGTCGTCGGTGGACGAGCGGGGGAGTTCATTCAGGACCGGGGAGATGAGCACTGAGATTCGACAGTCGCCATTGATGTCAGATTCATCGCCAAACATCTCGCGGAAGTTCACCACGATGTTTGTGTCCACGATGTCGGCGACGGTGTTCAGGTCGCAGTTGTCGAAGCCATAGGCGGGGTTCTCGGAGGGGGCGTCGACCTCACCATCGCAGTCGTAGTCCCAGTC
>CAZMNK010000246.1:0-5777 GCA_964567625.1 uncultured Enterobacterales bacterium | reverse complement strand
GGTCAACGGAGAGATCCTGCTTCCGATGTGGGCCGGGCCATGCAACAACGCCCTGCTGAACAGCCTCCGTCAACCGTTCAAAGGCCTGTTCCACCATCCCGGATTCCAGGAGGTGCCGTCCCAGTCGCATCCGTTTCTCAGGACGGTCGGCCAGTAGACGGGCACAGCGTCCATGGTGACCGGCCCAGCGTCCTCCTCTCCGGGACCGCTCGGCCAGGATCTCCCGCACCACACCCTCCTGGAAGCGCCAGCCGTCCCTGATCGGCTGCAAGAGCCCGGCTTCGGTGGCCCGTCGCGCCAGGCCCTCCACCCCTGGACAGAGAGCCAACCACTCCTCCTCGTAGACCCGAGCGCCCAGTGCCGCCGCCACCTCCAGCGGCACCGGATCGCCGTTCTCCAGCGGCTCGAGACGCTCCAGAAGCAGACTCGTCAGGTCCTCCGGGAGCCTGGTGTGGTCCGGATCCCGGAGGACAAAACCCTCCGGTGTCGGTATCAACTCTCCCCGCTGTGCCCAGCCAGAGACCACCTGCTGCGCAAACTGGGGACTTCCTCCCGCAAGGCCCACCACCCGGGCGGAGAGCAGGGGCTCCAGCCGCAAGACGTCTTCCAACAGGCGTCGAATGTCCTGTTCCGGCAGTGGAGGAACCTCCAGAACCTCGCTGCGGGCATGCCTCAACAAGGAGGTAAGGGCCTCTTGGGCCCGGGGTAGGGGGTCCACGTCCTCCCGGATCGTGAGCACCACCAGGACCCGGGCACGCTCCGCACCGAGAAGCGCCCGGACAAGGCCGAGGCTGGTGCTGGCCCACTGGGCATCGTCGATGACAAGGACCAGTGTGCGACGGGAGCCCGCCGCAGAAAGCAGGGCAAGGAGCACCCCTTCCACGTCGCGGGGACGGGCTGCAGTGTGGCCCTCGACCACCAGCCCCGCGACCAGCCCGGCAAGCCAGGTCTGGTCGGACCCCCACAAGCGCAGCAGGCGGCCGATTCGGAGCTCCAGTGCCGTCCGATCCAGGTTCCAGCCTCGAAGCCAGTCCCGCAAGGCATCGTTCAAGGTTCCCGACTCTTCGGCAGAGTGGGTCACCACGATCGGATCGGCAATGCCCAGCTCATGAGAACGATGACAGACCCAGTGAGCCAGCCGACTGAGCCCGTGTCCTCCCAACCCCCTCAGCGCCACGAGTTGGGCCTGCCGGCTCTCCCGAACCCGGAGCAAGGCCTGCCACAACTGGTCTCGTTCACGATCCCGACCCACCATCGGAGAAACCCGCCGACCGATCAGGCCCAGGCCGGCATCCGCCAATATCAGGGGGGTGGGGGGAGGCTCAGATCGACGCCAGGTGCGAATGACTCCCAGGTTCTCCGACGCCAGCGTCGCTGTGGGGTACGCCTCGAGATCGATGGCAGAGACCTCGCCCGCCCACTCGGAGAGCAGCACCGTGGCTTCCTCGGAGAACAAGAGCGTCGGGTCTTCCGGTTCAATGGGGAGCGAGTCGGCCTGGAGGTCTTCCGCATCTCCCAGGCTCGCCAGAGCCTGGGAGGCCTCGGCACAGCGACTGGGCCGCCTGGTCGGGTCCTTCTCCAGGAGCGATCCGAGCCAGGCCTCCAGTCCCTCTGGCACGCCCATACGAGGCTGGAACAGGGGAAGCTCGGCATAGGCGTGAGCCAGGACCAGGTCCCGGCCCTTCTTGCCGACGAAAGGCGGAAACCCCGTGACCATGGCCCAGGCCGTGCATCCCAGGGAATAGAGGTCGGTCCATGGGCCGAAGTCCCGCCAGGCTCGCCGGAACTGCTCCGGCGCCATGTAGGCCGGCGTTCCGATGGAACTCTGACGCCTCGAGGCCTTCCCGAAAATGCCGGCAATGCCAAAGTCGGCCAGTCGCAGACCGGCCACGAGGCCTCGGGCATCGTCCCGTGTCCCCAGAGGCCTCTGGGCGACCACCGCTCCCCCCAGGAGGATGTTCCCCGGCTTGAGGTCCAGGTGGATGACCCCTCGGGCATGGGCGTGGGCCAGGGCATCCAACACCCGAAAGAGCACATCCCTCAGGTCCACCCAGGCCAGACGCCCCCGCACTTCAGTGCAGGACCCACCTCCCATGTATTCCAGGACCAGGTAGGGGGTGCCCCGAGGCCACCGGCCCCCCGTGGATCGACTCTCTGCTGCGGTGACCTCCCCGAAGTCGAGCATGCGCACCACGTGGGGATGCTCCAGGCCGGCCAGCAGCCTCGCCTCCCGTTCCAGGGTCCGTCGCAACAACACATCCGACGCCTCCCGCCATGGGAGGAACTTGATCGCCACCCGGAACTCGGAGCGAGCGTGCCGCCCCTCCCAGACCTCCCCATAGGTGCCCTCGCCCAGCTGACCAGCCAGGACGAAGGGGCCGATGCACGGTTTCCTCATCTCCCTGATTATCCCACGGTGGTCCACCTCCTGGTCGCTTTCGGGCACGGGTTCAATCCCTTTTCAATCGCTCCTTTCACCGGTCCCGTTCTTCAATGTCGGAGGCACCGACGGCTGACCGATGCTTCCCCTCCTGGTGTGGCTGTGGGCTCCCCCTGCCCTGGCCCAGAACTGTAGTGAAGAACCCAGTGTGATCGAGGACCTCTCCCTGGCCCTCGCCGCCACTCCCCCCAGCTCCTCGGAGACCGAGCCAGAGTCTGAAAGCCCTGTGGGAGCCGGCTCCGCCCCCGAAGCCCCCTCTTCCGAGGTCCTCACCCCGACCTATTACTACCAGTACGCCAACCAGCGCTTCCCGTGGGCCAGTTGCCAGAACACGTCCATCGCCATGCTGCTGTCAGCCTATGGCGTAGAGGTGACCCCGGATGAGATCACGGATCGGTTCGGAAAGAACAAGGCTCAGAGCCCCGAGGGCCTGGAAGCGGTCTTCAACTACTATGCGGCCCAGGCGGGCATCGAGGAGCGCCTCGAGGCCACCCGCTCCGGGACCCTGGAGGAGTTCCAGGCACTCTCGGCTGGCGAGGACCCGGTCATCGTGCACGGGTACTTCACCGGTGGTCACGTGCTCATGGTCACCGACTACGACGGGTCCACCTACACGGTGAACGACCCCGCTGGCACCTGGAACCAGTCCTTCAAGGGCGGCTACCCCAACGCCTACAACGAGCCGACCGCTGGCCAGGGGATTCGCTACGACGCAGGGGCTTTTGAACAGGCGGTTTCCACCAGCAACGGCAGTACTTTTGCCCCACTCTGGTACCACCAGGTGGTCCATTCCCAATAGACCTCCGATCTGGACCTGGAGCCTGGGAAAAGCCCTCTTGCCAGGCGCTACCGAAGCCAGGCGGGCCAGTCCGTCAGGTTGGCGCCGAGTTCTTCCGGGAAGGCATCGCCACAGTCACTGCACTGGATGTTTCGCAGTGGCACCAGGGGCGAGTTGATCTCGAACACGGTGGCCTGGCTCAGGTCTCCTCCTTCTCCGCCATTCCCGGCACAGCCGTCGAAGGTCACGGCGATGTCGTGGGGGGAGTACGACTCGGAGGCATAGGGGGTCTCTGTGCCATCGAAGAACATGAACCCGAACGCGTAGTCGTAGTTGCCGCCATCGTTGTAGTAGTAGTGGATGACGTGTTCGCAGCGGCCTTCGTAGACCTGGAACCCCTCGCTGGAGAGGTCCTGGATGGCCTGGATGGCAGAGTCCGTGAGAACGAACTCGAAGTCTTCCGGCAGGTATCGGTAATAGTCGCCGTCGGTGAAGTGCTGCTGGTACGCCAGGTCCGATGCGTATTCGATGGCCGTCCAGCCGCCGCCGTCCGTGGTCATGTCACAGGTGGCATCGAACGGGTCGACCCCGGTGCCGTAGCCATCGGGATCGATGGTGTATTCGCCGTCTCCGATGGACCGGCCGTCGTCCAGGATGTCCAGGCAGGTGGTGCCGATGGCGCAGCCGCTGCCGATCTCGGGCATGATCGTGGCGTCGCTGTCGTCACAATCGTCGCCACCGCAGGCCGCGTCGGCGTAGCCATCCAGGTCGGCGTCGTTGTCCACCACGCCATCGCAGTCGTGGTCCTCGCCGTCACAGGCGGGCGTGGCATCCGGCGAATAGCCCGTGTCCGTGTCGTCGCAGTCTCCACCGACATCGACATAGTAGGAACTGGGGGCATCGCAGGCATCGGTGGCCGTGCTGTCGGCCCCCCAGCCATCCCCGTCGTAGTCCAGGTACCAGGTGCTCTCGACGGACTCGTCCACGCTCTCGTCACAGTCGTTGTCGACCTCGTCGCAGATCTCGGTGGCACCGGGCAGGGCACTGGCGTCGGCGTCGTTGCAGTCCGTGGCTGACGCCAGGTAGCCGGAGGGCTGGTCGCAGGCGGTGGTGGTGAAGGTCTCCCCAGCAGCACCATCCCCGTCCGCGTCCAGGTACCAGGTGGTCATGTCGGTGGCATCGGAGTCGGCGTCCCCATCACAGTCGTTGTCCACGCCATCGCAGATCTCCTCCGCATCGGGGTGGATGTCGGCGTCGCCATCGTCGCAGTCGTCGCCCGTGGAGACATACCCGGTCGGTTGATCACAGACCGTGGTGGTGTCGTCGGGGTCTCCGAATCCGTCCTCGTCGCTGTCGGCGTACCAGGACTTGCCGTCGAGGGTCCCGATGTCGGTGGTTCCGTCACAGTCATTGTCCACGCCATCGCAGATCTCCGTGGCGTGGGTGTTGACCGCCGCATCGGTGTCGTCGCAGTCGTCACTATTGGAGACCATTCCAGTGGGCGTGTTGCAGGCGTCGACGGAGGAATCGGGGTTCCCCTCTCCGTCCCCGTCCTTGTCGGTGTACCAGGTGGATTCCCCCGAGGCGCCGGATTCGTCCGTGTCCCCATCGCAGTTGTTGTCGACACCGTCACAGACCTCGGTGGCTGCGGGGTTGGTGCTGGCTTCTCCATCGTCACAGTCCGAGCTGTCCGCAACCGTTCCCTTGGGTTGCTCACAGGCGCTGGATCCGCTGGTGGCATCCCCGTAGCCGTCGCCATCGTCGTCGTCGTACCAGGTGGCGGCGTCCGTGGAGGAGTCCGGGTCCACGTCCCCGTCGCAGTCGTCGTCCACCCCGTTGCAGACCTCGGCGGCGCCGGGATTCACGTCTGCGGTGCTGTCGTCACAGTCGTTGGAATTGGAGACGGTTCCGGAAGGGGCGTCGCAGGCGTCGGTGGTCGCGGAGGCATCGCCGTAGCCGTCCTCGTCCTTGTCGTCGTACCAGGTCGAGGCGTCCGCCGCGCTGTCATCGATGCTGCCATTGCAGTCGTCGTCGGTGTCGTTGCAGACCTCGGTGCCCAGGGGTGAGACACTGGCATCGGTGTCGTCGCAGTCGTCGGTGTTCTCCACGGTTCCGGAGGGCTGGGTGCAGGCCACTGTGGCACTGTCAGCGTTGCCGAAGCCGTCGCCATCGCCGTCCTTGTACCAGGTGTCTGCCGTGGTGGTGTCCAGGTCCGGATCGTCGTCGTCCGTGTCCCCGTCGCAGTCGTTGTCTTCCCCGTCGCAGATCTCCTTGGCCCCCGGGTAGGTGAGCGGCTCGCTGTCGTCGCAGTCGTCCGATGTCTCGGAGAAGCCACTCTGCACGTCACAGGACTCCACGCTCCAGGCCGCGCTTCCGTGCCCGTCCCCGTCGGCGTCCAGCCAGGTGGTGATCAGCCCCTCGACCGAGTCGTCGTCCGCGTCGATGGCGCCGTCGCAGTCGTCGTCGAAGCCATTGCAGACCTCGGTGGCGTCCGGGTTGACCGTTGCGTCGCCGTCGTTGCAGTCGCCGGCTTCGCTGCCGTACTCGGAGGGGACCTCG
>CAZMNK010000245.1:0-5780 GCA_964567625.1 uncultured Enterobacterales bacterium | reverse complement strand
TGTGGATGACTACACCATCGAGGGCAACGGGATCTCCGAGGACGACCACTACGACTTGCTGGTGGCGATCACCAGCGAGTGTTGAGGAACTAGAACCGCCCCCGTCCGGTCCACAGGCCGATCGTGCCGGCGTCGGCGGTGGCCTGGGTCTGGTCCAACCAGCCGGGTTCCGGGTTCGGGCTGCAGTGGTTGACGATCATGTCGATGATGTAGACGTCCGGGCTCTCCTCGCTGGGGCCCGGACCATAGTGATAGTCGACGACGTCCTGGGAGGCGTCCCCCACGTTGCCTCGCTTCCAGTTGTAGCCCCAGCGGGTGTCGGTCTTTCGGAGCCGGTCGACCACCATGTCCAGGAAGTCCCAGGACCCCCCGTCTTCCAGGCATGAGTCCGCGAGCAGATCGGGTCGATCGGCGGCGATCTCTTCGACCACGTGGGACATGTCGGGCAGGGGAAGAGGGTATCCGGAGGTCTCGGTCTCTTCGTCGCATTCGACCGCAATGGTTGCGGCGGTCCCCTCGCCGAACCAGCGAACACCCTCGTGGACCATCTGCCAGTCGGTGGTGAGGGAGGACGTGGTCTCGGGGCCCTCCAGGGGCACCAGGAAGGTGTGATCAGACTGGGGGGGCACGATGTCTTCCACGTCCAGCCAGACCCGAACGTCTCCGCTGAGGAAAGGGTCCTCGTCGCCGATGGCGCCCAGCTTGTAGCCCTGGGCGTGGGTCCAGGTCGCGGTGCCGGTGTTGCGCACGGTCACGCTGGCTGTGGCCTCTTCTCCACAGGTCAGTCCGGTGGGAAAGGAGACCGAGAGGATGACGGCGTCATCCTCGTCATCCTCGTCAGCTTCTGGGCCCTCCGTGCTCTCCGAGTCCTGGAAGGGGGAGGAGTCCCTGGTGAATGCGGTGTCCAGGGTCCCCGAATCGATGGGACCGGACTCGTAGGAAGAAGAGACTCTGGTGCCGTCAGAAAAGGACTGGCAGGCCAGGAAGAGGAGCACGTGCATGACAATTTCGCGGTGCGCGGGGACTCTATGCCAGGTTTGCCCCGGCAGAAAAGCCCTTTTGAAAGGCTTGGCCTGCAGTTGACGCCGTCGGTCAGCCCGCCGCCGGCAGTTGTAGGCCCACAAGGCGACGAGGTGAGCGTGAAGGCCTGTTGTGACAGGCCACTGGGAGCATTGTTGGCCCGGACCGGGAGGAAATCGGTGGTGCCCCGGCCCGGGCCGCTTCCCGTGGTCCAGTGCAGTGGTTCACCCAGGGGCCAGAGTGTGGTTGAATCGACCTTCCGGCAACCGTCCATGGAGGCACGTGGCCCAGGAAACCCGACGCCGCCGAGCCCCTGTCCGGGCGGTCGTTGCTCTGCTTCACGAGGAGCCGTCCCCCCACCGGGCCATGCTCTCCGAGCTTCGAGAGGTCCCGCTTCCGGAACGGGAACCCGTCACCCTTCGAGGAGGGCGCGATCCTCACGGGGTCTTGCCGGGGTTGGAGGAGGCCCTCTCTCGCAGAAAACGCATCCTGCAGACCCAGGTGCACTGTCCGTCGGCGCCGGTCAGCTATGCCCTGGAAAAGGTCCTCGTCACCCCGGGTGAGGTCGAGGTACACGTCGCCTTGTTCGCCACTCTCAACCCGGAGAAGCAGAACCTGTCGATTGCCACATTGACCCTGCGCTTTCAGACAGGGAGTGGACACCTGGAGGGGAGGGTTGTTCCCAGGGCGGCGCAACGTCACGCCCGGACGCGTTCCCGAAGGCGGGCCCAGGCCATGGAGCGAGCAGTCGTCGAGTCGGAGGCCCTGCTTGCGCCGCAATTCGACATCGAGATCGAGGACGAGGACGAGGACGAGGAACCCGAGGAGACTGCGCCTGAGGCCGAGACAACTCAGGCCAAGGGCCCCGCGAGAACCGGGACCCACATGGGCGCCTCGGGGTCCCTTGCCCGGCTCCTGGGCCTGTTCTTTCTCTTCCTGGCCACAGTGGGCACCTGGAGGATCTACCAGGCCAACCAGGAAGCCCGTCAACACGACGAGGTCAATGCCCAGCTCGCGGAGCAGGAGCGAAGCCGTCGCCAGAAGGCCGGTGAGGAGACCGTGTCTACCACCCAGGTCCGGCTGGGCAGCCCTCCGGTGATCACGGGGGCCCTGGATGCCGACGACCTCCTGGAGGCACTCCTGGCCCCCATGGTCCGCCTGGAGTCCTGCTATCGGACGATCGAGGGAGTCAAGACGCTGCCAGCCGAGGGGGACATGGTGTTGACGGTGGATTTTGGGGGAAAGGGCCAGGTCCGAGAGGTCACGCTGGAGCAGGACAGCCTGGAATCGGAAGAGGTTGCCAGGTGCGCAGTCGACGTGCTCTACGATCTCTCGGGGCAGGTGCCCGAGGACGGCCACGATGCCCAGGTGGCGTTGAGCTTCACCTTTCGGGGCTGACCGGCCGCGTCTCGCTGATTCAAGGGCGTGGCCTACCGGGCCTCGGCGCTGGCCACCTCCACGTCCCCCCGGTCCCACCCATAGAGGTCCGCCACGCCAGCCGCCCTCTGGCGCCGAATCAAGGTGGCCGTGACGGTCAGGTCCTGGCCGGTGAACAGGTGGGTGCTGGTGTTTGTGCCTTCAGCAGCGATGCGATTGTCGCTGGCGACGTCCACCGCCCGGTAGTGAGGCACCCCTCGCGTCCCGTCCGAGGCCAGGAGTACCTTGCCATGGAGCCAGCCGACAGCCCCGGCGAGGTCTCCTTCACGGACCAGGTAGACACGGTCCCCTTCCACCAGGTCGGGGGGTGGGTCGTCCAGGGTGGCGGTGTCCCCGGCAGTCCCGGCGACGGTTCTCTCTCCCAGGAAGTCCTCTCGGGGCAGGCCACGCTCCTCGGCCGTCCGGTCCTCGCCGGAGAAGCCGTTGGTCCCCGGTCCGTCATAGTCGATCCAGTCCCCAGGCCGGCGTACGAAGCGCACCATCAGTCCGGGTTCGTCGGGAAGGACGGCGTCCTGGAAGGTCAGATCCGAGCCATCGACCGACAGGTCCGTGCCCAGAATTCCCAGCAGGACATGGCCCCCGACGTCGGGAATCACCTGTCCTCCGGTTGCTGGGACCACCGTGCCATCGGCGTCTGTGGCCTCGACCTGGATGATGAGCTGCTTCATGGGTTCGCCGGTGGGAACGGCGTGGGCAGCGCTTGAATTGGCCAGGGTCACCGTCGCAGTGACCTGGTCCCCGTCTGTGTTCAAGACGACGGTCAACTGGGGATCCCCGAGGCCGTTGCGGTCAAAGGTGTGATGACGCACCTGTCCGGACTCTCGGGCCCAGCCCTGGTCGACACTGGGTTCCAGGCCCTGTTCCGTGATGTTGTAGGTCGAGCTCTCCTCGTCCAGGCCGGGCATGTGGCAGCCCTGACACGCGAGGACCCCGGCCAGGGACGACGAGGAATATTCCGACCAGGTTTCAAAAACCGGCACACCCTCCGGCCAACGCTCGGGGTCCACCAGGCCCCCTTCATCCGGGTGCAGTGCCGGCTGGGCATATTCGTGGCAACTGCTGCACCATTCGGATTCGGAGAACTGGGGGGAGAGGCTCCCGTTCATGACCGGGACGATCACGTCGGGGTAGGGCCCAAAGGTGATGGCCTCGAACTCCAGGTTCGGCAGGGGGGTTGGATCACTCGGCCTCAGAAGTGTGATGCTGCCGTCCAGTCCGGGGCTGGTTCCTGCCGTCACGTGGGCCACCTTGTGGCAGAAGTCACAGGTGACCCCCTCTCGGGCCACACCCTCGGCGGCAGCCAGGTTGATCTGACCGGGCGCGGTGCTGTCGAAGGCGGGGCTGTGGCAATCGCCGCAGCTTCCGAAGTGCTGGAGCTGGTCCTGCTGGTCCGGGTGGTCGCAGGCCGGGGTGGCCTCGGTGCCACACGTGGCGTGGAGCCAGGGGAGGACCCCCGCACCCACGTAGCAGTGCTCCTGGGGTGACTGGGGATCGCCCGGTGTGGCTCCCTCGGTCAGCCAGCCTCCCAGGGCTTCACAGTCTTCGGCCTCGAGGGTCTCGCTGGACGCGCCTGTGAACAGGTCCCAGACCCTGGGGCTTTTTGCGGCCTGGGCGTGGGAGGATGCCGCCCAGTCATCGCCGATGGTCCAGTGGCAATGGCCGCATTCGCTGGTGTCCGGGCTCGAGCCATCCCCGCCGGGCTGGAAGTGGTAGTCGGGGTTGTCTTCCGAGGGCAGGGGACGCAACTGGAGTGTCCACAGGTCGGGTTGAGGCTCGTCAAAGTCCAGGCGTTCTCCCCCACTGAACCACCCCTCCTTGCCCACCAGGAGGTACTGCTCCCGGGTGCCTGCGTCCTCGAGGGTGACGGTGGCCTGCCCGTTCTCATTGGTCAATTCCCAGCGGTCCGCCGACCAGCCGCCCATCATGACCCAGGCATTGTCCACGGGAACGCCATCGGAGTCCTGGACCAGGACCTGGACTGTCGGGTTCCGGGTCCCCGGGCTGGCGGTGGAGTCAGTACCCGAATCTGGGGATTCGTCGCCATTGCAGGCCAGGACCATCCACAGGACGCTAGCGGGTCCCCACATGCTCCACAACGCGGTCGAAGAAGTCCTCGTTTCCGTGGCCTGTGCCGCATTCGATCATGACCATGTCCGGCCCCAAAAGGCACTTCCCGGGCATCTTGCTGCCATCGTAGGGGGTGGCCTCAAAGAGCCGCTGGGTGAAGTCAGCCCCGACGAACATGCCAGGGTCCGGGGCTTCTTCGGCCAGGAACTCGGCATACTCGATGGCATCTGCGCCGTCAGGCACCTGGCTGTCATTGTCCTGGAAGAGTGTGATCAGGAAGTCGAGGGGAATGCCCGTCTCCTCGGTGAACGCCACAGCTTCTTCTGCGAGGCCGACCGCCTCGGTCTTGCAGCTGCCTCACCAGGTCGCTGTCATCCAGAGGACGTGGTACTGCCCGGCGAAGTCCCACAGGGACACCTCTTCCTCGCACTGGTCGATGAAGGGGATGTTCTCGATGACCTGCCCGTCCTCGTTTCCTGTCGAGACCAGGTCGCCCGGGTCGTTGTGGCCCCAGCCACAGGCAAGGCAACGCTCTTCGCTGTCCAGGGGATCGGAGACACAGTCCAACTCCTGGCCATCGTCATGGCCATCCCCGTCGCTGTCTGCCAGGGCAGGATCGGTGCCAAGGGATTCTTCCGTGCAGTCGTCCAGGCCATCGCCGTCGGTGTCCTCGTTGGCGTCGCACTCCTTCTCGCCGCAGGCCAGGAGCATCGTGAAGGAGAGAAATGCCGAGAAGGCGCGGAGCATCTGTACCCTGGGGTCTTGTCGGACCAACATACCTGAAGAGCGTGCTCTGGGCGACCTCCGGGGAAGGTAAGGGACCTTCGGCGGAATCCCCGACTCCCGGGTCCGATCACCCGTATTCTCCTGGGGCAGGTTTCGTGGGGCTCTGCGGGTAGAGCTTGCAAGTGAGTCGCTCAGCGACGTCACTCTCTGGTAAGAATGGGTCGTGCACCTTCTCCTGATTCCCATCGCCTGGTCAGGGTCCTGGGTCCTGGAGGTCTCCGATCCGGTCTACATTGACGAGCGGGGGACCTTTGCCCGGGCCTTTCCCGCCGAGGGGGGGGGATGGCACCTCTTCCTGGCGGCAGGGGGCGACCTCATCCACAGAGAACTGACTGCGGATTTCGATCTCGCACAAGGTCCCCGGGAGGGCCTGACCGGGTACCCGGACATGGTGGACCACGCCATTGTTCCCTGTCCCGATGGCACGTGGCTTCACACCGGCCACGTTCCGGGAGAGCCAGCAGACAGTG
>CAZMNK010000244.1:3981-5836 GCA_964567625.1 uncultured Enterobacterales bacterium | reverse complement strand
TGAGCCTCACCTGGACGGTGTCGGGGTATCTCGCGGCGCCCTGAGTCAACGGGTCTGCACCGGGTTCGTCCCATAGGAGACCGCCTGTCCTGACATCACCGCGTACGCCCCTGTGGAAACCCCGCGACCGCCAACCCCACAGTCGTGAAGAACTGCACATTCCGCTGTCCGATCTCGTCTTCATTCTAGGGAGCCAACTCCACGGTGGACCCGTTCAGTTTGTAATAGGTCTGCCCGCCCGTCAGCACGCCGACGCCAGACGACTCGGCCCAGCTCAGCGAGGCCCCGGTCAGCCCCCCCGGCGAGTCTCCGCTCTCCGTCAGCTCCGTCACGGTCACCTCGCAGGCCGCCGTCGGCTCCAGAAGCCAGGTGCTGCCGGACAGAGCGTGGTAGGTCGAGCCGCCGTGCAGCACCGCCGCCCGGTAGCCCTCGGCCCAGGTCGCGGTGGCATCGGTGACCTCGGGCAGGGAGGCACCAGTCGTGGTCAGCTCCTTCCAGGTCTCCGTTGAAGCGCTCAGGTCCAGGCAGAGGGCCGTGTCAGCGAGCATGTGGTACGTCTCTCCCCCCAGCACGTAGACGGCTTCGTAGAGCGGGTCATAGACCGCCGCCGCAAAGGCGAGCGAGGTGTCCGACACGCCGCTCAGGCCAGGGCTCAGCTCGGTCCAGGCGTCGGTCGCCAGGTCCAGCTCCCACACGTCGTTCAGCAGCCCGTGGTAGCCGCTGCCACCGATGACCAGCATGCGCTCCCGGTCCATGTCGAGCACCACAGAAGCACCCGTGCGGGGGTCTGGCGTCGAGCCGCTGGTACTCACCACGTCCCAGTCCTCGGCACCGGGCGTGGTGTCGAGGGCGTACAGATCCGACGAGAGGGTGTGGTAGGTCTCGCCACCGAACACGAGCATCCGAGCCTGGGGGCTGTCGTAGATGGCGCCATGACCTCGCAGGCCGCCTGGACTGGTGCCGCTCGGACTCAGGGCTGACCAGGTGTTGGTGAGCACGTCGTAGGCCTGCACGTCGTCGACCAGCGAGTGGTAGCCGGCGCCGCCATAGAGCAGGATCTGGTCCTCGTCGCTGTCATAGATGCTCGCCGCCCAGACCACCTCGGTGCCCAGGGTGTCCAGGTCGGTCCAGTTCGCCTCGCCATCGGAGCAGCCGCTCTCGTCGATGGAACCGTCGCAGTCGTCGTCGACACCGTTGCAGGTCTCCTCAGCGTCGGGATTCAAGTGCGTGTCGGTGTCGTCGCAGTCGCCGTCAGGCTCGACGTAGTCCGTCGGTGCTTCACAGGAGACCACGCTGGTGTCGGAGGTCCCATAGCCGTCGCCGTCGTCATCCAGGTACCAGGTGCTCGCGTCCGAGGCCGTGTCTTCGTCGACGGTCCCGTCGCAGTTCTCGTCGTTCACCCCGTCGCAGACCTCCGTACCATCCGGATTGATCGTCGCCTCGGAGTCGTCGCAATCCCCCTGGCTCGTCTGGGCACCGCTCGGCACGTCGCAAGTGGTCGTGCCCGTGTCGTCGTCGTCCCCGAAGCCGTCCTCGTCGGCATCGGCGTACCAGGTCGTGCCGGTGCTCAGGTCCACGTCGCTGTCGTCGTCGTCCACCAGCCCGTCGCAGTCGTTGTCGATGCTGTCGCACTGTTCGGTGGCGGCCGGGTTCACAGCGGTCTCGCCGTCGTCGCAGTCGCCGGCATTGTCGACCGTGGATGGCGGTGCCGTGCAGGTCGTGGTGCCGCTGTCGGTCTCGTCGCCGTAGCCGTCAGAGTCGTCGTCGTCGTACCAGGTGGCCGCGTCCGCGGCAGTGTCCTCGTCGACGGTCCCGTCGCAGTTCTCGTCGTTCACCCCGTCGCAGACCTCCGTAC
>CAZMNK010000244.1:0-3881 GCA_964567625.1 uncultured Enterobacterales bacterium | reverse complement strand
GCAGGTCGTGGTGCCGCTGTCGGTCTCGTCGCCGTAGCCGTCAGAGTCGTCGTCGGCGTACCAGGTGGTCGCGGTCGAGGCGTCGAGGCTGTCGTCATCGTCGTCGATGAGGTCGTCGCAGTCGTTGTCGATGCTGTCGCACTGTTCGGTGGCGGCCGGGTTCACGGCGGTCTCGCCGTCGTCGCAGTCGTCGGGGTTGTCGGCGACGTAGTTGGACGTCGCCTCGCAGGCGATCGTGGAGATGTCGGGATCGCCGTAGCTGTCGTTGTCACCGTCCCAGTACCAGGTCGTGGCGTCCGACGCCGAGTCTTCGTCCACCGTGCCGTCGCAGTTCTCGTCGTTCACCCCGTCGCAGACCTCCGTGCCATCCGGATTGATCGTCGCCTCGGAGTCGTCGCAATCCCCCTGGCTCGTCTGGGCACCGCTCGGCACGTCGCAAGTGGTCGTGCCCGTGTCGTTGTCGTCCCCGAAGCCGTCCTCGTCGGCATCGGTGTACCAGGTCGTGCCGGTGCTCAGGTCCACGCCGCTGTCGTCGTCGTCCACTGCGTCGTTGCAGTCGTTGTCGATGCCATCGCACTCCTCGGAGGCTCCGGGGTTCACCGCAGCGTCCCCGTCGTCGCAGTCCTCGTTGTTTTCTACGGTGGCGCTGGGGGCATCACAGGAGGCAATGCCACCATCCAGAGCATCGCCATAGCCATCGCCGTCGCTGTCGGCGTACCAGGCGGTGCCGGTGGCCAGGTCGACGCTGTCATCGTCGTCGTCGGTCAACTCGTCGCAGTCGTTGTCGATTCCTGCGTCGCACACCTCCGTCGCCGAGGGACTGATCGCAGCATCCTCGTCATTGCAGTCGTCCCCGTTGTCCACGTAGTCACTGGGGTAGGCATCCTCGCAGTCCTCGGTGGTGCTGTCCGGGTCGCCGTAGCCGTCTCCGTCGCTGTCGGCGTACCAGGTGATCACCGTGCAGGTCACGGTGACGCTGGCACTGTCGGAGGGCCCGTCGTCGTCCCCGTCGTTTGGCGTGACGGTGCAGGTCCAGGTCTCGTCGGTCTGGGTGGCACTGGCGGGGACTGTGTCGCCGGTCCAGGTGGTGTCGGTGGCACCGGTGTAGGGGGTGCCGTCGACGTCCCAGGCGATGTCATAGGTGAGGGTGTCGCCGTCGACGTCGGTGCTCTCGGGGTCGATGACACAGACAAGGTCGTCCTGGCCGGGGACCGGGTCTGACGGAGTGATCTCGACGGTGGGCTCGGTGGGTGCCGTGTTGTCGATGGTGACGGTGTTGGAGTCGACGGCGGCCCCGGTATCGGTGCCGTCGGTGGGGGTAACGGTGCAGTGGACGTCGTCTCCCTTGTCGAACCAGTAGCCACTCAGGGTGCTGGCCGGTCGCGAGAGGGTCGTGCCGTCCACCGTCCAGGCGTAGGAATAGGTGACGGTGTCGCCGTCGTCGTCTGTCGCTGTGCCTGGTGTACAGGTCAGGGTGTCGGCCTCGACCGCAGGATCGGGCGAGAGCGTGACCGAGGCGAGGACCGGCGCAGTGTTGTCGATGGTGACCGAGGCGTCCAGATCCGTGCCGGCGTCGGCACCATCCGAAGGCGTGACGGTGCAGGTGACCGTGTCGCCGCCGACAAAGACCCCGCCCAGCGTCACATCCGTTCCGACCTCGGAGCCATCGATGGTCCAGGACACAGTGGACTGGTCGCTGTCGCCGTCCGGATCGTCGAAGCCGGACCAGGAACAGGTGAGGGTGTCGCTGGCAGAGGGGGAAGTGGGGGAGATGGAGACCGCGTCGATCGACGGCGCAGTGTTGTCGATGGTGAGGATGGAGGAGGAGACAGGAGTACCGACTGCCCAGGTGTCATCGGTGGGGGTGACGGTGCAGAGGACGTCCTGGCCGCCGGAGAAGGCACCGGACAGAGTGGTGTCGGTGCCGACGACGGTGCCGTCGACCGACCACTCCAGGGTGGAGGCATCGGCGTCACCGTCGGGGTCGCTGTAGCCAAGCCAGGAGCAGGTGAGGGTGTCGCTGGCGGTGGCGGGGTCGGGGGAGACCACGACCCGGGCGATGGCGGGCAACCCGGCGCCGACGGTGATGGTGTTGGAGGCCTGGGGGGTGCCGGAGTCGGTGCCATCGTTCGGCGTGACGGTGCAGAAGACCTCATCGTCCTGGGCGAAGCCGTCCGCAGCAGTGAGAGTGCTGCCTGTCGCAGAAAGGGTCGTGCCGGAGACGGTCCAGGCATAGGCGACGGACACGGAGTCGCTGTCGGCGTCAGTGGTCGAGGGCGTGCAGGTGAGGGTGTCCTCGACGGTGGCAGAAGCTGGTGTCAGGGTGACGGCGGTCACCTCTGGGGCCGTGTTGGAGATCGTGAGGGAGGCGCTTCCTACCGGACCGTCGGCCGTCCCGTCGCTCGGGGTGACCTCGACCGTCCAGGTCTCGTCCCGAGCGGTGTAAGTGGACCCGAGGGTGCTCGAGGTGCTCGCCGCGGACCCCACGCCGTCCTTGAGCCAGGCGTAGGCATAGGTGACGCTGTCGCCCTCGGGATCGACGCTGGCCGAGTCGATGGAGACAGTCAGGTCATCACCGGTGGTGGCCGGGTCCGGGCTGAGGCCCACCTCCGGGGCTGTGGGGAGCCCGTTGACCACCAGCAGGACCAGGGCCTCGGCAAAGAGCCCATCGGTGTCGGTGACCCGGACGGTGAGGGTGTGGGTGCCCACATTGAGCTCGCTCTCGGTGAAAAGGACGGACCCGGAACTGTCGCTGCCCTGGGTGGAGAACTCCCCGTCCAGGTCGCTGCTCCAGCTCAGCGCCAGGTCGGTGTAGGCATCCTCGCCATCGGCCACCGTGGCCTGGAAGGTGATCGTGTCGCCCTCGTCGACGATGTCACCGCTGGCAGGGGAATCGACGGTGATTGTGGGCGGCGTGCCCACCGAGTAGAGGATGTCGTCGGTGCAGTCCGCCCCCACCTCGTCGGTGACCGTCATCGAGATGACATGGGTGTCCACCGTCAGCGCGTCGTAGGCAAAGGTCACCTCTCCCTGGGAATCGGGCGTGGAGGTCCCGATCACGTCATCCTTGTCGCTGGACCAGGTGACAGTCAGCCAGTTTGCAGGGACGTCGGCATCGGAGACCTGGGCCTCGAAGACCACCGTGGTGCCCTGTTCATCTGCGGAACCGTCCTCGGGTGCAGTGATCACACACTCCGGTGCCGTGTTCGGTGGGCCCACGCTGACCGTCACGTTGTCGCTGCCGGTCTTCCCGGTGGTGTCCTCGGCCCTCAGGGTCAGAAAGTGCTCTCCCTCCCCCAGGTAGCCAGCGCCCGCGATGGTCCCGTCGTCGTCGGGCTCGACATCCAGGTCCAGCACACCCTCCAGGTCACTCTCCCACTCCACCACCAGGTCCGCAGCGGCATCCTCGCCATCGCTGACCACCCCTTCAAAGGTGATCTTCTGGTTGCTGTAGTAGACCCCATCTTCCGTGGGCGAGAGGATCTCCACCTGGGGAGAGTCCGTGGGGATGACGGTGAACGAGACGCGGGCACTGCCCGCCGCGTTGTCGGGGTCCTGGACCACGAGGCTGACCTCGGTGGCGTCGGCGGGAATCTGGATGTCACACAGGGTGAGTCCGAGGTCCAGGGGCGCTGCGGCCTCGCAGGCCACCTCGTCATCCAGGTACCAGGCGGCGGACAGATCCTCGGTGCTGTTGTCGGAGTCGGAAACGGCCCCGCGGAAGCTCTCGGTGTAGCCCTCGAGAAGCTCCTGCCCATCGCCATGGGAGGTGATCTCGGCGTCGGGGTTGGCGTTGAAGGTGGTGACCCCGGTGTCGGAACAACCGCCCAGGAAGCCCGGAAGGGTCAGGAGGACGAGGAAGGGGTGCATGGGCAACTCCG
>CAZMNK010000243.1:0-5858 GCA_964567625.1 uncultured Enterobacterales bacterium | reverse complement strand
TCAGGGACAGGGCGAGGAACTGGAAGCCCCCCTCCACCACGTAGGCGTCCAGGGCAGGCCCGTTGGGTCCCACGCTCCACCCATTCTCCTCCAGCCAGGTGAGCAGGTCGGTCGTGTCCGTGGCGGCCAGGGCCACGTAGTCGAAGACCCCGGCGGTCCCCGAGCCGACCACGTTCACGCCGCTGTCGCTGAGCCCGGTATCCGCCCACCGGCCAGAAGAGATGTCATCTCTTCCAGTGCAGCCGATAGACGGCGGGGACCAGGCCTCGTAGGACTCCACGGTGGGGTCCGTCGCTAACTGGAGGTCCTGGAAGCGATCAGGATCCCCTTCTTCCACGGCGACCCAGCTTCCAGGCAGCGGCACCACCCAGCCGAAGTCCTCCTCGCTTCCCTCCACGCGCACCAGGTATTCCACCTGGGTCGTGTCACCGTCCTGCTCGAAGATGGCCTGCTGGCTCTCCGAAAAAACCGGTTGGTTCACCCCACCAAAGAAGCCACCGCACGCCAGTGCGTCGGCCACGAACAACAGAATCATGGTGTCTCCTCAACCTGCCTGCGCGGGAAGATAGCCCATTGAGGAGCAGGTCCGCCCCGCGACTAGAGACCGCGAACGTCGAAAGCCACCCAGAGTTCCTCGTCGAGGGCCAACAGCTTCTCGAAATGCACCGGGTCTCCCTGAAGTGGGAGGCTGACCGCGACCGGAACGGCCCCTTCCCCCATCGCCTGGACGTTTGCGGCCTGCGCCTGGCCGGGAGAGGCCGTTCGGATCTCGTGCACATCGCGATCAGGAATCGGGTTCGACAGGCGATCCACATGGTGTAGCGAGCCATCGGGGGTCTTCACCCTGGCCTCGGACGGCACGTAGACACTCCAGGCGACGTAGGTGCTCGGGACATCCGGGAGCGGCAGGCTGCTGCGGAACTCACCCTTGCCATTGTCCCCGATCGCCTCACCGCTCTCGACATAGACGACCTCGACCGTAAAGGCCGCCAGGGTCCCACCCGCGGCCTGGCTGCGGACCAGGGGCACCAGCACCCGACCATCCCCGGCCTGGGCCGGCTGAACGGCACGTCCTCCAACGGATGCGCTCCAGAGCTCGGCGCCCTCGGGCAGGGCCAGCCGCAGGAACTGCTTGCGGTTGTTGCGCACCTGGTAGGCCACGCTGGTCAGCTGGCGGCCGTCCGGGGTCCACATGGTGCGGGCCCGGGTCTGGTCCAGCAGTGTGACCAACACGGCCACGTCGTCGTGGCGGGTGACCTGGAGCGGGATGCGAGCGCTCTCACCCAGGTACTTGAACCCCAACAAGACGGGGTTGCCAGTGATGCCCAGGATCGATGCCGGCAGCGAGCGCACGTCGATCGAGGTGGCCCCTTCGACCTGGCCCGCGGCGATCTCCAGGCTGCCCCGGGACTCCACACCCATCCAGCCCTTGGAGCGCTCCACGCCCAGGGGCACGACCACCGGCGCCTCGGTCAGGACATCCCCTTCACCGACCACCCGCTCCAGCTGCAGGGTCAGCGGGTAGACGCCTTCGGCCTCGTAGTTCAATTGCACGACAAGTTCGCCGTCATCGCCCAGGTTCCAGTCCCGCACGCCACTGCCCTGCACATCCAGCAGGGTGAAGCCCTCGGGAATTCTCGCCCGCAGGGTGTCGACGCCCGCGAACAGGATGGTGTGGGTGAGGGTGGTGGTCGAGGACAGCAAGCCATCGCCAACGCCGACGAGGCTGTGCACCTCGGCGTAGATGCGGGCGCTGTCACTGGCTTCCTCGCCCGGTTCTCCCGCGTCGGGCAGTTCGCGCTGCCAGGAGACCGCCAGGTTGCCAACCGATGGCACAGTGGCCCGTACGATGCGTCGGTCTCCTTCCACCCGGTCCTCGATCAGCCGCGCATTGGCGACCACGAAGTCCAGGTTCTCGTCGGAAGGAACACTGAGTTCGACCTCGGTGGCGCCAGCGCTCGGGAGCCGGAAAGCCAGGCTGCTGGAGCCCTGGCGGGTCACGACCTGGACGGCAAAGACCATGTCGACGTCGACCCGGCCCGTCTGTTCGGTGACCAGGGTGTACCAGCCTTCCCGCAACTCCACCGCAGCCTCGCGCCCGTTGATCTTCGCGGAATGAAGCGCGGCGGTCCCGGGCAGCAGGCGCACCGGCTTCCAGCCCTCGTCCTGGTGAAGCTCCACGTGGAAGCGAGCCTCGAAGACCGCCGAGGCGGGCTCACCCTCTCGAAGCCGGACCTCGCCGGAGTAGCGAGTCGACGCGATGGTGTACGGCACAGGAGGCGGCGCCGGCGGCTTGGGCCGGTCCTTGCTGGCCTCGTAGAGTTGCAGGAACTCCCGCAGGGTCATCGTGACCCTGTCGGGATCCTGGGCCATCGCGGCCGGGCTGGCGAGGGTCATCACCACCGAGACGGCAGCGAGACGGGCAAGGCGGCGAACATTCATCGGGACCTCCAGGAAGATCGGGGCTGTCGCGCTTCCAGGAGGACCTCGGACGAGGCCCCCGCGGGCAACAACAGGCGTTGGTAGTGAACCGCCTCTCCGACGGCGGGAATGGTGACAGACAGGGCTGAAGCGGTGACGGCCCGGGAGGGAGTCCACGCCTCGTCCTCGGCCATCAAGAACTCCGTGCTCTTGCGGTCCAGCAAGAGCCCGCGGCGACGCCTGGATGACGTCCTGGGCGTGGCAAAATCCATCTCTGAGAGCTTGCCTGCGCTGGAGGACCCGTAGGAACCCGCCTCGGGTGCCGGTGCCGAATCCCCGGTGCCTCCACCGCCAGAGCCGGAGTCAACGGAACCGATGCCCCCCATCCCTCCCCAGCCGGAGCCCGAACCGCTGGAGCCATGCCCCTCGCCATAGAGGACTCCGCTCTCCTCGTCGCCCACGACCTGGCCCCAGAGCATCACCGCGGAACGGCCCTCGGCTTCCTCCAGCCAGTCGACTGGTTCCTCCACGAAGTCGAGCATCTGCAGTGGTTCCTGGCTCACTTCCGATTCCCACCAGCCTTCTGCGGAAGGCTCCGAAGCCACCAGGTTCTCCTGGGCCCGTTTCAGGCCGGCGCCAAAGGCCACGTTGAGCTCGGACTGCTCGACGGACTCCTCCTGCTCGAGCATCTCCAGTTCGACACCCAGCTCGACCGCCGCCAGGTAGAGCTCCTCGGCCTGCTCATAGTCCCCCCGACGCTCGGCCTCCGAGGCCTCCATGGCCGCCTGTTTCTGCGCCCGGGCCTTGCCCGCTGACCGGGCCCGGGCCTGTTCCCGGACCCGCCGTTCGGTGGCCTTCTCCTTGCTCTTGGTCGTCTTGCTCTCGGGCTCTTCGAGCAGCAGGTCCAGGTTCGATTGCAGGCGCTCAATGTCCTGGTGCTCGGCCCCCAGGGTGCGCAGGGCATCAAGCTGGGCCTGGGCCTCGTTGAAGTCGTTGCCCATCCAGGCCTGGACGGCTTCCTGGAAGAGGTCGTCGGCCACCATGGCCTGGGTGTCACCGACGCCGAAGCCGTAGGTGATGCCCTGCCCCTCGGAGAAGGCCTCGACAACGCCATCCTCTCCTGGCTCCATCCGCGAGCGGTAGCCGATGGGGAGATGGACTGTGATCCGTTCGACACCCACCGGCGCATCGACGGTCGGCAGCGCCAGCCCCCGGCGTGTTCCCGGCTGCCAGGGCAGATCCTGTCGAAGCCAGAGCACCTCCACCGGAAAACTGAGCAACCCCTGCACAGTCTCCACCGAGCGCAGCAGCGGAACCAGGATGCCGGGTTCACCATCCGAGGTGGGCGTGGCCACGTGGGGTCCCACCCGGACACCGAGAAGTTCCGAGCCCTCCGGAGGCACGATTCTCAGGGTCCCCGCCCGCTCGTTTCGCACCTGGTACAGGCTGCGCATCATGGCGCGTCCCTCGTCGGTCAGCGCAATCGTGTGCGCCGCCACATCCACCAGGACCGGCGGACCGGCGACAGGCTCGAAGCGGAGGAGCGTGAGTTCTCCCGGGTGGGCCCGGGTGGCGACGTAGGCAGCAGACGGTGCCCCCTCGACCAGTCCTCGGCCCCATGTCGGCAAGCTGGCCGCGGCAACCGGCTGCCATCGCGTCAACTCCGGGAGAACCTCCAGTTCTCCGTCCCGGGCAAGTTGTACCGAGAAGTCCGTGCGGAAGGCACCATCCAGTCCTATCGACGGGACCGCCACCCGGGCATCGGTCTTGTTCGGGATCGCCGTCGACCAGGTGGCGTCCAGGACCACCCGACCGGCCTGGGGTTCCTGCAGCGTGACCTGGATCCGATCGCCACTGCGAGTCCAGTCCCGTACGCCTGCACCGGTGACCTGGAGGTCCCGCCCGGCACCGCCCAGGCGAAAGGAGACCTGTTCCAGCTCGCCGCGGCGAAGCTCCCAGACGAGCCGGGCGTGGGCGGCAATGGCCCCCTCTCCCACGGTCAGGCCAAGCCCACCATGCCCGACCGCCAGGGTTTCCTGGCCGGCTGGCGGCGGCATCGGCTCCCGGATCACCAGCCGGCGTTCCCCGGTCCAGGCCACTCCGTCCACGTGTACGGCATCGGCGACTTCCAGTGAACCCACCTCGACGGTGCCCAGAGGTGCAGGGAGCAGACCCAGGGCGATCGGTGCGACGGCAAGGTCACCTGGCGCGAAGGCCTTCAGGACCAGCTCTCCACGCTCCTGGACCGAGAGCGCCACCGTCAGGACGCTGGGCTCCAGGGTCGACGGACTGTCGATCGACTCTCCGAGCCAGGTAAGCGAGGAAAGGTGCAATCCGGGCAACGCCAGGTCGCCTTCGAACCACCCGGAGGCCTCGGTGTCCAGAATCCAGGAGGCCGTCAGCTCCACTCCCCCCTCCACCTGGACAAGGACCACGTCACGCCGCACGACCCGTGGTCCGGGCGGAGTTGGCGCCTCGAGCCCTGCTGGCTGCAGCAGCAACACGGTGTCGGGGTCGACCGAGACCTCGCCGGCCAGGGTCGACAGGGTCAGCAGGTTGAGCAGGTTGAGCAGGTTGAGCAGCATGTTGGCCAGGAAACGCCTCGAACCCCTCAGACCTTTCACAAGAGTTGGGGTTCCCCTTCTCTCGCAGCCCCAGAGCGGACAGCGGGTGAGGTCTCGGACGGGTCCGGAAAGGTCGGTGCACACCGCTGGCCGGCCCATGGTGATGGACCTGGACCGGGAGGATTTTCCGGATCAGTCCTTGCGCAGCCGCCGTGACAGGGCCTGCCCCAGCCCTTCGCGGTCCACACCCAGGGCCCGGAACATCTTCTGCTCCTGCCAGCGCTGGTAGATGCGGAAATGACGATCCGTCGCGTACTGCCCACTGGTGAGGTAGACGAAGGCCCTCAGAGGCGTGCTGATGGACTCGGCACCAATCTCGGCCCGAGCCTCCCAGAACAGGCCCTCCATCGACCGGTTGTGTCCATACCAGTAGCGGACCATCCGCAGGTAGGCCGCGTACTCTCGCCGGAGCCGGGCCTCCCAGTCCGCCAGGGGGTCGACTTCGGGTTCATCCCCATCGCCGAGCATCGTCAGCAATGCCAGGGCTGCGTCGGCTGCACTGCGGACCGCGATGTCGACCCCTCCCGAGAGCACCGGGTCCACAAAGAAGGCCGCGTCGCCGAGCAGGAGCCACCCGGGTCCCCGAAACGCGCTGCAGCAATGGGCGAACCCCCGCGCCGACATCAGCCAGGGACACCCTGGGTACTGGAACCGACGGGCGCCATCCATGGGGAAGTCGGCCCGTCGGATCATGTCCTCGAATTCGTCCTCCTCGACCGGGCGACTCTCCGCCACCACCACGCCGATGCTGGTGCGCTCGGCAGAAACCGGGATGAACCAGGCCCATCCCTCGTCGAGGGTCACCACCTGCTG
>CAZMNK010000242.1:0-6006 GCA_964567625.1 uncultured Enterobacterales bacterium | reverse complement strand
CTGCAACGGCACCGACGACGACTGCGACGGCGATACCGACGATGACGACAGCGGCCTGGACAGCAGCACGGCCACCACCTGGTACGACGACGACGACGGCGATGGACACGGCGATCCCGACGCCAGCGCCGAGGCCTGTGAGGCCCCGTCCAGCCACGTGGCCAGCGCCACGGACTGTGACGACAGCGAAGGGGAGGTGAACCCGGACGCCGCCGAGATCTGCAACGGTGTCGACGACGACTGCAACGGTTGGACGGACGACGATGACCCTGGGGTCACCGACGCCGGCGCCTTCTTCCTGGACCACGACGGTGACGGCTATGGCGACGCCTCCGTGTCCTCAGTGGCCTGCTCAACACCTACCGGGTGGACCACCGATGACCAGGACTGCGACGACCTGGACGAGGCAGTGAACCCGGCGGCCAGCGAGACCTGCAACGATCTGGACGACGACTGCGACGGGCTGGTGGACGACGACGACCCCGACCTCACCTCCGGCACAGCCACCCTCTACCGGGACAGCGACGGCGACGGCTTCGGCAACCCGGACGACCCCATCGACACCTGCGGCGAGGAGATCTCGGGCTACACCACCGACGATCAGGACTGCGATGACGACGACAGTTCGGTCAACCCCGACGCCACCGAGATCTGCAACGGGATCGACGACGACTGCGACGAGTTCACCAGCGATGGGGTCACGGGCGGATCGGAGCTCTGCGCAGCCCTGGACTGCGCCGAGGTGCTGGCCGAGGACACCACGGCTGCCGACGGCGTGTACTGGATCGACCCGGACGGCGGTGGGCCCTTCGAAGCGTACTGCGACATGAGCGAGGACGGCGGAGGATGGACCCTGCTGCTCTCAGCCGACGGCAACTCGACGTACTGGGGAAACAACAGCGCCAACTGGTGGGCCCTTGCCAGCGACGCAGCGCCGACCGCTCTCACCAATGCCGACTACCACGGCGACGCCTACGGAGCCCTCGCCACCGACGAAGTCCGCATCTGCTACGCCGATGCCACGGCCTGCTACACCTTCGCCCACGACTACGGGATCTCGCTCTACGACTTCTTCGACACCGGCACCACCTACACCCTCTACAGCCACGACTCGGTGGGGTACTCGGACACGGGCAGTTCCAGCTCGATGACCGATTACGTGGCGGCCCTGGGTTTCAGCGTGCACGGCACCGACTGCCAGTGGCTGGGCATCAACGACCAGCAGTCGATCTCGGCGGTGGGCCTGGTGGGAGACTGGAACGGCGGCTGCACTTCGATGAGCGGGACCTACCGCTACAGCGACGACCTGGCCCTGGGGGTGGGACTGCAGAGCTGCTATGACGCCAACGGCTGCGAGAGCGGAGGCAGTGGAAACAAGGCCGGACAGTCCCGGGGACTGAACGGATCGGATGACTCGGGGGTGTTCGGGCCGTGGTTCGTGTTCGGGCGGTAGAGCGCTGCTACCTGGACCACCCGGACCTGCGGCTGAACGAACTGGTCACCGCCAACCTCCACGGGCTGCCCGCCGCACGGGGACCTCGCCAGGTCGCCTCGTGCCTACTCGGGGCTGGTGCGGCGAGTTGTCAGGGCTTGTAGCACCCCTGCGGGTCATCTCGAGCCCAGGCGGAACGTGGTGGGTGTGCCTGGCGAAAGGGCTTTGATTTCCCTATGCTCTGCCCGTGCACCTCACCGACGAGGAGCACGTCTCCATGGAGGGCAGTCGACTGGTCACGAACCACCTCGCCCACCAGGTCGAAGCCGTGCTCGCCGGGGATGAACAAGGTGGCTGATCCCTCCCGGGTGCGCAGCGTCGGCAAGGTGTTGTTCGAGATCGCCGTGATCGCCGGACTCGTGGCCACAGCGGTCTCTTTCTGGCCACGGGGCAGCGGTACCTACGGGGCGATGATCGGCGACGTCGACCTGCCGATGTGGGCCTCGGTCCAGGACCTGCTGCTCACCGGGCCGGACGCCGGCGAGTGGGCCCAGAACACCCTGCATGTGTACAACGGCCGCTACGGCTCGGTGGACCCCCACCGCATGCCCACAAAGCTCCTGCTCACAGCACCGCTCATCGGGCCGACGGGCAGCGTGGTGCTGGCAGGGCACCTGCTCAATCACCTGCTCCACGTGCTGCTGGTGCTGACGGTCTACGCGGTCGGACGGGCAGGCGGCGGGGTTGGCGTGGGCCTGGCGGCGGTCGGACTCGGTGCGCTGTTGCCAGATGCCATCGCCGACTCGCGAACCTACGGGGCGGACATCCTGATCGCCGTGGCGATCCCCCTGGCGGTGGTTGGAAGCCTGATCGCGGCCCGGAGGTGGTGGCTGGGGCCCATCGGTGGCCTGTTGGCGGCCCTCGGCTCCCTGAGCCACTTCACCACCCTGCCCTACGCCCTGCCCGGGCTCGTGCTCGTCGCGCTGCGCGGCCCCCGGTCCCGCTGGCGACGCCCGCTGGCGGTCCTGACCTATGCAGCCGGAACCGTGGGCACGATCTGGCTCATCTACCGGTTCATTCCGCCGTTGACACTCAAGGTCCTGCAAAACTCCATCGCGGAGGTCCTCGCGCCGGAGTGGCGGCAGGGAGGCACTGCTCCCCTGGACCTCGTGGCGGAGTTGAAGGCGGCCTCCAGGCTCCCGATCCTCGAGAGCGCTGTCGCTGGAGCGGTGAACGAGGTGCGCCCGGACTGGTTGCCGTGGGGGGCCGCAGTGCTGGCTGTCTGGCTCGGCGTACTCGGTCCCGGGCTCGGCCGTGCTGCACCCGAGGGGAGCGGTCGTCTGCGGCAGGTCCTCACCCGGTGCGACCTGGGGCTCGGGATCCCCCTGCTCCTGTGCCTGACCCCACTGCCCATGCTGGCCGCCCACGATGCACCACCGCGGTACGCCACCTTCGTGCTGTCCATGGTGGGGGTCCTGGTCGCCCGGGGACTGCTCTCGCCCCTCGCGCTGGTGGACCTGGAGCTGAAGAAACGGTGGACCCGCTGGCCCAGGCACCTTGTTGTCGTCGCGGCCGGTGCAGTGGTGTTCGGACTCGGACTCCAGGCTGTCCAGGACTGGAAGAAGGCGACACCTCCCAACCTGGAGGGCCTGCGCCACGCCCAGCTCTCCCGCCTGCTCACGCGACACCTGCCGCCCGGTTCGGGGGTCGCGACCAACGCGCGGGCGGCCCTGGTGATGGCGGACCTGGCGCTCTGCCCTCGCACCCACTGCCCCATGGGGTCCACCCCCGGCCACTTCCGCAACTGTCTGCGGATCCTGGACCAGGAGTGTCCGGGAGAGGCCCCGCTGGCCTGGGTGACGACGGACTGGGACCAGCTTGCGGCCTACGCGGTGGACCGCCAGGCCATGAGCCGCTGGATCGAGGCCCGCTGGGAGGTGGCGGGTCGGGTGAGTGCCGGGGGCCGTGCCCACCGCCTCTTCCTCATCGAGCGAGACGACCTCGACAGGGAGGCGCCTTGACCTTCTGCTGTCCCTTCGAGAACCGGCGGGTCGGGCTCCCCTACCCCTCCGAAGAGACGGGCCTGGCCGCCTGGACCGGGCTCGTCGACGCGTCCCTTTGATCCTGGTCATCGCGGATCAACTCCACTTCGACCTCCCGCCTGACGTGGGTGAGCAGGTGGTCCACGGTCTCCTCGAAGGGATAGCGGGGCGCCCAGCCCGTGGCCGCCGTGAACCTGGTGGTGTCGGGCACCTGGGTGGCCACGTCGGTGGGGCGCAGGAGAGACGGGTCCTCCTGGCAGGGGATCTGGTGACTCGACCGGGACTTGAGCAACTCCAGGAAGTCGCCCACGCTCATCACCGTCGAGCCCCCCATGTTGTACGCCTGGCCCGGCTCGCAGTACAGCGCCGCCTGCCAGTAGGCGTCCATGGCGTCCCGGATGTCGATGAGGCTGCGAACCGAGGCCAGGTTGCCGTGAAGCAGCACGGTCTGTAGCCCGGCCTCGATGCGAGCCATCTGCAAGGCGAATGCCGTGGCGAAGAGGTCCGAGCGGCGCGGGTTGATGTAGTTGAACATCCGGGTGCGCACGATGCGGATGCCGTAGGCCTCCCACCAGGTGAGACCCAGGTGGTCCTGGGCAGCCTTCGAGATGGCATAGGGATTGGCGGGATGAAACGGACAGTCCTCGGTGATCGGAATGCGCTCTGGGGCCACCGAACCGTAGACCTCGCAGGTGCTGCACAACAGCATCAGCGGGTCGAATCCCGTCATGCGAATGGCTTCCAGCAGGTTCGCCGTGCCCATGACGTTGTTGTGCACCACGGACAACGGCGTGGCAAAAGAGGCCTGTACATTGGCCATGGAAGCCATGTGGACCACCAGGTCAGGCTGGACCCGCTCCAGGACCCTCAGCACCGAAGACATGTCGATGAGGTCGCATTCGTGGACCTTCACCTGGCCAACCACTGCGGCCAGGTTCCGGGCACGGCCGGTGCTGTGCCAACGCGAAATGCCGTGCAGCTCCGCCTTGGGCGCTACCCGAGCCACGTGCTCGGCGAAGTAGCTCCCGCCGGACCCACGTACGCCGGTGATCAGAATTCGCTGGAATGATCGGGGGACGCGATCCACGGCCCAACGTATCAGTCGGAGAATGGGATCCCCGCCCAAACACGGGATCCTGGCTGCAGGGTGTCGGCTGATCTGATGACGAGAGAAGGACCGGGGACTCCTGACAGTCCCCTGGCGACCCCACGCCGGCCATGGCCTGAACAGCCACCAGTTCATGGGGGCGCAATCGAGGTTCACCCGGGCCGCGCCAATGCCCTCGGGGGCACGGATCCTCTGCTGTGGTCGGTTGATTCAGGGGGCTCACGACCCCGGGGACTCGCTGTCTCCGAGTCCGTCTCCGGGAAGGGTCCAGGGACCTCTTCAATCACGACTCGACAACGCTGACCGGGACAACCGAAAACAAGGGCTGGGGAGACCGCGCCGCGGCAGGTAGAATCCAGGTGGAGAATGGATGACCGTGAGTTTTCTGGTGGCCCCGGGGCGGCCCCAATGAGCAAGCCCCTGACTCAACTGCTGCTCGTCCTGCTGCTGCTGGTGGCCGGATGCACGCCTGAACTGGGGGCTGTTTTCGGAGGCAAGTCGACCGTCGATACCGACACCAATTCGGACAGCGACACGGACAGCGACACAGACGCCGACACAGACGCCGACAGCGACACGGACACCGACACAGACGCCGACAGCGACACGGACACCGACACAGACGCCGACAGCGACGGCGACGGCGACGGCGATGGAGATGGCGATAGCGACGGGGATGGCGACAACAGCGACGGGGATGGCGACAGCGACGGGGATGGCGACGGCGACGGAGACGGGGATGGTGACGGCGACGACGACGACGACGACGACGACGACGACGACGACGACGACGACTGCGACACCGACGAAGGCTGTGAGGACGAGGTGCATTGGGACAGCGGAGACTGCCCATCGGAGTGCACGGGCGGTTGCACCGAGACTCAGTGCACGGTGGACTGCGCCGGCAAGGACAAGTGCAAGGACAAGACCCTGAACTGCCCGGACGGATGGCAGTGCATCGTGGACTGCGATGGGGAAGCTGCCTGCAACGACTCGACCATCTACTGCCCCACAGACAATGTCTGCGAGATCTACTGCCCCCAGAAGGACAGCTGCAAGAATGCGGAGATGAACTGCCCCTCCACTGCCAGCTGCGAGTTGAGCTGCACAGGCGAGGCTTCCTGCCAGGACGGAACCCTGGAGTGCGGCGACAAGGCATGCACGACGACGTGCAGCGGAGAGGACAGCTCCCCCACCGTGAACTGCAACAGCAGCTGCGACTGCCAGGACGGCTGCTGAGAGAGGACTGATCGGCCCTGTCCCGTCAGCCCTGAGAGGTGGGGCGTTGATCCTGCTGTGCTCTACCGGACGACAGGCCTCGGTCTGAAGCCGTCTACAGGCCCCTGCTATTCGGTGTCTGTGTCCGCATCGGTGTCCGCATCGGTGTCGGCGTCGGTGTCCGCATCGGTGTCGGCGTCGGTGTC
>CAZMNK010000241.1:0-6028 GCA_964567625.1 uncultured Enterobacterales bacterium | reverse complement strand
GGGAGACGGACGTGGTGACCAACTACCAGAGCAAGTTCTACAAGAAGGGGGAGCCGGTGTACGCGGTTCGGGTTGTTCGTCAACAACCCCCGATGTCTGAGCGACCTTGAGGCCTCCCGACTAGCGGGCCTCCCAATTCGCCCGTGCCTGGCGAAACAGGAGGGCCGGGTTGAGACGGGCTCTGGCGAAGAACCAGGCCGCGGAGGCGGCCTGGACCCCGTAGATCCACCAGTGGATCACCAGCGCAAAGGCCAGCGCGATCCCATCCATCTCCCCACCCACAATGCCAAACAGGGCCAGGGCCGCGCGGACGGATGCCTCGTAGACACCTGCCATGCCCGGCGGGGCCGGGAGGGCGATTCCCAACATGGTGATCGCGAGGATGGCTATTCCCTCGCCGTACCCGATGACGTCCCCGATTCCCAGGCTGTCAGCGAGCAGGACGTAGAAGATGCCGGACAGGCTCCAGGTGGCCGCTGTGAGCACCAGCAGCGCCAGCAGCCGGCCGGGTTGCCGCACCGCCTCCAATCCCTCGACAAAGTGCTCGGCAAATTCCCGGGTCAGCCTGGTCAGCCGCCGGATGAACCCGAACGGGAGGACCTGCTCGGCCCTGACGGTGATCCACGTCAACAGTGCCAGGGACTGTCGCCGGAAAAGGGCCAGCCCACACAACAAACCCAGCGGTATCGGCAGCAACCCGATGGCGACCCGACGCCCCAACTCCACAACCTCGATCCGGGTGTCGAAGATCTCCAGCGGCAACGGGGGCACCTCCACGAACCAGGCCACAGCCAGGACCATCACCAGCGCCGCGCTGAGATCCAGGACCCGCTCCACAAAGACCACGCCAAAGCCCGCACCCAGGGGGACGTCAGCCTTTTCCAGCAACAGGTAGGGGCGAACCAATTCCCCGAGACGGGCTGGAAAGGTATTGATGCAGAAGAACGACATGCACAGGATGCCGAACTGAGTGAGGAAGGTCGCTTCCGGACGGATTGCACGGACCAGCACCAACTGCCGCCAGGCCCGTACAAGCTGCTGAACCATGAACAGCACAGCGAGTGGCAGCAGCACCCACCGGTCCAGTTGTTCGAAGGCATCCCGGAGCTCTGCCAGGGGGACCCCCCACAGGGCCAGGGCCAGGAACACCACCCCGAACAGGAGTCCGACGATGACCTGTTTCCTCACGGCCTTCGCCGCCACCCGCACAACAGGAATCCCACCGCCAGGGAGACCTGGCCCGGGACCGGTCCTGCCGCACATCCACAGGAGTTCGAACCGTCGCTCAAGGGGTGGGTACCGAGCCGGTACTCCTCCAGGTTGTTGTAGCCATCACCGTCCGGATCCTCGGCGCTGTCATCTCGGGACGGATCAAGGCCGACGCTCTGCTCCCATGTGTCCCCCATGCCGTCGTGGTCGGCGTCTCGGGGGAGCACGAGGTCCATCCCCGAAAAGACCTCACCGGCCTGGGGAGCGATGGACGTGGCTCGCAACTCATCGACCTCTCCGGGCCACCAGACCCGGACGTATCCCAGGTCCTCCAGGCAATAGGCCGTGACATAGACCTCGACGGTGTAGGAGCCAACACCCAGGCCGTCGAGCCGGTAGACGCCGTCGTGGTCCGAGACCGCCGCCTGTGCCTGCATTTCCGAATCCGCAGGGAAGGCGTAGATCACTGCACCATAGACCGGGTGCCCCCAGTCATCGGTGACCCGCCCCTCCAGCACCGCCCCTGCCACAGGGGTGACCTCCAGGAACTCACCGTCCTGGGCGTCCTCGAGCGTGATCACCCGGCGTTCACCGTCCGGGGCTCGCAGGTAGTCGTCCAGGTATCCCTCGTCCTCCAGGTAGAAGAAGACCCGGTAGTCCCCACCGTGAAGCCGACCGACCGAAAAACCCCCATCCGCATCGATCGTGCCGCCAATTCCCACCGTATAGGTGTCGTTGTAGACCAGAATCGAACCACCAGACCAGTCCTCTACGGTCCCCTGGACGGCCCCGACAAGACGCGCTTCCCAGGGCAGGTCCAGGTCCACACCGTCCAGAGCCTGGCCCTCCTCCAGAGCGGGAACCGTCTCTCCAGGACGCGACGCATCTGGGTAGTAGGTGAGCCCGTAGCCCTCCAGTGAAGCCCAGGTGAGGACGTCTCCGGGCGGCAGGCCGCTGGCGAAATAGGCGCCATCACTCTCCGTGGTCACCGATTGCACCTGGCTGCTGGCATAGACGTGCACGGTGGCCCCGGACAACGGACCGTCCGGACCCTGCACGTGTCCGCTCACCGAGATCCCCTCGAGGAGCTGGACCTCCTCGACCTCGGTCTCCTCGCCCTGGGACACCTCGTAGACCTGGGCGTCATCATCGTCGTACTCCCCACCAGCGTACTGATCGGGCCAGGTCCCAGAGTCGACCGAAAACCGGTACCGGGAAGGCACACCTGCCTCGGCTGACAGCCCCAGGATCTGGAAGAACCCCTGCTCGTCGGTGAGCCCGTTGTTTCGCATGACCCGGGCGACGCTATCGACCCCTTCCGCCTGGACTGACGCCCCCTCGACCGGGTCACCGTCCGGACCGAGGACACGGCCGGACACCCGAGCGCCCGGGGGCAAGGCCAGCGCCAGGCCCTCGACCGGTTCCTCCGCCAGTTCGAAGACCCGTCCATCGCAGTATTCCCACCCCGACGGGTAGTACTGGTCCGGGTGGTCGATGGACGATGGCGGGTGCGCCAGTACCCGGTAGGGGTTGTCCGGCAGTCCATCGATCATAAAACCACCATCTGAGGTGGACTGGGCCGAGGCATAGCCCAGGCGCGGATCGATCGCGTAGACCGTCACGCCTGCCACAGGCTCGCCGGTCTCCAGGCTGACCACGGTGCCTGACACCTCCCCGGCCAGCACCCATGGAATGCCCAGCAGGACCCAGGTACTCATCGGGCCAGTATGGCGAGGTCCTGGTCCAGGAGCCAGGTGAGCTCTGCCCCAAAGGCGGCAGCCTCTCGCGAGCCCGCCCCAGTCTGTGCCGAGTCCCCTGGCAAGGACGTCAGGGTCAAGGCCCGCATGCCCGCAAGGGTGGGCACAAGAGCCCCTGTAAAGCCATCGATACGATGTGCCTGGATGTGGCGCCAGGCCGGTTGGTGGGTCACCCGTTCGGCCACGGACGGCAGGGTGTGGCGATAGGAGACAAAGTCCAAGAGCCGCTCGCCCACGCCATAGACCAGCCTGCCCTCATCCAGGTTCTCGAGCACCATCACGAAGGTGTCTTCCTGGGCCCACTCATGTCGATGCTGCTCCAGCAAGGCCCGCAATCCCCCGGCGTGAGCCTCTCCACAGCCGGTCACCACCAGGCCGACTTCCAGGTGCTGGAGAGGACGCTCATCCAGGGCCCGGCCCAACTCCTCCAGGGCGCTTACCCCCGAGTCACCGGTGCCGGGTCCACTGCGACTGGGCAGTCTGTGGTGGACGACGGCCAGCAACGCCTGGGCCACGAGCAAGAGACCCGTCACGACCACGACCCAGGGGAGAAGCCCAGGCGCGACCTGGAGAGAATGACCGAGCAGCGCCACGGCCAGGACCGCCAGCAACACGAGTGGGGGCCACACGACCTGGCGACTCAACCGGAACCCCATCCTTCGGACATCCAGGTGTGCGGTCACCAGCAATGTGGCCAGGCGCCGAGAGGCTGGAGGCCGCCGGACCAGGAGGTTGTAGGAAGCCCCGCGGGGGATCAGGCGGCGTAGACCCCGCCCCTTGCCCCGGAGTTGCACCACAGCGGACCCCAGGGTCAACACCACCAGCGCCAGTCCCCAGCGGGGCCATCCCCAACCGATTCCGGCAGCAGCGGCAGCTAGCAGCAGGTGAAAGGCAAAGTTGAGTGGGGTGCTGGTGACCTCTACGAAGCCCTCCAGCGCAGGCGCCTGCCCGGCCGCCTCCAATCGGCGAGCCACGACGGCAATGGCTTCCCGCTCCGCCAGGGAGCCAGCCAGCCGCCGCTTGAGCTGGGCGAGTTCTTCAATGACCCCGCTCAGCGAGCTGTCCATGCTGCACCCGATTTCCGGGCACCAGCGTAGTCGGGTGGAACGGGGCCGCCAAGCCGCTGCATTGTGGCCTTGAAGGGGGAGAGGAGGCGCCATAGGTTCCGCCGGTCCTCCAGCCACCGAGATCTGGATGCGGTTTCGCGGATCCGACTACACCGGAAGAGGCGTTCGCGTCGCGATCATCGATAGCGGTCTCGACGTTGAGGACCCCCGATTGGCGGGGGCGGAGATCGAGGGTTGGTCCATCCAACTGGGGGCCACCGGCCAGGCGCTGCTGGGTGCTCAGTTTCACGACGAACACGGCCACGGCACGGAAGTCGCCGCAGCTATTCGGCGCATTGCTCCGGCTGCGGCCTTCATCGGCATCCGGATCATGGATTCCCGGCGACGGACGAGCGCTGACTTGATTGCTGCTGCCATCGAAACCGCCAGCCGCCATGGGGCTCACATCATCAACCTGTCCCTTGGCACCTCGAACATGGGCAAGGCTCTCCTGCTGAGGGATTGCTGTAGCCTGGCCGTGGAACAGGGCAGCGTCGTCCTTGCGGCCGCTCATCCCCTGGCCAAGCGGGCCTACCCGGCTGACCTGCCGGAGACCGTGGGGACGGCGTCTCACCGGGACTGCCCTCTTGATAAATTCTACTACTTCGCTCCCGAGACCTTTCCACGGAAGGACTGGGGCAACCTGAGCGGGCGATTTCTGGCCCATGGCTTCGGGGTTCCGACTGCCCCCCGGACACCGGTCCCATTCCGAGGACCCACCATTGCAACCGCCACGCTGAGCGGTCATGCTGCCTGCCTGCGACAGGCGTTGGGGGATGTCGGTGCAAACCGCATCATTGACACTCTGCGCGAACTCGCCCTTACCCCAGACCCCGCGGGAGGCTACGCCTGAGGTTCATGAACAACGCAACTCCCCCCAAAGTCGCCTCCACCATGTTCCCGGTTGCCCGGCAAGGGCCAGGAAGTAGGGGCTACTGATGGCCAGTACCCTTTTACGGTTGGCCCAGTGGAGCACGGACCTGGGCGCGTCGGACGTGCCGGATGACGTCCTGCACCGGGCACGATTGCAGCACCTCTCGACGGCTGGCGCCGTCCGGGCCTCTGCGGGACGTCCTCTCGCCGCATGGCTCGTCAAGGGCAGCAGGCCTGGTGGAAGGACACCAGTGCTCGGCGCCTCCCGAAAGGCCCTCTCCCGCCCAGATGCGGTCCGCTACCACGCCGCGCTGGCCTCCCTCTTGGTCTACGACGACGCGCTCTTTGGCGCTCACCCCTCAGCGGGGGTCGCGACGAGCTGGGCCCATGCCACCAAGGCCTCCCTGAATGACCTGTTGATCGCCACGGTGGCAGCCAACGAGATCACTGCCCGAATCGGCCTGGCCACGCTCCTGGGGTCCGCCTGGGGTCGCAGTGCCGGATGGGCCCCAGCGGTTGCCAGTGCGGTTGTGGCGTCACGACTTCAGGGGCTGGATGCCAGGACCACAGCACACGCCCTGGCCCTGGCCCTCCATGCCCCGAGAACCCTTCCCTGGGGTTCCCTCTTGAAGGGTCCGGCACGGGGACTGGCGCTCTCCGCCCCTGCCCTGGATGGGCTGGAAGCAGTCTCCCTCGCCATGGCCGGGGCTCATGGCTCCCTGGACACCCTGGACGATCGTCAGGGCTTTTTCTTCCGCGCAAGCCCTCTTCCCCTGCGGTCCGCCTTTACGGGACTGGGGCAGGCCTGGCTCACCCGCACCCTGGCCTACAAGCTGATGCCCGGCGCCACCCACATCCAGGTGCCGGTCCAGGCAGTCAGGGAGATCCTGCGCCGACACATCAAGGCAGCAGAAAAACGCCTCCGTGTGGACCAGTGGGATCGGGTCGAGCTGGGCGTGGACGGGACGACCTTTGCCCTCGACCAGGTGGCTGCCCTTCAACCCGGTATTCGGCCCGGCCCCCTGCCCTACTCACTCGCCCGCGCCATCGGTGCCCTGGGCATCCATTGCGAATTCGGGACCG
>CAZMNK010000240.1:0-6072 GCA_964567625.1 uncultured Enterobacterales bacterium | reverse complement strand
GAGACCTGCGAGTACCAGACCTACGAGTGCATCTACGGCACGGAAGGGTCGTGGTATCCGCCCACCTATGGAGGCGGTTCGAACTTCAATTTCGCCTACACCTACGACCTGGTCTCTATTGGAACGGTTTTTGGCAACATCTGTGACGGATCGGGGGTGGCGAACAGCTTTGGCATCGCGACGAACTATGCCAGCGGTATGACCGGCTACTGGAAGCGAAAATAGCAGGCGCCACCACTCTGGCCAGACCCGGTGGAGGCGGTTCAGTGTAGTGCTGGTTCCAGAGCGGGGGTCATGGCGTCGGCCAGCAGCACATGGCCTGCTGGATTGGGGTGAATCGGGAGGCGCCCTCGGGTCTCGAGTTCAATCATCTCTTTCTGGAGGGTGTACAGCGGCCTGTCATCCCAGATCCTGGAGAGGTCCGCGGCCTGGATGCCCTCCTTCTTGTTCTTGAGCAGGGTGTCCAGGAGCTCTTCTCAGGGGTCCGTGATCAGCTCATCATCCAGCCCAACCCCAGGAATGCTTCCCAGTTCGCCACGATGGTCGACCTGGACGCGGTGGGTTCTTCGATGAGCTCAGCCTCAAGTTCCTTTGCGCGAGTCTCTCCTGCCGCCTGGTGTTCAGTCCTCGTCCTCATATGGGGAGCGCTGGGGACCGGGTGTGATGCCCGCAAGGTCGGGATCGACGCCATCGACGGCTTCTTGTGCTTCGCGGCTCGCGTTGCGCTGGGCTTTTCGAGCGGCTTTGGCCTGTTTTTTTTCCATCTTTGTGGCTTCGTTTCGGCGCTTTTGTACGCTTGGTCTACTTTTCGCCATGATCTTGTCCTACTTGATTCGTTCCCAAGGTCCTCACAGGCAACTGCCGGGAGTTGGAGCCACTATTTTACCGGTTGATCCAGCCTGGGCGAGGCACCCGACAGTTCCGGTCAGCAAAGTCAGTACAGCTACCATCTCTTCTCTCCGAAAGCTGCTCTCCATCAACGGCATATCGCAATTCTTACCACAGGGTGGACCATGCCCCCTCCGCGGCGTGCGCTCCCTGGCTGGCCGAGGAGAGCTTCTCGATGCGATCTTGGCTGGCCCGAGCATACGCCAGTCCGCAGAAGTGAAAGTCCTTTTGCCAGCCCGGACTCCACCCGTCTCAACGGCCCCTGGACCCTGGCCCAGGCCCCAACGCAGCATTTCTCGTCGTCGTCGTGCGCGGCGCTGTGCCCACGAGGATGGACTTCGCGAATGCTTCTGCGTCGGTGAGGCACAGATCCCGGTTGTTCAAGGCGTACAGGCCATTGCTCCCAGACGTGTGGCTGGAGCACCCGTCGATGTTGGTCAGGGGAGCGTTGTCGGAGATGCCCAGGTCCTCTCCAACCATGGCGAGCCTTTCCAGGCCGTCGATGCCGAGCAGGCGCTCCTCTCAGGGGTCCGTGATCAGCTCATCATCCAGCCCAACCCCAGGAATGCTTCCCAGCTCCGGGTCACAGTGATCCAGGTGGGGGCTGTCATGGGTCGGCTGGAGTCCGTCGATGCAGTGGGTCTCCGGACCGGTGATGATCCGGCGTTCATAGCAGAATGGCTCGTTCTTGGTGTCCGACGGATCGCTGAATGCAAGGTCGGAAGGACCCGCCAGGGCCGGACTCGACACTCCGAAGTAGCTGTTGTAGTCGGCCGTGACGGTGATGCCGTCGCTGACGCTGGCCGCTTTCTGCATCCCAATGAGGGTGTTGCAGCGGAAGTCCTGGTCCGTGGACACGAAATTGCCCGTCTCCACGCCATTCAGGAAGATGTTGCGGTAGAACTCGACGCGCTCGCCCGCCGCATAGAGGACTTCCCCTGATCCGTCATAGTCCGAGTACGTGTGGGCGATGACATTGTCGATCACCGTCGTGTAGTCGCTATGGGCGGTCGTCATCCCCTCGCCGGTGTGGGTGACCAGGTTGCTTTCGAACAGAACGTATGGACTGGGGTAACAACAGGCCACGAGCCCAGTGCCCGCCGAACCGCTGGAAGCCAACCCCGTGAGGTCCGACTTCTTCCAGCCCCAGATCCGGTTTCGGATCAGGGTCACCCGGTCTTCGGCAGCCGCAGAGGTTCCGCCCCCCTTGATCACCAGGCCGAACTCCCCCGCTGCACAGTTTCCCTTGGGGTCCATGTTGCCATGGCAGTCGGTGTACCGCTCCTCGGTCAGGTACGCGTCATTGTTGGCCAGCACCGTTCCCGGAAAGGTGGTCCCCAGCGACCCGTCGTTGATGTGCAACTGCACGCCAGCGGTGCAGTTGTAGAGCTCGTTGCTCACGATTCGGTTGCCTGTGATCTGCAGGTCCGGCTCGCCGGAGGCCGTCAACATGATGCAGAGCGCGTCCTTGTAGACCAGCATCGTGTCGCGCACGACGTTGCGCTGGAGCACATTTTCGTTGGACTCCCGGATGAACTGAACCCCCACCAGCCCGCCTTCGATGAGGGTCCGTTGCACGACATTGTTGGACGCCCCAAAGCCAATCTCCAGGGTGGTGTTCGCTTCTGCCTCCTCCAGGTCGTTGTTGAGGATCGCGAGGCGATCCAGCACCCAGTAGTCGGCGTCCACCAGTCGGAGCTTCTGCACCACTGCGCGGTCGTTGTCCGCCATCGCGACGGGGTGGGTCTCCTCACCCGACTCTGCCGGGTTGTGGTACCGGAGCACCCGGACCGCCGAGGGCTCGCCGGAGGTGGTGATCTCGATCCTGCCCAGGCCCCGGTAGTCCCCTGGCTCGACACAGAAGACCCGCCACGCCGGGTCGTTGATGTCCGCCCAATCCGCGTCACTCTGGATGACCCGGACCAGGGGATCAGCCGGGTCGCAGCCCGGTAGCGTGATGGCTTCCTCGTAGGGGTCGATGACCTCGGCCCCGGGGCCTCCCGCAGACAGTCGGGGCACCCCTGGGATCGTGGTGCCGGAGTCCGTGCCGGAGTCTGCGTCCGAGTCCGTGGTGGAGTCCGTGGTCGTGGTCGGGACCGAGGCGCAGTTGCTGGTCGATGGCGCAGCATGTGGCGTGTTCGGGGTCTCGACGACCGGGATGCAATCGGTGACGGTGTCGTCGTCGTCGCCCGCGCAGGCCCCGAGAACGAGGCCCAGTGCCGTCCAGAAGACCCTTCCTCGGATGGCCATGGTCGCCCTCGGTTCGCCAGGTGCCGGTCCTCCCCCAAATCAGGGGCAGACGGTGGCCGCCAGGGTACCCCGAATGTCCCTCCGTTCGAGCGCAAGGATGGCCTGGTCGCCGCAGTGGTTGGTGACCTCGATGTTCCCGAACTGGTCCGGGAAGAAGCAGGTGGCGCCCTTGATGGGGCTCAACTAAAACCAAACAATAGTGTTTGATATAAACCGGTGCTGCCCATTGTCTGGAAGAGATCATCCCTGCTTCGGGGCTATTCGGTCGGCCAGGGAGGCTCCTCCCAGGTGACCACCCGAATGGCGGTCTCGTATTCATTGACCGGGCTCTTGAAGAAGGTCTGGAGCTCCCCCTGGGTCATGAGTACCGCTCCGCCCCTGTGCATGGGGTCAAGGACCACGAACTTGCCTTCGGTGGCGGCGGGAAGCACCGTGATGAAGTGCGCAACAGCCCCTGAGCCGACCGACCCATACTCTCCCGGGAAGCGCTCGATCCACGCCTCGGTGATGTGCCCGTGGGCGATCACGCCCCCGCGGCTCCGCACCAGGGTGTCGAGGTCGTTCCAGGAATAGCCGAAGACCGGGCTCGCACCGGCGTGGGAGATCCCCTGTGGAACGGAGGGCTCGGCCTCCATCAAGTCGAAGTAGACCGGGTGGCCGTCGTCATCGACCAGGATCAGCCCCTCGTCCTCGAGGAGGGAAGCGCCTTCGGGAAGTTCCGAGGCATCGATTGCCGGGTAGCCGGGAACCATCATGGCTCGAGCGTGATCGATGGCAGTCTCTGGCTCCAGGCCTGCTGGCAGGACGCCCGCGGCGGCCATCAACATCGCCAGGCTGGCCGGCCCGCAGTTGTTCGACGCCGTGTCACTGAGGCTTCCCGAGGGATTCCAGGTGGGGTCATAGATCTGCGTGAGGAAGAACTGGTTTGCCCAGTCGACATCCGAGAGTTCCGCCACGCCTTCCAGGCTGGTCCCCGGCGTCGAGCCACCTGCACAGGACAGCGCGACGTCTCCAACGCCAGCGTCCCCGGCCACGGTGTGCTCGTCGGTCGCCAGCACGGTGCAGAGGTCCAGCACCACGCCTGCGGTCGTGTCGCACTCAGTGGCCACCGCAGGGGTGGAGGCGGACGCCATTGTGGCGACCAGCAGGAGTTGGGTCAGTCCCATCGGAGTCCCTTCGATGCGCCTTCATCATAGTCCACCGCACCGAACGGGAAGTCACCGGGGACGGGGAATTCGAACCGCTTTCCCAGTCGACCCACTCAGCAATCGTCGTCGTTGTCGTACACGGCGGTCTCTGTGCCCACGACGATGGACTCGGCGAATGCTTCT
Source organism: uncultured Enterobacterales bacterium (assembly GCA_964567625.1). Classification (GTDB taxonomy): domain Bacteria; phylum Myxococcota_A; class UBA796; order UBA796; family CAJQPC01; genus CAYFPX01. Next base: position 1,603 of record CAZMNK010000240.1, on the reverse strand, counting down.
GCGTCGGTCTGGCACAGGTCCTGGTTGTTCGAGATGTACAGGCCATTGCCCACAACCGTGTCGCTCGAGAACCCGTCGATGCTGGTCAGGAGGGCGTTGTCGGAGATGGCCAGGTCCTCCCCAACCGTGGCGAGGTTGGCCAGGCCGTCGATGCCGACCAGGGCGTAGTTGGACCCGATGACCAGGCTGCCACCCACGGAGGTGAGTCCGTCCAGGCCGTCCAGGCGGACCAGTTTGTGGTTGTACTCGACGGACAGGTCGCCACCGATGGAAGCCAGGCTGGGCATGTCGGCGCTGGTCAGGTCCGCCTGGTTCTGGATGACCAGGTTGCCACCCACGGACGAGAGGGCAGCCAGGTCTTCCAGGCTGACGATTGTGTCGTTGCGCAGGAGTTCCAGGTCTCCTCCGACGGAGGTGAGGGCGGCCAGGCCGTCCAGGCTGACCAGGGCGTCGTTGTCCCCGATGTACAGGTCTTCGCCCACGGTTGTGAGGCCGGGCAAGTTGATGCCGGTCAGCGAAGCGTTGTCGCGGATCTCCAGGAGGGTGCCCACCGACGCGAGAGCGGCCAGGCCGTCGATGCCGACCAGGGCGTCGTTGTCCTTGATGGACAGGATGCTGGGGACGGATGTGAGGCCCGCCAGGTCATCGATGCTGGTCAGGGCGTTGTTGGCGAAGATGGTCAGGTCCTCGCCCACGGACACGAGCTCGGGCAAGCCGTCCAGGTGGACGATTGCGTCGTTTTCCCCGATGAACACGTCCAGGCCCACGGTCGTGAGGGCGGGCAGCTCGACAGTGCTCATGGCGCCGTTGTCGCGGATGTCCAGGTTGGTGCCGATGTTCGCGAGACCGGGCACGCGGATGCCGGTCAGGGCGCTGTTGTTCCGGGTGTAGAAGCTACCGCCCACGGTTGTGAGGCTCGACAGGCCCTCCAGGTTGGTCAGGGAGGCGTTTTCATAGATGTCCAGGTCGGCGCCCACGGAGGTGAGGGCGGCCAGGCCATCGAGGTTGGGAAGCGCGTCGTTGTCGGCGATGAACAGGTCTTCGCCCACCGACGCCAGGCCGGGCATCTCGAGGCTGACCAGTCCATCGTTGTCCTTGAGGTAGAGGCGTCCGCCCACCGTCGCGAGACTCGACAGTCCTTCGAGGCTGGTCAGGGCGTCGACATTGTCGATGCGCAGGTCTCCGTCCAGTGAGACAAGACAGGGCAGTTCGAGGCCTGTGAGCCACTCCTGGCCCAGGACACTCAGCTCACCGGAGATGGTCTCGCAGGAAGACACCGCTTCCAGGTCGGCCGCCTCTTCGATCGCGTGGTCGCCCTGGCAGGGGATGGCGTCCTCGCAGACGTCGGTGTCCGTCGCCTCATCGGTCACACAGGCCCCATCCTCTTCGTGGGTGCCTTCTTCGCACACCAGGACGTCCTCGCCCCCACAGGCCACCAGGGCGAGTGAGAGCAGGGGCAATAGCGCTGGCGGAAGCACAGGACCCATGGCGGACTCCTGGGTGGAGAGTACCGCAGGGGTGTTGGGGCGGGGTATCGGGAGAGACTCCCGTCAAGGCACCCGTGCCTGTGTTGAACCGGAACCCCTAGGAGGGTGTGGACTCG
>CAZMNK010000239.1:0-6110 GCA_964567625.1 uncultured Enterobacterales bacterium | reverse complement strand
GTCCGGGCCAGTCACCAGGGGCGTCTCCAGCCTCTAGTGCAACCAGCCGTTGGCCCGGACCCAGTCTGCCACCTCCTCGGCGAACAGTTGCAGGCCTTCCAGGTCTGGGTGGCCGCCGTCGAAGAACAGGGGCTCGGCGATGCTGTGGTCTTCCTCGAACATCGCCGTGATGGCGGGGGCGAGTCCTTGGGGGGGGGCGATGGCTTCCAGCACCGTCTCCCGATTGGGCAATCGGACCACTCGCTGTGCACTGGCTGTCTGCTCCAGGATCACCCCGGACCCTCGGGTCTGGGCCGATCGAAACGCCGAGGTGAGGTCCAGCACAGGGATGGGCGCGACCTGGATGCTCACCTGCTCCAATTCTGTGGCCCGGTTCTGTGAACCCATCACGTCAAAGGTGCTCAACGGGGGCAGCAGTACCCCCAGGGGCGCTGGATGTGCCACCCGGGCGGTCTCGGCCATGGCGCGGCCGTAGTCGGCAAAGGGGTCCGGGCGGGCGTGCTCGGGTCGAGCAGCCACCAGGACGAGGTCCACCTCGAACTGTTCCTTCAGCATCTGCAGCCAGCCGGGAAAGGTGTGAGGCTTGAGCGCTGGCACCCCGGCGTTGACCACTTCGACCCCCAACTCGCGGGCCAACAGTGCGGGGAAGCTCTCCTCCCCTTCGAAGCCCCAGCCGAATGTGATCGAGTCACCGATGCACAGGATGCGGAATTCGTCGGTGGTGGGAGCGATCTCCGGCCCTCGCAGGCCAATGCTGTTGGTGCTCACCTGGAAGGTCCGCGTCCGCTGGATCGCGGTTCGCCTGTCGGTCTCGGTGACCTCGCCGGGATCGTGCGGTCGGCCGGGTATCACAATGCGGGCCTGCTGCAGATCGGGCAGTAGAAGGTTCGAGGCTGGTCCCAGCTCAGGGGCTGGCCGGACGATGCTCTCGCTGATCAGGTCGACGTTTTGGACCCCCTGGGAGCGCAGCACCTGGAACAGCCGGATCCCCGCTGCCAGCGTGAGCGCCGCCACCAGAAAGGTCAACCAGCGAAGCAGGCGCGCTCGCTGCGAAAATCGCCGATCCGGCGCCTTGCCCATGGGTCACCTTAGTGCTCGGGGACAGGAAAATCAAAGCCCCTCGGGGCCAACGCCCGGGGTGGATGCCAGGTCTGGTTCCGTGGAGACTGGCTTCGATGCCAGGGGGATGACAAGCGTCGGGGGTGACACCCCGTCAGACCGAACGCAAGAACGGAAATCCACCGGAGACTCCAGCTGTACCGGACCAGCCCGGAGAGTCCATGGCGCTTCTGTCGCGTATGATCCGGGGAGTCGTGGAGGATGGCGGCATGGCAGGGTGTGGAGTCTGTGGGGCGCCGTTTGCGGCGGACAGGATGGTCTGTGCCTATTGTGGCAGTGCCACGCGGACGCTGGTGTCGGTGGAGGAGGAGCTGGAGGCGCTCCGAGAACTCTCCCAGGCCGCACAGAAGCTGGATGTCCAGGCGGGACTCGGAGGGGTCTTTGCCAGGCGCATGACCGGCCAGGCCAGCAGTTCGGCACGGTTCTGGCGCAACGCCTTTGTGCCTCGCACCATGCCGGGGATGCAGCAGGCGGTGGTGATGTCGATGAGTATGTTGACGGTCGAGGCCTGGCGTTCGACGTGGGATCCGGCGGTCAAGGCCACCAATGATGCCGTGGTGGCCCGCCTGGAGGCTCTGTCGACGGCGCTCAGGGTCATGGGGGTGGCGGATGCCACGTCGCAGAGACAGTCGGAAGTGTTGCGCCAGGAGATCGACGAGGCCCTGGGGCGTCTCTCCAGTGCGAAACAGATGGGGTGCATTCTCTACGTCGTCGTGCTGGGCGGCCTGCTCGGTCTGGGAGGCCTGATGTTTCTCGGGGTACTTCTCCTCGGGAACTGACGTCCGCGCGGTGGGGCCCGGTCAGCGCACACCCATCCAGAAGGACCCGTTCGAGGTCTGGGTGCCGCCGCAGATCGGGTAGCCGATGCTGCGCCCATCCCAGGGGCTGTTGTGGGTGCCGTAGATGTTGCTCGTGCTGTTGCACTGGCCGCCCGACGTGTAGTGGTAGTTGCCGTACAACATGGTGTTGCAGGAGCCGCAGGAGCCGTTCTCCAGCACGATGAAGCCGTACCGGTCCTCGGCCTTGTGGGTACTCACGCAGGTCGCGTAGGTGGTGTTGCTGTCGTCGGCGCCGACGTACTGGTAGCCGTAGCTCCCTGTACCGGTGAAGAAGCCCACCAGGTCTGTGTTGTTGTAGTACCAGTACCAGGTGTTGGTGTCGTCCTGGTCGGTACAGGCGACCAGGGTCTCGCTCGCTGTCACCTCGTCCAGCACGTTCCACATGTCGGAGTGCTCGTTGATCTCCGTGGGCACGTCCGTACTGCTGACCCGGTCATTGGCAAAGGTGCCGTCGAAGTGCTCGGCGTCCACGAACCAGAACAGCGTCCATCCGCCGTCCTTGACCGTCATGTCGCAGTAGGCCTCGAAGGCGTTCGAGTGGTCCTCGTCTCCATCGGGGTCGATCCAGTAGATTCCGTCGGTCAGGGTGCTGTCGTCCTGGTGGATCTCGTTGCAGTCGAGCCCTGGATTCTCCTGGTTCAGGCCGACGGTGCAGTCGTAGACACTGGGGTCGGTGTCGTCGCAGTCGCTGCTCTCGGACACGTAGCCACTGGGCTGGCTGCAGGCTGTGGTCTTGTCCGTGGGGTCGCCGTCGCTGTCACCATCGCTGTCCCGGTACCAGTTCAAGGCATCGATGCTGTCGTCTGGATCGGTGTCCCCGTCGCAGTCGTTGTCGATCCCATCACAGATCTCGTCGGCGTCGGGAGAGATGGTTGCGTCGTTGTCGTCACAGTCCGTGCCGGCCAGGTACAGGTCGGAGTCGTGGCCGTCCAGGTCGGAGTCGTAGTCACTGAGTTCGTTACAGTCCTGGTCGATACCGTCGTACCAGGTCTCGACAGCGCCCGGGTGGATGCTCGGGTCCGACTCGTCGCAGTCGCCGGTGCCACTGCTGTAGCCGTCGCCATCGTGGTCCACGTCGGGACAGACGAGATTCTCCTGGCCAGGGCTACCCAGATCGGAGAATTCGTCCCAGGGCTCGGTCGACGCACACCACACACCGCCTCGGTCGTTCTCTTCCACGCTCTGGTAGTACGGATCCAGCGAGAGACTGGCGCCGTCGGGGTCGGGGAACTCGTAGCCGTCGTCCCAGGCCACCTCGTCAATCAGGGTCGCGCCGGCCCAGATCTCCAGCCGGTCGGACTCGTTCGACAGTGACAGGTCGCTGTAGGGGTAGTCCACGTTGACCCGGCCGTTGGTGTTCCAGTCCGCGTTGGTACCCAGGATCCAGATCGCGTCGGCGTCCATCCTGAGCTCCTCTGCGTGCTCGACCACGTGCTGCGCGTCGCCGTCGGACACAAGCGTCAGCCCCTCCAGGCGCAGGGTACGGCCGCTCTCGTTGCGGATCTCGATCCACTCGCCGAGGGGGTCGCCGACCGCCCCCGGGTTCACCATCACCTCGGTGACGATCAGGTCGCCAGCGGCCCAGTACCCCTCGTCGATGAGCACGTCGCAGTCATCGTCGATCTCGTTGGCGTCGATCTCCGAAGCCTCGGGTGACCGGGTGGCGTCGCCATCGTCACAGTCCGGCTGGTCGCCGCAGGGTGGGTAGCCGTCGCCATCGATGTCCATGCCCTCGTCCACGGTGCTGTCGCCGTCATTGTCCAGGCCGTCGCAGATCTCCTCGTCCAGGCAGTCCGGCAGGCCGTCTTCGTCGGTGTCGGCAAAACCCTCGTCGAGAACGCCGTCGCCGTCATTGTCCTCCCCGTCGCAGTCCTCGACGTCGATGCAATCGGCTATTTCGTCCTTGTCGGTGTCTTCGAAGCCCTCGTCGATGATCTGATTGCAGTTGTCATCGACGCCGTTGCAGAGCTCTTCGGCACCCGGGTACACGGTGGCGTCCTCGTCGTTGCAGTCGGTGGTGCTGTCGTGACCGTCCTGGTCGGCATCCTCCGGGCCGGTGTCCGTGCCTGTGACCGTGGTGGTGTCCGTGTCCACATCCGAGTCGGCAGGCGTGGTGCCGTCGCCGTTGGAACAGGCAAGCATGAACAGCAGGACGAGGCTGGACCCCATGTTGACTCCCTTCCAGTGAAGTCAACGTAGCTGACAGGGACAGACTTCGCCCTTGCAGGTGACCAACAGGCACTAGGGCCAGGCCCGGGCATCCTCACCCTGAACCAGGTCATAGCGGGCATTGCCCTGTACTGAGAAGCTCTCCTCACGCAGATCTGCATCTGGCCAGGTCACGAGGACCTCGGCCTGGTCAGTCTCTCCCAGCCCGAAGTGCAGCACGGGGTCTCGTTGGGTCCCGAAGTGACCATGTCCGCCGTCCACGATTCGAGTCTGTGTGACGTCGCAAGCAGTGAGTTCTACCCGTGCCCCGACGGCCATGGCATTGCTCCCTCCCGTTCCCTGGAGTCGGAGTTGGACCCAGTTGGAACCGTCGGCCAGGCGATTCTCGTAGAATTGCACCTGGTTGGTGTCCATGCAGTCGTCACCCGGGTAGCCATCGCAGCGGTGGGTGGAGTGGCCCACGACCATGTCCAGGTCGCCGTCCCGGTCGAAGTCCGCCACGGCAACTCCGTGAGAGCGGTAGTGGGTGAAGTAGTCGTCCAGGGGCACGGCCTCGAAGACCAGGGGCGCGGTCTGGTGAAAGAGCAGGCCCTTGTTCCCGGAGTAGTCGGAGGAGCCGATGTAGATGTCCAGCCAGCCATCGTTGTCGAAATCAAGGACCGCCCCGGTCATGTCTCCGCGGTCCCAGTACTCGTACTCGTCCACTCTCAGCAGACCCGTGACGTCGTTGCCCGGTCGTTCGAAGCGGACGTCGGGGTCACCCAGGTTGTGCAGGATCTCGCTGGGGTCGGACGAGGAGCCCACGTCCGAGTGCACGATCTCATGGGTCACCAGGTCCATCCAGCCATCATTGTCCAGGTCTGCGCAGACCGTGGTGCCCGAGTTTCCGCCCAGCTGGAAGGTCTCACGTCCATAGTCGTGGTTCCATCGATAGGCGTCACCAAAGGCCGCCTGGAGACTGTCGCAGATGGCGTCGTCTGCGGGGGCGGGTGCCTGGTCACAGTCTTCGGCACCTGGATTGTCCGCGCAGTAGCACTGAGCACTCAGGTTGTCGGTCCAGTCCACTCGGTGGTCAAAGGCATAGCCGGACTCGATGGAGGCATTCGTGTAGTTCAGTTCTCCGTCCTCGACATCTGCTCGCCACAGGTGGTTGGGGGCCCGACCATAGGAGGCGGCCAGCAGTTCAGGATTGCCATCATTGTTCAGGTCACAGGCCACGCTGGACCAGGCCCAGCTGTGGGCCTGGGCGTCGTTGATGGTGCTCACGAAGTTCCAGGCGTAGGTGTCCACCGCCATGGCGTCCGTGACGTCCACGAAGCCTCCCTGACCATCTCCCTGGAGCAGGAAGTCGGGCAGCGGGGTGGGGCCAGAGGTCTCGTTGTGGGTCACCCAGAGGTCCAGGTTCCCATCCCGATCGAAGTCCACGAAGCTGACTCCGGCCGGGTTGCTCACCTCGCTGGCAAAGCGTGCGGCGCTCTCCGAGGGGCCCAGCATGAAGTGGCCAGTGCCATCGTTGAGCATCAACTCGGAGGTCTCGGCCTCGGAATCGGAGCTGTCCGTACGGGACTGGCCGACCAGGATGTCGAGGTCGCCATCGTTGTCTACATCGCCAGAGGTGAAGACCTGTCCTGGCCGGCCGGTGTCGAGGTCCTCGCTGAGCCTCAGCGTGAGAAGTCCGGAGGTGGCGCTGACATCCTCGAAGGAGCCGCTGCCTGTGTTGCGAAGGATCCATCGGGAACGACTCCCCCCGTCGGAGAAGTCGTCCGGGCCGCCGCCGTTTCGAATGAGCAGATCCGGCCAGCCATCCCCGTCCAGGTCTGTGACGCTCAGCCGGATGCCTTCGATCCCGTCCAGGCCCCATTCTTCCGTACGCAGGTCGAAGGCCGATTGGCCTTCGGACCAGCCCTGGCTGTCCGGGCAGGCCTGTTCATCGGAGGCGGGTTCGGGGCCACATGCGGCGCATGCGAGCCCAAGGGCGAACAG
>CAZMNK010000238.1:124-6130 GCA_964567625.1 uncultured Enterobacterales bacterium | reverse complement strand
CGCCGGCCTCGCTGCCGTAGTCGGAGGGGACCTCGCAGGCGGTGATGAAGGTGGCGTCGTCGCCCCAGCCGTCGCCGTCGCCGTCTCGGTACCAGGTCGTGGGGTCGGCGACGTCGGGGTCGTCGTCATCGATGAGCAGGTCGCAGTCATCATCGATCTCGTTGCAAGTCTCCGTGGCGGCCGGGTTCACCTCCTCGTTCTCGTCGTCGCAGTCCGTGTTGTCCGCGACGTAGCCGGTGGCGCCCTCACAGGTCTGGACCACCGTGTTCGCATCGCCGTAGCCGTCCTCGTCCAGGTCGGCGTAGAACAGGTCACCGACCGCGTCGTCCGCCTCGCCGCTGCAGTCGTTGTCCTTGCCATCACAGGTCTCGACCAGGCCGGGCGCGACCTCGTCATCCTCGTCGTCGCAGTCGTCGGCCACCCCCACGCCGTCGCCGTCCAGGTCGTCGTCCGGCGTGGTCTCGTCGCAGTCGTCGTCCATCCCGTTGTAGGGCGTCTCGGTGTTGCCCGGGTACACGGCGCTGTTGCCGTCGTCGCAGTCCTCGTCGGCAGTGAACCCGTCACCATCGAGATCCACAGGGGCCGTGTCGAACGTGCCGATTGTGCCGGTGTCACCGGTCTCGGTTTCCTTGTGGCGGCAGCCCGCAAGGGCGAGAACGAGGACCAGGGCAAGGCGCATTTCAGCTCCCGGGTGGGGGCCTCAAGGTACCTCAGTGTGGGGACGACCGGGGAGGGACCTTGCGATCACCGGCTGTTTGGCAGTGTCGCCGGTCCTTCGCTGCCCTGGTCGCTGACTGGCAGAGAACCGGGTTTGCGGTGCGACCGGGCCAGTGCTGCGGAGAGGGGTCAGAACTGCCCGGCGAACCCCGTCCCGGTCCACACGATCCGTGCCGAGCGACCCTCGGTCAACTCGAGGCCGATCATCGATGCGCCAACCAGGAAGTGCAGGGCTCCGAACACGCCGGTCCAGGCGAACACCTGGTCGATGGCCGCGTTGTCCGTGGCCGAGCCACCGACCGCCGCGACACCCATGACGACGGCGCCGCTGCCGCAGAGGAGCAGGCCGGTGAAGAACCAGCCGACCTCGGTGACATCCCTCTGCACGGTCGGCATGGCGTCATAGCGCAGCTCCGGCGTTGCCAGGACGAAGTCCCCACCCAGGCTCGGTGCCACAAAAGAGAGGGGGGCAACAGGGGGGGGCGCGACCGGCGCAGCCTGGCCGGCGAGACCACCAAGGAGTGCGAGAAACATGGTTTGAACCTCCGAGTCCCGAAGCTATCACCCCCAACAGGGGCAGGCTCAGGGACTTTGAGCCAGGGCCGCGGCGGGGGAGGGGACCGGTGAGCCAGTGCCTCTCTTCCCGGCTTTGTCTCCCTGGACGGCTGTTTCTCCGGGGTCGAACCCACCACCGGCTCGCGGATTCGGAGGGCCTTGGCATGGCCGCGAGGCAGCCGATCGTGTAGAAGGGCGACGATGGCCGTGCCGGGAGAGCCCCAGATGCCCAGCGATTCGACGCTGTCCGAGTGTGCCCGCCCCGGGTCCACAATGCGCTCCACGGTGGTGGGTTGAGGGAACCGTCCCGTTCCGCGCCGTCCCGGCTGCGCGTTGACCTTTTCTGGGGCGTGACCTGGCTGGTGGTGCTCTTCGGCGTGGACCTGGTCACCTCGAGGCGGGCGCTCGGTTCCGCCCTGGGCAAGGTCGGACACGACCCGGCTGTGACCGGCCACGTCGAGCGCGAGATCGGGCTGTTCATCGGCCAGATGGGGCTGATCTACGTCCTGATGGGCCTGGTGGCCGGGATGGTCCTGCACCAGGTTCTACGGGTCCGCGGGTCGCGACGGGCCTGGCTCCAGCGGGGAGTCTTCTTCCTGGGGGCCACGGGGTGGCTGTGGGTGAAGGGCGCCGTGCTCTACCCGCGCCTCTACCACCATTTCTGGAAGCACAGCTGGCTGGTGCGCAACACCACACCCGATGGTATCGACGGGGTGTTTGGGGCCCTGGCCCTGGCATGGCTGGGCTTCGCTGCGTGGCGCCATCGTCCCGGTTGGCGACCCGTGGCGGTCCTGGGGCTGATGCTTCTCGGGGTCTCATTGGCGGACGCCCGTCTTCCCGCAAAGACCCCCGACAAGAACAAGGGCCCCAACGTGCTCATCGTAGGACTGGACGCCCTGAGGCCGGACCACATGGGCTTCTATGGCTATGAGCGGGACACGACGCCCCGGCTCGATGCCTTCCTGGAGCAGGCCACGACCTTCGACAGCAGCTTCACCCCGCTCGCCCGGACCTGGCCGGCCTGGACGAGCCTGCTCACTGGCACCAACCCCGCCACCCACGGCATGCGGGACAGCCTGCCGGTGCCGGGGGAGGAGCGTCCTCGCGTCCCGATGATGACGGACTCGCTGGTGGAGGCCGGCGTTCACACCCGCTTCGTCACCGACGACAGCCGCTTCTCCTACATGGTGCCGGCCCACAACTTCGACGTCATCGACCAGCCGCCGGTGAACATCCGTGCCTTTGCTCCCAGCCGCTACCAGCCTCACTGGCGGCCCTTCTTCGGCTGGCTCAATGGCCCGCTCGGTTGGTTCCTGGCGCCGGAATACCGCCACAACCAGGGGTTTGGCGGGACCTACCGCTCGGATGTCTTCGCCGAGCTCGTGGTGGACCAGATTGCCGAGGCCGCAGAGCACGAGCAGTTCTTCACGGCGGTCCACATCTGCACCCTGCACGCGCCCGGTGATCGGCCCTGGCCCTGGTACCGGGAGTGGGGGGTTGCGGAGAAGAGAAACCCCCGGCGGTTCCGCTACCTGAGCACCGGCTCCAGGCTGGCCGATGGCGACGACGTCACCCAGGAGGAACTCGATCAGAAGCGGGGGCGATCTGCGGAGCACCAGCGGAATCTCTACGACGCGGGCCTGGCCGCAGTAGACGACGCATGGGGACGCATCGAGGACGCGCTGCAGGCCAGTGGGCTGCTGGAGAACACCCTGGTCATCGTGCTCTCCGATCACGGGGAGGACTTCTGGCACAAGGGGCTGCGGTACAAGTTCCGGGCTCCAAACCATGGTTTTCACCCCTGGGGCACCGGCCAGCACCGGGTCCTGATGGCCCTTCATGGCCCAGGGGTGTCCTCCGAGCGCAGGACGGACCTGGCGAGCCTGGTCGACGTGGCACCGACGGTCCTGGACTGGTTCGGACTCCCCGCCGACACCGAAGGGTCGTCCATGCTGGAGCCTCTGCCCGACAGGGTGCTCACTGGCGAGACCGGTGCCAGCGAGCGGGGGTACTGGGCCGAGGACCACCTGCGCTACGAGTTCCGCAACCGCAACAAGCGGTACACCCTGGACCCGGAGTCACTCAGGGTCTTCCAGCGCTCGGAGGTTCTGCCTCAGCTGGTCCGGGCCAAGGACCGGTGGGCCCTCCAGGGAGACTGGTGGCTCGTGGAGCTTGCCCTGGAGAGTGGTCCCGAGTTCCAGCTGTTTCGCTGGCGCGAGGATCCGGACTTCGACGTGGACCTGGCCGAGCAGAATCCCGAGGTGGTCGAGAGGCTGCAGCAGGCGCTCGGGGAGCGCTGAACCGGCCGAGGCCGTCAGATCCGGTACACCTTCTCGCCCAGCTCGGGGGTGTCGGCCAGGACCGCGGACGTGGCGTTGCGGGTGTCGACCACCAGGGTCGCCCGGGCGACGATCCGGGGGAAATCGTAGTCCTGGTGATCCGTCGTGATGAGGACACAGTCGGCGTCGCCCAGGCTGTCGTCTCCGAGTTCCACCCCCTCGAAGGTCTGTCCGGCGACCTTTACCGAGGAGACGAAGGGGTCGTGAAAGGAGACATCGGCCCCCTTGGCCAGGAGCAGGTCGATGACCGCCAGGGCCGGAGACTCTCGCAGGTCGGCGACATTGGGCTTGTAGGTCACGCCCAGGATCAGGACCTTTGACCCTCGAACAGCCTTGGCACGGTCGTTCAGGGCATCACTCACCACCGAGAGCACGTGCTCCGGCATGCGGGAGTTGATCGCGTCAGCCAGTTCCACGAAGCGGGCGGTGAAGTTCCGGGAACGGAGCTTCCAGGTCAGGTAGTGGGGATCGATGGGGATGCAGTGGCCGCCCAGACCGGGGCCCGGGCGAAAGGCCATGAAGCCGAAGGGCTTGGTTGCCGCGGCATCGATGACCTCCCAGACGTCCAGTTCGAGCCGGTGACAGATGAGGGCGAACTCGTTGGCCAGGCCGATGTTCACGCTGCGGAAGATGTTCTCCAGGAGCTTGGACATCTCGGCAGTAGCAGGAGAACTGACAGGCACGATGTGATCGCAGCAGCGCCCGTAGAGTGCGGCGGCTGCTGCGGTGCAGGCGGGCGTCACGCCGCCGACCACCTTGGGGGTGTTGCGGACTCCAAAGGTGGGGTTGCCGGGGTCGATGCGCTCGGGGGAGAAGGCCACAGCGACGTCGATCCCGGGCTCCAGGCCCTGTTTCTGGAGCATGGGCACCAGCAATTCCTCGGTCGTGCCCGGGTAGGTGGTGCTCTCCAGAACCACCAACTGACCGGGCCTGGCCCGCTGTGCCAGGGCCGTGGCCGAGGCGACGATGTAGGAGATGTCGGGGTCCTTGCTCTTGCGCAGAGGCGTGGGCACGCAGATCACCACGGCATCTGCCGAGGCGGCGACGTCGTAGTCGGTGGTGGAGGTCAGTCGCCCGGTTGCCAGGGCTGCGCTGAGCTCGGCGTCAGTGATGTCGCCGACGGGGGAGGCTCCGGCGTTGATCGTCTCGCAGCGGGTCTCGGAGACATCGATCCCCAGGACGCGGGTGCCGGCACGGACCAGTTCCAGGGCCAGGGGCAGGCCGACATAGCCGAGACCGATGACGGCGACGGTGGGCTCGACCCCGGCCAGGCGTTGCCGGAGGGCTTCGAGCACGGAGGGTTCGGACACAACGACTCCCGGTGCGGGATGTCGTAGTAGCGTGTGCAGCGCCCACCTGGTGGGCTGGTCTTCGTTTCGCCTGGTTTTCGCCCTGGAGAAAGGCCGATCTACCTGGGGCTGAGGACGGTTCAGGGGCCTCGCATTTCTGCAGGGTTGTGTCCTGGGTGGCTCCTGTTCCCGACAGATTAGGGGGTACGGGCATCGCGAGTCCCGCCCCAAGATGGAGGTCAGAATGTTCTCACGCCCGCCAATCGTTGCTGCCCTGGCACTGCTCCTGTTGCCTGGCTGCGGAGGAGACGAGGAAGTCACCGACACCCAGGACACCTCTCAGGGAGAAGAAGAGGTCAATGAGGCCCCGGTGGCCGTCGACGACGCGGCCAGTGTCATCTCCAACCAGAGCGTCACCATTGACGTGACGGACAACGATGACGATCCCAATAGTGGTGACAACCTCATCGTTTCGGAGATTGTCCAGCCCTCGTACGGCATTGTCGAGATCGTGAACGATGACGACGTGACCTACACCTCCCTCGGCGACTATGTCGGTATCGACACCTTCACCTACACCGTGACCGACGAGGGGGGATTGTCCGACGAGGCCAACGTCACCATCAACGTCCAGGACATGCCCACCCTGGAGATTACCGAGCCCGTGCAGGACGCCACCGTCACGGGTCCTGACGTCGACATCTCCTTCGAGGTGAATGGCTGCGAGGTGACCAGCCCCAGCGCAAACGAGAACGGCTGCCATCTGCACAAGTACCTGGATGATGCGGAATACAGTGACTCGGACGGCACGGGATTCGGTCATTACAACTCCGACTCCTTCACCATCAGCCCCCTCGAAGCGGGCACTTATGAATTCGAGTTGGTGCTGATCATGAACGACGGATCGGACGCGCCCTTCCAGCCGCAGATCGACGACAGCGTCAGCTTCCAGGTAGAAGACCCTTCCGGCGACACGGGCGACACCGATGCCGACACGGACACAGACGCCGACACGGACACAGACGCCGACACCGATGCGGACACCGACACCGACGCCGACACCGATGCGGACACCGACACCGACGCCGACACCGATGCGGACACCG
>CAZMNK010000237.1:1218-6142 GCA_964567625.1 uncultured Enterobacterales bacterium | reverse complement strand
CCTCCTTGCCCCCCACCCCTCCGGGGGAGCCTGGAGGGGAGCCCGAGCCCGAGCTCGAGCCCGAGCCCGAGCTCGAGCCCGAGCCCGAGCCCGAGCCCGAGCCCGAGCCCGAGCCCGAGCCCAAGCCCGAGGCAGTGGCAGAGGCGGAACCGAAATCATCCCCTCCGGCCCCGCGCCGCCGTCGGTCCAGCCCGTCGGGTTCGGCCCCCAGTGCACCCAGGCGGCTCAAGGCGACCGGTGGTGCCTCCATCACTCTCAAGCTGCGCATCGCGCCCGACGGAGACACCTTCAAGACACGTTTTCCAAAGAAGGCCACGCTGGCGGAGTGTGTGGCCCGTCTCACAGGGTCGATTCTCCCGCTCCAGGCCGGCCTGTCCGGCCGGTTCACACACGGCTGGCGGCTGGGACCGGAGAAGGGCCCTCTGTCGGGCGACACCCTGGTGGAGACGCAGAAGGAGGACAGTCTCTTGATCCTCCACCCGGTCCTGGCACAGGAGTCCGTTGTCGAAATCCAGGTCAAGGACGACGATGCGCCCCATCGCTTCCGAGCCCCCGTCTGCAACGTCCTCCCGGCAGCCACGGTGGTCGACCACCTGGTGCGCTGGTTGGGGCTTGACGCAGGGAACTGGGTCCTGAGTGCGGGTGATCGTTCGTTGGGTCCCTGTGAGTTGCTGGAGGAGTTGGACCTCGAGAGCGATCCGCTCGTGATGAGGCGGGCTGGAAAGGACCGTTGAGTCAGCAGCGCTGGGACATTCGGCTTCAGTTCCTGAGTGGTCCGCTATCAGTTCAAGGCGAGGTGGTCTTGCGAGGCCCGGTGATCCGGATCGGTGCCCGTCCCGGTCCGGGGGGGTTCACCCTGGATGGCTATCGGGGAATCGACGATCGCCAGGTCACGATCACCGCCTACGATGGCGTGCCGTACATCGCCCCTGTCGGCACGGCCCAGGTCCGTCTTGCTCCCCATGAACATGTGGACTGGAACGAGATCAACCTGCTTCGCGGCGAGGCACACCTGACCCCGGAGTGCGCCTTTCATCTGGGTCCCCTCGGGCGGGGAGTGACCGTCCGCTTCCTGGACTGCCAGGAGTTGGGCGTCTGGCAGCAGGAGAACCTGCTTTCGATGGCCGCGAAGGAAGAGATCCAGGGGCCTGCGCCGGTCGAGGCCAGAGAGATCCAGGCCTCCAAGGGTGTACCGGGCTGGTTTGTCGGTGGCCTGGTGGTTGTCGCCATGTTGATCGTCGCAGGCATCACCGTTCCCCTGGTCCAGTCCAGCCTGCGCAAGGCCAAGCCCCTGGGGCCCGAGTACATGGGCGAGGTCTTCTACGAGGAGGTCAGTAGTGAGGACCCCATCGATGCCAAGCTCCTGGACGGCTTCGAGCAGGCATGGCTGCACTTTGTGGCGGGTCCCAATGCCGAGATCGCCAACGAAGATGGACTCAAGGAGCCGGAGGCATTTGACCAGGAATTGCTGAAGTGGACGACCCGCTACGCGAACAAACAGCTCAAGGCAAAGCTCTTCTGGAAGAAGCTCGACGAGATCGCGGACCGCTACGCCACGGTGGTGCGGGCACTGCGGGATGAGGGTCTACCGGAGGCCCTTGCTGGCATTCCCTTTGCCGAATCCCAGTACAACCCGGAGGCGATGGACATCCTGGCATGTGGCAAGGGCCCCTGGCAGTTCCAGCCCGAGGTCGCCTATCGGTATGGGCTGGAGGTAAAGAACTGTCGCCTCCGGGGGAGCAGTGAGACGTGGTCTCCCACCGAAGTGGTTCCCCCGGTCAACGTGATGAAACGGGCGGTCTACGTGGATTCGGCGGAGGGGCGGTGTCGCATTCCCAAGGCAAATGGCTGTGAGATCGACGAACGCAAGAGCCTGGAGAAGTCAACGGATGCAGCCATCCGGAGCCTTCGGGAGCCCTTGGAGGACGAGGAACTCGCCAGCTCGGGCGCTGTGGTCCAGTTGACCATCGCCAGCCACAACGCCGGCTATGACAATCACCGGTTTCGTCCACGCATGAAGAAGGGGAGTCGGACCGAGATCCTCTGGGCCTACAGGGACTGGCTCAAGCGGACCAACCAGGCCTGGGACCCCAAGTTCCTGGGCCTGCAGATTCAGTGTGCACCTGGGACCTACGCCAGCGACTGTCCGGGCACCACCCTCGCCGGCTACACCCAGCACTACACCTACAAGGTCCTGGGGGCGCATTTCCTGGCGGTTTGCTACTACGGCCAGAACTACGGGGACACCTACCCAGAATTCCGGCCTTATGAGACCTTTACGGACGAGGATGGTTACTGCGCCCGCATCCAGGTACCGAGCGTGGCCCAGGTGAAGGACTACCGATGAATTGGCGGCCCTACATCGTTGCAGGCTGCCTGGTCACCGTCCTGGGGGTGGATGGCTTTCTGGCGGCCAGCGAAGACATCCAGGGGACCCAGGAGATGAAGTCCCACAATGTCCTGGACCAGGACCCGCTCTACGACCTGGTCTATGTCCCGACCAATCGGCTGGAGAACCTTCGTCGCTATGGCCTGTCGGACTCTGACGCTGAAGACGCCCAGCGCCGCGTGAATCGTCTCGATGAGGACTGGAGCAATGCCGTCAAGTCGCTCTTGAAAGATGCACCCGAGCCGGATTCCCTGGCCGCGTCGCTCTGTGGCCTCGGCTCCAGGGGGCTTCCTCCCCGTTGGGCGGCGATGGACTTCCTGGTCGAGGTCAAGGACGGCAAGCTCCAGGTCATCAACCTGTCGGACTATGCGGTGATCGAGAGCCAGGGCTGGTTTTCGGAACGGCGGGTCCGATCCGTCTACGACCGCACCGAGCGGCGGGCCTCTCGACAGGACGACGCCACGCGCATGGGGCTGGCGGCGGTCTTTGCCGGAAAGCACGAACAGCTTCTGCTGGGAGAAAGCCCCTGGGGCTCCGGGCTGTTTGGTGGCTGGGACTGGGGGGAGGCAGCCAAGCAGAATCCGGGCGTGAAAGGGAGCGTCTACGACTACTTGGCCTTAATGCACCTGACCGTGGAGCTTGCCCAGGCGAGCAAGGGCATCTGCGGTCGATGAGCCATCCGCACCAGACAGGCTATATTTCCGGTATTCGAGCAGGCACCAGCAGATGACTCCCCGGCGCAAGTTCAGGTTCATCCAAGAATTGGCTGCGGGAGGCTTCGGCAAGGTCTACCTGGCCGAGATGGTCACCGGAGACAACTTCTCCTCGGTGGTGGCCATCAAGCTGCTGTTGAGCGAGTGGGCTGAGCAGGAAGAGATCGTCCAGAGGGCTCGCGACGAGGCCCGCATGCTCGGACGGTTGCGCCACCGGAACATCGTTCGGGTGGAGGATCTGACGGTGCTCCAGGGCCATTGTGCGGTGGTCATGGAGTACCTGGAGGGGGTCGACTGCAAGTCCCTCATCACGTACTTTGGGGATCAGCCGGACGCGATTCCGCTCCAGGCCATGTTCGAGATCATTGGAAACGTCGCCAGTGCACTCGATGCGGCCTACAACCAATCTCCCCTCCAGGGTGGTGCACCACTTCAACTGGTGCACCGGGACATCAAACCCTCCAACGTGATGGTCACGCTGGGCGGTGACGTGAAGCTCCTGGACTTCGGGACCGCACGAGCCAATTTCGAAGAAAGGGAGGCCAAGACCCAGCAGCTGGCCTTCGGCTCCCAGGCCTACATGGCTCCCGAGCGTTTCCTGGGTGACGAGGACACTCCGGCCACCGATGTGTACTCCCTCGGGGTCACGCTCTACGAGCTGATCAAGAAAGAGAACTACGGACGCATTGATTTGCGCCCCGACAAGTACAACGCCCTTGTGGTGAAGAGGGTTGGCAGCCTGGAATTTGGGGAGGCGCTACCCCCAGAGATTGCGGACCAGGCCCGGGCGGCAGTCGCCGCAATGATGGCCTATGGACCGGAGGATCGTCCCACAGCCAGCCAGGTCATCGAGTTGATGGACGTGCTTTCCGAAGAGGCCAACGACGGTAGCTTGCGTCGGTTTGCCCGCCGACATGTCAAGTCCGTCATGCAGGCGAACACCCACACGCCGGATCCAGACGACAAACTCACCGGTTCTACGCTGTTTGAAGATCGGAGTACCGGGTTCTACGCGAACTCCGAGTCCGAGGGGCTGGAGGAGGCCAGTACAGGCGAGCCTTCAGCGGCCTCCCAGGATGCGGCCGAGTCATCGCCTGCTCTGACGATGCCGGACCCGTCCGAGGAGTTCAAGACCCTGGACGAGGCCTCTGAGCAGATGAAGGGTCTGGCGGAGTCACCATCCGGTGGGGTCGCGGCCACAACGACCTTTCCGCCAATGGATTTCCCGAGTGCTGCGGATCCGTCTCTTCCGGGAGAGGCCCCTCCGCCCGTGGCCAGTGAGGAGCCTCCCGAGGACACCGCGGAACAGCCTGCTGCCGCGGAGCCCGGTCCTCCCGAAGAGCCCAGGCCCACGCCAGGGGGAACCACGGAACACATGCCCGTGATGCAGCTTGCGGATGAGCCGCCTGTGCCGCCTCCGGTCCGATCCGCACCGGTCAAGAGCGCCTTTCGGCCTGCCGAGGTCTACGAACCGGAAGCTCCGACCGAGAGTGGTGGTGGCGGGAGCAAGCTCCCGATGATCCTGGGCGCGGCCGTGGTGGTCCTTGGTCTGGGGGGTGGTGCCGCCGCCTTGCTCGGGGGAGGAGAAGGAGAAGAGACACCTGAGGTTTCGGTGGCGGCCAGCGCCACCCCGGCCCCTGCAGTGCCCGCCAAGGACCCCCAGCCTGTCGCTGAGGGCCAGGGTGAAGCAGAGGACACCAAGAAGAGCGGAGGCTCCAAGGACAAGGGGAGTTCCAGCAGCAGCAAGAGTTCCAGTTCCAGCAGCGACAAGAGTTCCAGTTCCAGCAGCGACAAGAGTTCCAGCAGCAGCAAGAGTTCCAGT
>CAZMNK010000237.1:0-1118 GCA_964567625.1 uncultured Enterobacterales bacterium | reverse complement strand
GAGTTCCAGCAGCAGCAAGAGTTCCAGTTCCAGCAGCGACAAGAGTTCCAGCAGCAGCAAGAGTTCCAGTTCCAGCAGCGACAAGAGTTCCAGCAGCGACAAGAGCGCCAGCAGCGACAAGAGCGCCAGTACGACGAAGCCGCCCGAAGAGGAAGAGAATGCCCGGGGCTCGACGGGAGCGGTTTCGCTCAAGGTGCTGCCCTTTGGCTGCAAGGTGAAGATTGTCGGTGGAAACCAGGTGCTGAAATTCGACGTGAAATTCGGGCAATCGTCCAAGTCCTACAAGGACCTGCCAGCAGGCACCTACAAGGCCACAGTGACCCGTCTGAACGATGACAAGACGGTCACCAAGTCCTTCAAGGTAAAGGCGGGCAAGACCTGTCAGTATGAGTTCAACATGGAGAGCTACCAGAACGGTTGGACAGGGAGATGCAAGTGAGGTCGTTTATGGCCCTGATTGGGGCTCTTTTCCTCTCTGCTCTTTCCACGCCGGTCTACGCAGGTCCGGTGGAAGCTCATGTGGCGGCAGCGGTTGAGGCCATCATCAATGGCGACTTTGACACCGCACATGCCCAGCTCAAGAAGGCTGAAAAAGCGGCGCCGTCCAGTCCCACCGTTGTGCTCGGAAGCACGCTGGCCAGCATCGACTACTACCGCGGAATGATGGAGTTCTTCGGAGGGGATCAAGACGACAAGACGTTGGTCTTGTGGCGTTCTGCCTTGGAGAAGGACCTCTCCTTTGCCTGGGACAAGGCCCTGGTTGCGGACCTGGATGCCGAGGATCTGTTCGAGGCTCTTCGGTCCGAGGTGGATTCACGGGATCAGTTCGAGGCCATGGTTCCCGAGGACAGCACCGAATTCCGGGTCTATGTGAATGGGCGGATGCTCAACCACTACGACTCCGTGCTCCAGGGTACGCACCTGGTCCAGGTGCTGTGCCTGGGCAAGGGCCTGACGGGCAAGTGGCACAAGTTCGGAGATCCGCCGGACTACCGCAAGATGTGCGTTGGCATGGGCGATGGGTACTCCGACGCGGCGGCTGACTCCAAGAAGGACAAGAAGGACAAGAAGGACAAAAAGGACAAGAAGGACAAGAAGGACAAGAAGGACAAGAAGGA
>CAZMNK010000236.1:0-6209 GCA_964567625.1 uncultured Enterobacterales bacterium | reverse complement strand
TTGCGGGGGAGAGACCGCCATGCTCGGCGAAAGGGCTTTGAATTTCCTATGCTCTCTTCCTACCAACTCGACAACTTCTACGACGTGTGGAATCCGACGGCGGCGAAGCGGAGGGAGTAGCCTCGGTCTATGGCTCTGTTCTCCTGGTTCCTGCTCGCCTGTACCGGCACCACGAGCGACGACAGCGCCTCTTCGCCCCCCACGGACTCCTCGCCCCCCACGGACTCCGCGCCCCCCACGGACTCCGCGCCCGACGACAGCGTTCCCTCGGGCACAGACACCGCCTCCACTGACACCTCACCGGCCGCCCACGCCTGGCACGCTCTGCTCGCCGCCGACGAGTACACCTCCAGCCTGCACCCACCCCTCGTGGAGCTCGACAGCGACCTGGAGCGGGTCTGGACCCAGGACTTCAGCGGTGAGCGGGGCCGTGGTGCCCAGGGCATCGACCGCCACCCGGACGGCCGCACGGTCTACACCCGGATCGACGGCGACGTGAACAGCGGCTGGATCGACCTGCTCGACGCCACGGGGGCGCTGAACTGGACCTGGGACGGCGCCGAGGTCGGGGGCCTGTCCTTCCCCCACGCGGTGGTCTTCACACCCGCGGGCGACCTGGTGATAGCCGACACCGGGGCCGGGCGCCTGCTGAGCGTCGACCTGGACGGCCAGCTGCTCTGGGAAGAGCCCCTGCCGACCACCGCCCCCAACGGCCTGGACCTGCGCACCGACAACGACGGCACGACCCGGCTGTTCGTCACGGGCCGCCAGCAGACCGGAGGCAGTCCCGGCGACACCGAGGAGCTCGTGAACCTCTACGTCCTGGGCGGGCGCACCACGTCCCCCACCCTGGTCTGGTCCCGCGCACTGAGTGGCGGCCCCAACGCCGGCGAGAGCCCCCACGGGCCCCACCTGCGCGATGACGGCACCCTGCTCTACTGCGCCCGTGGCCGCGGCCAGGTTGTCCACCTCGACGCGGGCGGGGGCGAACTCTGGCGCAGCGACGAGGACAGCGACGTGCTCCAGCAGCCCCAAGACGTGGTGGAGGTCGACGGCGCCTGGCTGGTGGCCGACAAGGGCGCACGAGCGCTGCTCCGCATCGACGATCCCTTCGGGGACTTCGAGCACACCGCCACCGCCGAACTGGACGGGATCTTCGGGATCACGCTGGTCCCGTGCGGGGACGACGGCGGGCTGCCGTGCCTGGTGCCCTGATGTACGGAGTCCACGAAACGGTGTGGTGAGGGGACTTGCAGACCCATTTCCGAATGAAGATTCCGGCACAACTCTTCGGGCTCACCCTGAGTCTTCTCCTTCAGCTTCGACGCGTGCCCAATCGGAGGGGGTGCTGGGGTGTGCCTGCGGTAAGCTTGCTGACTGTCCCCTGACACAGCGGGAGTCTCTGATGCGTCGTCTTCCTGGTTTCTTGCTTCTTTTCCTCATCTCTTTCGGCCTGGCGGGATGTGGGGGGGACTCCATCACCGAAGACTCAGTGGGCACGGACACGAATGCCGATGCCGATACCGACACCGATGCCGATACGGACACCGATGGCGATGCGGATGCCGATGCGGATGCCGACGCCGACGCCGACGCCGACGCCGACGCCGACGCCGACGCCGATGCCGACGCTGATGCCGACGCCGATGCCGACGCCGACGCCGATGCCGACGCCGATGCCGACGCCGACGCCGATGCCGACGCCGACGCCGATGCCGACGCCGATGCCGATGCCGATGCCGACACCGATACCGACACCGATACCGACACCGACACCGATACAGACGGCGTCCCCGTCGAGGGTGAGGAATGTGGCTCCCTTACCTTCGAAGGCTGCTGTGCTATCGGCGATATTCTCGTGTATTGCCTGGAGGACATCGTCAGCTACATCAGCTGTGCCGACGCGGGGCAGGTCTGCGCCTGGATGGACGTGTATGGTTACGTGTGCGCCCCCGCATCTATGGGCTACCCGGGGTCTGATCCCTCCGGCGAGTTTCCGAGGGAATGTTCCGTTTCCGTCGCCGCTGAATAGGCCAGGGAAAAACCCACGGCTTCCGCCTTGCGAGTTCCCGATCAGAGCTGGTACAGCCAGTTGTGAGGGACTGTGGAATCCTGCCAGCTCACCTTGGAGCGGCGCGGAGAGAGCCCCCTATGCTCGGCGAGGGGACTTTGAATTCGCCATGCTCCGTGGCAAACACGAGCCGAGGAGTTGTACCCAGCGGTCGGGTCAGCGCTGCATGAGTCCAAGTTGGGTGTAGACCACCGAGAAACCCGCACGCAGCGCATTTCGTTCGGTGGGCCCGCCCACGGACGAGGCCACTGTCGCATAGCGTAAGCCCGCGGTGGCGGCTTCCTGGAGGCGGAACCGAATGAACGCTGCGTGCAGTCCCCGGCGACGCGCATCGACATACACGCAGCCGCAGAAGAGCACCGCAGTGTCCTCGAAGATTTCCAGTCCGCCACTGCCGACGACCCTTCCATCGAGTTCCAGGAGCCACAGCGAGCAGCGAGGCGACCGGGCGACGCGCTCGGTGATGGGGATCATCCCCGCGGGGGACTGTGGGTCGCCAAAGAACCCGGTCATCTGGGAGGCACGAAAAGCGGTCACGTCGTCGGGGTTCCCTGGATCGAGGGCCCGGAAAGCGAGTCCGGGCACGGGATCGGCGGCTGGGAGGTCATCGAGCGTGTGCAAGAGCATGGTCTCCCTTTTGTAGGGAGAGAACGCCCGAGAAGCCAGGCCTTCCCACAGCGTCGGATGCTGATAGGGAGTGACCTCTACCCGCGGCGACCGACCGCGTTCCCGATAGAACGAGACAATGGCCTCGAGCGTCGACTCATCGACGGGCTGCTCCACCCCCAGGCCCGCTGCGAAGACCGCCCAGGAATCCGGCACATCACAGGCCATCCACCCGTCGCCGACCGGTCGGCCTTCGCCGCCAACCTCGCGCAGCACCACTGCCATTCGCCGTGCATCCCGGTTGGCAATCCCGGCAGGAGACCGTGTCAGCATCTGAGCAACGTAACTCTCGCTGAGCCGAAGCTCTCTCTCGTTGCAGACCGATACCTGCGCGGGCGGGGTGCCGCTGTGGTGGAAGGCATGCCCCACGACATCGTGTTGATGTCCAATGATGGATGGGGATTACAAGGAAAACGACTCTGGTGATCCAAGAACCGACCTGTGATGCATCCCAGGTCTGATCTGCACTAAACTCTGCGCCACCGTGAGTACACTCACCTGCCCTGCCTGCGCCAATGGGCTCCTTCGCCAACAGGAGCGAGGTGCCGTGTATTGGTGTTGTCCGGCCTGTTCGGGTCGGGCCATGACACTGGGACTTTTGAAACGTCTCGTGCCTAAAGCGAACGTGAACTCGGTCTGGCGCACCCTGGTCAATCAACCAACCCCGGCAGCGGACCGTTTTTGCCCCACTTGCACCCAGCAGATGAGCCAGGTGAATCTCGGCCTGGTGTCCAACACCCTTGAACTCGATGTCTGTCGAACCTGCCAGATGTTGTGGTTCGACGCGGGAGAGTTGGATGAAATGGGTGAGGACCTCAAGGGTACAACCCAGCCACACCTACGCCGCCATGATGCGCAGACCAGTGAAAAAGATAGACCGCTCCCCCCGGAAGCCACCAAAGCAATCGCCCTGATGAAAGTCGAGGCAATCGCTCGGAGCTCCGAAAGCGCAGGCCCAGCAAGGGATCCAAACCCACTGATGTGGTTTGCGGTCATTTTTGGGCTGCCCGTTGAAATGGGCACCCATTGGGTTGACCGGGTGCCGGTGTTCACCTGGACCGTGGCAGGCCTCATCACCCTGACAAGCCTGCTCGGATTCATCAACCTGGAGTCGACGATTCAAACCTGGGGTTTCATCACGGAAGCCCCAATGCGAAAGGGTGGATTGACCCTCCTGACCAGCTTCCTGCTTCACGGTGGGTGGTTCCACCTCCTGGGCAACCTCTATTTCTTGATCGTTTTTGGAGACAACATTGAAGTGCAGCAGGGGCCACGCCGATTCCTCGGGCTGTTGCTCTTGTCCAGCCTGGCCGGTGACTTGCTGCACCTGATCTTTCTTCCCGGATCTCCCGTGCCCGCCATCGGCGCCAGCGGGGGGATCGCAGGCGTCATGCTGGCTTACGCCATGTTGTTTCCGCGAGCACGGCTGGGAGTCTTGATTTTCGTCTTCCCCATCCGAATCCCCATCTGGGTGTACATGTCCATCTGGCTCGCCGCACAGGTAGGTGGATCGCTGATGATGTCCCACGAATCAGGTATCGGGTACGGAGCGCACCTGGGAGGTGCTCTTGTGGGGCTTGCCGCAGGCTATCTGTGGCGAAAACGGGGCTGACCATAGCCGTCACCGACCTCAGATCCCGACCCCATTCACTGCTCCAAATTCCTGCAACAGGAACCGACCCTGTTCGGTCGTTTGGGTAACAATAGAACATACGGCGAACTGCCTAGAGGAGCCGGTGTCAATCTCTACCAGTTCGGTCCGAACTATTATGAGAAAATAGAATATGGTGTCATGCCTATGGTCGAACCAAACAATACCTCGGCAGACTCAGTACGCCTAGACAAGCCTGTCTTCTTCGTCTCACTGTCGGTCCTGCTGCTGGTCAGCGGGATGCTCCTGCTCAAGCCCGAGGCCAGCCTCACCCACCTCAACCGCGTGCTGCACTTTATGACGCACGACCTGGGATGGATGTTTCTGAGCTTCGCCGTCATTGGCCTGGGCTGGCTGCTGTGGATGTGCTTTGGACGCTACGGAGATCAGCGCCTGGGCACAGCGGACTCCACCCCCGAGTACACACACTTCTCGTGGATGGGGATGCTGTTCTGCGCGGGCATCGGCAGCAATTTGCTGTACTTCGGAACCATCGAGTGGATGTGGTACTACCTGGCCCCGCCACCGGTCGCCGGGGTGGAACCACAGACGCCACTGGCTGCGGACTGGGCGGGGGCCTATAGTTTCTTCCACTGGGGGATCAGCGCCTGGGCGATGTATGCCATTGCCACGCTGCCCATCGGCTACATGCTGCACGTCAAGCGCAGCCCCACGCTTCGGGTGAGTACCGCCTGTAAAGGTGTGCTGGGCGGCCTGTCCGACGGACCTTTGGGCCAGGCGGTGGACATCCTGTTCATCTTTGGACTCACCGGCGGTGTGGGCACCTCACTGGGCATCGGCATCCCGATGATCTCGGCAGTGGCCAGTCACCTCTTTGGCGTGGAACGAGGATTGGCCCTGGACACGGCCATCTTGCTGGGGCTGACCGCGCTGTTCAGCTTCAGTGTGTCGGCGGGACTGGACAAGGGCATCAAGCTGTTGAGCGACATCAATGCCGCTCTCGCTGTCTTGCTGTTGGCGTTCATCTGGATCGTGGGTGCGCCTGCCTTCGTGCTGAACCAGGCGCTGGACAGCCTCGGAATCATGTTCCAGAACTTTGTCTCCATGAGCCTGCGAACCGGCGCCGGTGGGTCCAGCACCTTTACCCAGGACTTCACCATCTTCTACTGGGCCTGGTGGCTGGCCTGGGCTCCGTTCATGGGGCTGTTTGTGGCCAGAATCTCGGGGGGACGCAGCTTTCGGCAGGTGGCCGTGGGAACCGTTGCCGGAGGCAGTCTGGGCTGCTGGGCGGGTTTTGCGATTCTGGGCAACACCGCCCTGCAGAGGGTCGAGAGTGGCCATGGCCCACTCCGCGAAATCCTCCACGCTGCACCCACCGCCACTGACGTTGACGGTCCCCAGGCCGTGGTGGAGCTGCTCCTGAGCCTGCCCATGTCTGGCGTGATCTTCCCGCTCTTCTTCATCCTGGCCTTCATCTTCGTGGCCACCTCCCTCGACTCTGCGGCCTTCACCTTGTCGGCGACCGCCTCACGGAATCTACCGGTGGATGGACAACCGCCACGATGGCACCGCCTGACCTGGGCCTTCGTGCTCGGAGGAGTCGCGCTGAGCCTGATGTACCTGGGCGGGCTCAGGGTCCTACAAGCCGCCTCTGTGGTGGTTGGACTGCCCTTGATGTTCGTCATGGGGACCATGATGGTCTCGCTGACCCGGCTGCTTCACATCGACCACTCGTCAGGCGTCACCAGCGAAACAGAGGTGGAACACAGCACCCAGGCGTAAAGACCTCACACCCCGATGCCCTGGCGGAGGGGGGGGTGGGGTAGGCTCGGGGTCGGAGTTGCCCATGCGTCCTGTCCT